>NZ_JBIWAP010000054.1:0-47265 GCF_044760075.1 Kitasatospora sp. NPDC098663 | reverse complement strand
GTCCGATACCCGCTCATTCGCAGGCGACTTGACCTGCCCCACCCTCGCCACACCACAACCAACGAGACACCGACCACAAAGTCACCGGCATTGGGTCTAGACCTCGACCACCAGTTCCCTGAGGCCCCGGATCACGTAGCCCGGGTTCCACTCGGGTTCGCGGGCCAGGCGCAGGCCGGGGGCGCGGCGCAGGAGGGCGCCGTAGGACTCGGTGAGTTCCAGTCTGGCGAGCGGGGCGCCGAGACAGAAGTGGATTCCGGCGCCGAAGGTGATGTGGGGGTTGTCGGTGCGGCCGAGGTCGAGGCGGTCGGGGTCGGTGAAGCGCTCGGGGTCGCGGTTGGCGGAGCCGAAGAGGAGGGCGACCTCGGAGCCGCGCGGGATGGTGACGCCGCGCAGCTCGATGTCCTCCAGGACCCACCGTTCGAACAGCTGCAGCGGGGTGTCCCAGCGCATCAGCTCCTCGATGGCGGTGGGCAGGAGCGCGTCGGTCGCGCCGCGCAGCCGGGCGAGTTCACCGGGGTTGCGGAACAGCGCCCACCAGCCGTTGCCGGTGGTGTTGACGGTCGCCTCGTGGCCGGCATTGAGCAGCAGCACGCAGGTGGAGATCATCTCCTGCTCGCTGAGCGCGTCGGAGCCCTCCTGGGCCTGGATCAGCGCGCTGATCAGGTCGGTGCCGGGGGCGGTGCGGCGTTCGCGGATGAGGGCGCGCAGGTAGTCGGAGAACTCGGTGCTCGCGGTGACGGCCTTGCGGGCGGCCTCCTCGCTCGGGTTGAGCTCGTACATGCCGGTGATGTCGGCGGACCAGGGCCGGAGCAGGTGCCGGTCGCTCTCCGGCACGCCGAGCATCTCGGCGATGACGGCGACCGGCAGCGGCTCGGCGACGGAGGCGATCAGGTCGCCGCCGCCGACCGTGAGCAGGCCGTCGACGAGTTCCCCGGCGAGCCGCTGGACGGTCGGCCGCAGGCCCTCGACCATGCGCGGGGTGAAGGCCTTGGAGACCAGCCGGCGGATCCGGGTGTGGTCGGGGGCCTCCAGGTCGAGCAGCCCGAAGTCGTTGAGGGTGTGGAAGGGCTCGTGCGCCGGGTCGGGTTCGGGCCGCCCGAACTCCTGGTGGCTGAAGCGGTGGGTGTAGGTGCGCCCGAGCCGCCGGTCGCGCAGGAGCGCGCTGACGTCCTCGTGCCGCGAGACGAGCCACTGCCCGGTCGGCTCGAAGTACGTCACCGGCGCGTGCTCGCGCAACTCGGCGTACGCGTCGTACGGGTGGGCCACGAACGCCGCCGACCAGGGGTCGAACTTCGCCGTCGTCGTCATCGCTCGATCACTCCAGGCCATGAGGGGGGAGCCGGAAGGATCATCGTACGCATGCGGTTCACCCCTTTTTAAGCCCCTTCTTCAGAGCCCCTCCGCCACCAGCCTCCGCACCAGGGCCGGCAGCGCCTGGGAGATCGGCTCGCGGATGACCTCGTCGGCGGCCTCGTCGTACGGCGTCGGCTCGGCGTTCAGGATGATCAGCTTCGACCCCGTCCGCACCGCGTCGTACGGCAGCGCGGCCACCGGGAACACCTGAAGGCTGGTACCGACCGCGATGAACACGTCGCAGGCGCGGGCGATCGAGTCGGCCTGCCCGAGCACCTCCGGGTCCAGGCTCTCGCCGAACATCACCGTGCGCGGCTTCAGGATCCCCCCGCACGCCCGGCAGTCGGGGTCCGGCTCGCCCGCCTCGACCCGCCGCAGCGCCTCCGCCATCGGCCCCGTCGCCCCGCAGCCCAGACACTGCACCTCCAGTGCGGTGCCGTGCAGTTCGA
Source organism: Kitasatospora sp. NPDC098663 (assembly GCF_044760075.1). Lineage (NCBI taxonomy): Bacteria > Bacillati > Actinomycetota > Actinomycetes > Kitasatosporales > Streptomycetaceae > Kitasatospora > Kitasatospora sp. NPDC098663. The sequence goes on along the minus strand of NZ_JBIWAP010000054.1, from coordinate 45,460 downwards.
GCACCTTGCGCGGGGCCAGCCCGGCCCGCTGGTGCAGCCCGTCCACGTTCTGGGTGAGCACCCGCAGCGGCAGCCCCGAGCGCTCCAGATCGACCAGCGCCCGGTGCCCGGCGTTCGGCTCGGCCCCCAGCGCGCCCGTCTCCAGCCTCAGCCGCCACGCCCGCCGCCGCACCTCGGGATCGGCGCGGTACGGGCCGATGGTGACCAGGTCCTGGGCCGACGGATCGCGCTGCCAGAGCCCCTGCGGGCCGCGGTAGTCGGGGATGCCCGAGTCGGTCGAGATGCCCGCGCCGGTGAGGACGGCGATCAGGGGGCGTTTCGCGTTCATGCCCCGGACGGTACGGGCGGGCCGGTTCGGGGCGCCACCGAAAATCCGGGTGCGCCGCGTCAACCGCCGCCGCACACTGGGCCGGTCACCCCACCACTTGCCAAGGAGCCCCGTGCAGGGAGCAGTCAGCGTCTCGCCCGTCCAGATTCCCGAGTTGCTGCTCGGGCTGGCCACCGTCCGGCCGGTGTTCCTCTGGGGCGCGCCCGGGATCGGGAAGTCCTCGCTGGTAAGGGAGTTCGCCGAGTCGCTCGGTCTGGAGTGCGTGAGCCTGGTCGGCACCCAGCTCGCGCCAGAGGACCTGATCGGCGTCCCGCAGCTGACCCCGCAGGGCCGCTCCCGGTTCTGCCCGCCCGAGCAGATCGCCCGCGACGAGCCGTACTGCCTGTTCCTGGACGAGCTCAACGCGGCGACCCCGGACGTCCAGAAGGCGTTCTACTCGCTGATCCTGGACCGCCGGATCGGCTCGTACGAGCTGCCGCCCGGCTCGATCGTGATCGGCGCCGGGAACCGAGCCACCGACGGCGCGCTCGCCCGGCCGATGGCGTCCGCGCTGGTCAACCGCATGGTCCACGTGCACCTGCGGGCCAGCGCCGCGGACTGGCTGCGTTGGGCGGCCGGCGCCGGCATCCACCCCTGGGTCATCGACTACGTCACCGACCGGCCCGACCACCTGTGGTCCGCCCCGCCGAAGACCGAGGAGCCGTTCTCCACCCCGCGCGCCTGGCACATGCTCTCCGACGCCCTGCACTCCTTCGGCCCCACCCTGGACGAGGAGACCCTCAAGGTGCTCGCGTACGGGCTGCTCACCCCGCAGCACGCGATCGCCTTCTGCGGCTACGCCAAGATCGTCCGCAACGCGTACGGTCTGGAGGCGATCCTCAAGGGCGACGCCCGCTGGCCGCACCGGCTGGAGGACCGCGACCTGCTCTACTACCTGGCCGACGCCTTCCGCGGCCGCCTGGTCAAGGAGCTGCCCGCCGGCAAGGAGCACGCCTCGGGGGCGCAGCGCCAGACCGCCTTCCGGGCCAAGTCGCTGCTGGTGCAGCTGGCCGAGATCTCGGTGGAGGTCGCCCAGACGGTGATCGCCGACGGCGCGGACGGCAATCCGGTGCTGCCTTCCTGGTTCCTGATCGAGGCGGCCCGGGACATGCCCCGGCTGGTCGAGGCCCGCCGGTGAGTCCCTCCGTCCACAAGGGTGCGAAGAAGCCGGACCCGGGCGCGGAGGTCTTCGCCGAGGGAGTCCGGCTGCTGCGCCGGAATCCGGCCTTCGACGCCGTGCCCGCCGACTTCTGCCGCCGGGACGACTGCGGGCTGGCCCCGCCCGGCGGCTGGGCGGTGGTCGACTCCGACGGCACCGTGCACGTCAACCCGCGCCGCCGGGCCGAGCCGGAGGAGTGGGCCTGGGTGCTGGCGCACTGCCTGCTGCACCTGGGCTTCGGCCACGTCCCGGCCGCCCGGGGTGTCCGGGTCCAGCCCGACGTCTACGAGGAGGCGGCCCGCTGCGCGGTGGTGAACCGTTTCCTCGCGACCTTCCCGGTCGGCCGCCCCCCGGTCGCCCTCCCGCAGGAGTACCCGGGCGGCGACGAGGAGGAGCTGGCCTCCCGCTGGCGCCGCGACGGCCTGCCGCCCGCCGACGCCGGGACGGCCGGCGCCGCGGACCACGACCAGCTGCTGGTCGAGTGGCAGGACCACGGCCACACCCCGCAGGACTGGTCGGCGGCCTTCGCCGCCGCACTCACCCGCACCATGTCCGCCGCGATGGACCGGGCCGGCGGCCGGATCGACCAGGAGACCGGCGAGCTCCTGCCCGAACGGCCGTGGACCAGGGCACTCGGCTGGTTCGTGTCCTCCTACCCGCTGCTCGGCGGCATCGCGGCCGGCCTCACCGTCGTCGCCGACGCCGAACTGGCCCGCGCCCACGGCATCACCATCGCCGCCGTCAACGCCGAGGCCGGCGAGGTCTACATCAACCCGCTGCGCCAGCACACCGACGAGGAGTGGCGGTTCGTCCTCGGCCACGAGATGCTGCACGCCGCCCTGCGACACGGCGAGCGCCGCGGCGGCCGGGACCCGTTCCTCTTCAACGTCGCCGCCGACTACGTCATCAACGGCTGGCTGCTGGAGATGGGCGTCGGCGACATGCCGGAAGGCCTGCTGCACGACCCGCAGCTGAAGGGGCTGTCGGCCGAGGAGGTGTACGACCGGATCGTCCGCGACGAGCGCCGGATCCGCCGGCTCGCCACCCTGGCCGGCAAGAACCGCCCGGACATCCTCGGCGCACCGCTGGACCGCGGCCCGCGCGACTACGTGGACCTCGACGACTTCTACCGCCGCGGCCTCCAGCAGGGCTTCGAGCTGCACCAGCGCGAACGCGGCCTGCTGCCCGCCGGGCTGGTCGAGGAGATCCGCGCCCTCGCCCATCCGCCGCTGCCCTGGGACGCCCGGCTGGCCCGCTGGTTCGACGAGTTCGTGCCCCGCCCGGAGCCGGTCCGCAGCTACTCCCGCCCGGCCCGCCGGCAGTCCGCCACCCCGGACATCCCCCGGGCCGGCCGCTACCACCCGCCCGAGGAGGTGCCGCGCTGCACCTTCGGCGTCGTCCTGGACACCTCCGGCTCGATGAACCGGGTCCTGCTCGGCAAGGCACTCGGCGCGATCGCCTCGTACGCGGCCGCCCGGGACGTGCCCGCGGCCCGGGTGGTGCACTGCGACGCCGCACCGCACGACGCCGGGTACGTCCCGGTCGGCGAGATCGCCGGCCGGGTCCGGGTGCGCGGGCGCGGCGGCACCGTACTCCAGCCGGGCGTCGACCTGCTGGAGCGGGCCGAGGACTTCCCGCGCGGGGCGCCCGTGCTGGTGATCACCGACGGCGCCTGCGACGTGCTGCGGGTACGCCGCGAGCACGCCTTCCTCGTCCCCCGGGGCGCCGGGCTGCCGTTCACCCCGCGCGGACCGGTGTTCCGGATGAGCTGACGGGCGGCCCCTCCCCCGTGGGAGCGGCCGCCCGTACGGGGCGCCCGGTCAGACCACTGCCGGGCGGGGCCCGGCGGCGCGGCGAACCAGCGGGGCCAGCGCCACCAGGTAGCAGACCGCGGCCACCGGGATCAGCGCCAGGTCGACCCCCGAGGCGGCGGTGCCGACCAGCATCAGCACCGGGCTCCACCAGGGCAGCGTCCGGGCCGCGCCCACCGCGGCGGCGACCAGCAGGGCCAGCAGGCCGACGTAGAACAGCAGCGGGCCGATCTGGTAGACGACCGGCAGCGCCCCGGGGACGCTCTGGACCCGGTCGAACATCCGCGACTGCTCGGCCTTGTCCGCCGCCGCCAGGCCGACGTACAGGTCGATCCCGATCTGCACCAGCGAGGCCGCCAGGCCGGCGAACGCCGTCCCGAGCGCGGCACCGGCCGCGAGCCGCCCGGCCGTGGTGCCGCGCTGGGCGAGCAGCCCGCGCAGGGCGAGCAGGACCGGGGCGAACAGCAGCAGCCCGGCGAACATCGCGGTGTGGCCGACCGTCCAGCCGAGGCCGGGAGCCCGGGAGCCCGGGACCAGCCGGATCCCCCCGTAGAGAGCCATCAGGGCGGGGGCGCCGACGACGGCGTAGGCGGTGCGGCGGTTCTGCTGCGGGGTGTTCATCCGACGATCTCCTGTGGTGATCCGCGGCCCCGGCAGGTGGCTGGTGGCCCGTGGTCCGTTCCGACACCGCAGATGCTGTCCGCCGCACCCCTCGTCGCGGATCGCCCGTACCGGCGAACCCGCCGCCTCCCCCGCACGGGGGAGTCCCGGCCGGGCCCCTCCCGCCGGCCAGGACCCCGTAGGAGAGTCCCTACGCCTCCCCCGCCACCACCGCGCCGGCCTCGTACGCGAACACCACCGCGTGCACCCGGTCCCGCAGCCCCAGCTTGCTCAGCACATTGCTGACGTGCGTCTTCACCGTGTGCTCGCTGACCACCAGCTCGGCCGCGATCTCCGCGTTGGAGAGCCCGCGCGCCAGCAGCCGCAGGGTCTCCTGCTCGCGCAGGGTGAGCTGCTCCAGCAGCTTGGACGGCGGCCGCACCGCCCGCTCGGGCGAGCCCGGGCGGCGGGCGGCGAACTCGCCGATCAGCCGCCTGGTCACCGAGGGCGCGAGCAGCGCCTCCCCGGAGGCCACCATCCGCACCCCGTGCGCCAGGTCGTCCCGCCGGACGTCCTTGAGCAGGAAACCGCTGGCGCCCGCGTACAGCGCGTCGAAGACGTAGTCGTCGGCGTCGAAGGTGGTCAGCATGATCACCTTGGTGGACGGGAACTCGGCGCAGACCCGGCGGGCCGCCTCCAGCCCGTCCATGACCGGCATCCGGACGTCCAGCAGCAGGACGTCCGGGCCGTGGGCGCGGACCGCCTCGACCGCCTCGGCGCCGTCACAGGCCTCGGCCACCACCTCGATGTCGGGCTGCGCGTCCAGGATCATCCCGAACCCTGCCCGCACCAGCTCCTGGTCGTCCGCGACGACCACCCGAATCGGCTTCATCCGCCCGCCTTCTCCACCACGCCCGCCACCCCCAACGGCAGCCGGGCACTCACCAGGAAGCCCTTGTTCTCCGGTCCGGGTCCGGCCTCGGCCCGTCCGCCGCAGGCCGCCGCCCGCTCCCGGATGCCGACCAGCCCGCGGCCGCCGGACCAGCCGTTCACCGCGCCGCCGGCGGTCACCGGCAGCCCGCGCCCGTTGTCGGACACCACGACCTCCATGGTGTCCCCGGACCGCCGCACCCGGACCGCCACCCGGTCGGCGCCGGAGTGCTTGACCGTGTTGGTCAGCGCCTCCTGCACGATCCGGTACGCCGCGGCCTGGACGTCGGCGGGCACCGCGCCCAGCCCGTCGGCCAGTTCGAGCTCCACCGCCGGTCCGGCCCGGCGCACCCGCTCGGCCACGTCGGCGAGTTCGGCCAGCCGGGGCTGCGGGGCCAGCTCAGGACCGGCCCCCTCCTCCTTCAACACTCCGAGGACGCGCCGCAGTTGGACCATCGCGTCGCGGCCCGTGTCGGCGATGGCGTCGAAGGCGCGGATCGCCCGGTCCGGGTTGGCGTGCACCACCAGCGGCCCGGCCTCGGCCTGGATGATCATCAGCGAGACGGCGTGCGCCAGGATGTCGTGCATCTCCCGGGCGATCCGGGCCCGCTCCTCCACCACCGCGCGGCCCGCCTCACTGGCCGCCCGTTCCCCCGCCTCGCGGGCCCGCTCGGCCTCCAGCCGGGTCAGCCGCCGCTGGGCGCGCACCAGCGAGCCGAAGACGAACGAGCCGACCGAGGTGAGCAGGCTGAACAGCATGCCGTTGGGCGAGTGGGTGCCGATCACGTTGGCGATCACCACCACCGCCAGCACCGTCCAGCGCTGCCGGTCCGGGGAGCGCTCCGCCACCGTGTAGATGCCGATCACCCCGGCCAGCGGCACCTGTGGACTCGCCGAGTGCGCCACCACGGACAGCGCCATGATGGCCACACTGCCCGCCGCCAACGCGGCCAGCGGCGCCCGGCGCCGCCAGGGCAGCGACAGCGCGGTGGACACCGCCAGCAGGTAGATCCAGCACGGCCAGGCCCGGTCGTCGTTGCCGACCGCCCAGAGCGAGATCCCGGCCGATGCCACGGCCAGCAGCGAGTCCAGCACGTACGGACTCAGCCCGGCCGACCAGCTCCGCCAGCGCGCCGCTCGCACCACCGCCGCCCCTCCCCCGGGTCCGGGGGCACCGCCCCCGCGGAGAAGATCATGCCCTACCGGCAGGACCTCCGGAACGGCCCGGTCAGACACCGCCGACCGACACCCCGCCGGCGCCCGTACCCGCCGTGATGCTGCGCGCCGCCCCCGCGGCCGCCATCGCGCCCCGTACCCGCTTCATGCCCGGCCCCCTTCGAAAGCCCCGTCGTCCCGACCCGCGAAGCCTCCCCCGGCCGCCCCCTCCTCCGCCTCCCCCACCGGAGCGGTTCCGGCCCCTCCCCCGCACGAGGGAGGGGCCGGAGCCGGGAACGACGAAGGGCCCGGAGGCTTGATGCCTCCGGGCCCTTCGTTGCTACTGAGTAGCGGGGACAGGATTTGAACCTGCGACCTCTGGGTTATGAGCCCAGCGAGCTACCGAGCTGCTCCACCCCGCGTCGGTGAACACGACTCTACGCGACTTCCGCCGGGGAACCTAATCCGTTTCCCGCGGGGCCACCGGGCCCCGGGCCCCGCAGCGGGAACGCCGCAGGGCGGCCACCCCGCAAGGGGTGACCGCCCTGACAGCCGAACGTCGGACTCAGCCGGTGTACGGGCCGTAGTCGTAGTCGTCCAGCGGAACCGCCTGGCCGGAGCCGGCGCCGAAGGGCGACAGGTCGTAGTCGTCGTAGCCGACGGCCGAGTACATCGCGGCCTTGGCCTCCTCGGTCGGCTCGACCCGGATGTTGCGGTAGCGGGGCAGACCCGTACCGGCCGGGATGAGCTTACCGAGGATGACGTTCTCCTTGAGGCCCAGCAGCGGGTCCGACTTGGCGTGGATCGCCGCGTCGGTGAGGACCCGGGTCGTCTCCTGGAAGGAGGCGGCCGACAGCCAGGACTCGGTGGCCAGCGAGGCCTTGGTGATACCCATCAGCTGCGGACGGCCGGAGGCGGGGTGACCGCCCTCGGCGACCACGCGACGGTTCTCCGTCTCGAAGCGGCCGCGCTCAACGAGCTCGCCCGGGAGCAGCTCGGCGTCGCCCGACTCGATGATCGTCACGCGGCGGAGCATCTGCCGGATGATGATCTCGATGTGCTTGTCGTGGATCGACACACCCTGCGAGTTGTAGACCTTCTGGACCTCGGCGACCAGGTGGATCTGGACGGCACGCTGGCCCATGATGCGCAGGACGTCGTGCGGGTTGGTGGCACCCATGGTCAGCTTCTGGCCGACCTCGACCGCCTCGCCCTCGCTGACCAGCAGCTTCACACGCTTGGAGACGGGGTAGGCGATCTCGTCGCTGCCGTCGTCCGGGGTGATGACGAGCTTGCGGGTCTTCTCGGTGTCCTCGATCCGCGCCCGGCCGGTGGCCTCCGAGATCGGGGCCACACCCTTGGGGGTACGGGCCTCGAAGAGCTCGACGACACGCGGCAGACCCTGGGTGATGTCGTCACCGGCCACACCACCGGTGTGGAAGGTACGCATCGTCAGCTGGGTACCGGGCTCACCGATGGACTGGGCGGCGATGATGCCGACCGCCTCACCGATGTCGACCAGCTTGCCGGTGGCCAGCGAACGCCCGTAGCAGAAGGCGCAGGTGCCGACGGCCGACTCGCAGGTCAGGATCGAGCGGGTCTTGACCTCGCCGATGCCGTGGCGGATCAGCTCGTCGATCAGCACGTCGCCGAGGTCGGTGTTGGCGGTGGCAAGGAGCTTGCCGTCCACCGTGATGTCCTCGGCGAGCATGCGGGCGTAGACGCTGGTCTCGACGTCGTCGGCCTTGCGCAGGACGCCGTCCGCACCGACGGTGCCGATCGCCAGCTTCAGGCCGCGCTCGGTACCGCAGTCCTCCTCGCGAATGATGACGTCCTGGGAGACGTCGACCAGACGACGGGTGAGGTAGCCGGAGTCGGCGGTACGGAGGGCGGTGTCCGCCAGACCCTTACGGGCACCGTGGGTGGAGATGAAGTACTCCAGCACGGTGAGACCCTCACGGAACGACGCCTTGATGGGTCGCGGGATGGTCTCGTTCTTGGCGTTCGACACCAGACCACGCATACCGGCGATCTGGCGCATCTGCATCATGTTTCCACGAGCACCCGAGTCGACCATCATGAAGATGGGGTTCGTCTTCGGGAAGTTCTCGTTCATGGCCTCGGCGACCTCGTTGGTCGCCTGGGTCCAGATGCCGATGAGCTCCTGCTTGCGCTCGTCGTTGGTGATCAGGCCGCGCTCGTACTGACGCTGGACCTTCTCCGCCTTCGCCTCGTAGCCCTCGAGGATCTGGGGCTTGTTCGGCGGGACGACGACGTCGGAGATCGAGACGGTGACACCCGAGCGGGTCGACCAGTGGAAACCGGCCGCCTTCAGGTTGTCCAGGGTCGCCGCGACGACGACCTTGGGGTAGCGCTCCGCCAGGTCGTTGACGATCGCGGAGAGCTGCTTCTTGCCCACCTCGTAGTCGACGAACGGGTAGTCCTCGGGCAGCAGCTCGTTGAAGAGCGCGCGGCCCAGGGTGGTGGTCAGGCGGAACGGCTCGCCGTCGAACCAGGCCGTCTGGCCCTCCTCGTCCACCGGCGGGGTCCAGCCGCGCGGCGGGACGGTGCCGGCCGGCAGGCGCAGCTCGATCGGGGCCTGGACGTCCAGCTCGCGGGCGTCGAAGGCCATGACGGCCTCGGCGGTCGAGGAGAAGGAACGGCCACCGCCCTTCACCGTCTCCCGGTCCGAGGTCAGGAAGAACAGACCGAGCACCATGTCCTGGGTCGGCATGGTGACGGGGCGACCGTCGGCCGGCTTCAGGATGTTGTTCGAGGACAGCATCAGGATGCGGGCCTCGGCCTGCGCCTCCGCGGAGAGCGGCAGGTGGACGGCCATCTGGTCACCGTCGAAGTCCGCGTTGAACGCGGTGCAGACGAGCGGGTGGATCTGGATGGCCTTGCCCTCGACCAGCTGGGGCTCGAAGGCCTGGATGCCGAGGCGGTGCAGGGTGGGCGCACGGTTCAGCAGGACGGGGTGCTCGGCGATGACCTCTTCGAGCACGTCCCACACGACCGGGCGGGCCCGCTCGACCATGCGCTTGGCCGACTTGATGTTCTGCGCGTGGTTCAGGTCGACCAGGCGCTTCATCACGAACGGCTTGAAGAGCTCCAGCGCCATGGCCTTGGGCAGACCGCACTGGTGCAGCTTGAGCTGCGGGCCGACGACGATGACCGAACGGGCCGAGTAGTCGACGCGCTTGCCGAGCAGGTTCTGGCGGAAACGACCCTGCTTGCCCTTCAGCATGTCGCTGAGGGACTTCAGCGGGCGGTTGCCCGGGCCGGTGACCGGACGGCCGCGACGGCCGTTGTCGAACAGGGCGTCGACGGCCTCCTGGAGCATGCGCTTCTCGTTGTTCACGATGATCTCGGGCGCGCCGAGGTCGAGAAGCCGCTTCAGGCGGTTGTTGCGGTTGATCACGCGGCGGTACAGGTCGTTCAGGTCGGAGGTCGCGAAGCGGCCACCGTCCAGCTGCACCATCGGACGCAGGTCCGGCGGGATGACCGGGACGCAGTCCAGCACCATGCCGTTGGGCTTGTTGGTGGTCTGCAGGAACGCGGAGACGACCTTGAGGCGCTTCAGCGCACGGGTCTTCTTCTGGCCCTTGCCGGTGCGGATGATCTCGCGCAGGCGCTCGGACTCCTCCGCCAGGTCGAAGGTCTCGAGGCGGTCCTTGAGGGCCGCCGCGCCCATCGAGCCGGAGAAGTAGGTGCCGAAGCGGTCGCGCAGCTCGCGGTAGAGCAGCTCGTCGCCCTCGAGGTCCTGGACCTTGAGGTTCTTGAAGCGGGCCCACACCTCGTCGAGGCGGTCGAGCTCGCGCTGCGCGCGGTCGCGCAGCTGCTTCATCTCGCGCTCGGCGCCCTCGCGCACCTTGCGGCGCACGTCGGCCTTGGCGCCCTCGGCCTCCAGCTCGGCCAGGTCGGTCTCGGCCTTCTTGGCACGGGCCTCGAGGTCGGAGTCGCGGCGGTTCTCGATCTGCTGGCGCTCGACCGAGACGTGCGCCTCCAGGGACGGCAGGTCGCGCTGGCGGCGCTCGTCGTCGACCCAGGTGATCATGTAGGCGGCGAAGTAGATGACCTTCTCGAGGTCCTTCGGCGCCAGGTCGAGCAGGTAGCCAAGGCGGGACGGCACGCCCTTGAAGTACCAGATGTGGGTGACCGGGGCGGCCAGCTCGATGTGGCCCATCCGCTCACGGCGCACCTTGGCGCGGGTCACCTCGACGCCGCAGCGCTCACAGATGATGCCCTTGAAGCGGACGCGCTTGTACTTGCCGCAGTAGCACTCCCAGTCCCGGGTGGGGCCGAAGATCTTCTCGCAGAAGAGTCCGTCCTTTTCGGGCTTCAGGGTGCGGTAGTTGATGGTCTCCGGCTTCTTGACCTCGCCGTGCGACCACTGGCGGATGTCGTCGGCGGTGGCCAGGCCGATGCGGAGCTCGTCGAAGAAGTTGACGTCAAGCACTGGTCGTCAAGCCCTCTTTCGTAAGTCGAGAGTCGTTCATGTGGTCTGAGGGGGGCCTGGGGGCGGGCCGGCTGCTCGGGCAGCCGGCCCAACCTCCGTCAGACCTCTTCGACGCTGCTCGGCTCGCGCCGGGACAGGTCGATGCCGAGCTCCTCGGCGGCGCGGAACACGTCCTCGTCGGAGTCCCGCATCTCGATGGACTGGCCGTCCGAGGACAGCACCTCCACGTTGAGGCAGAGCGACTGCATTTCCTTGATGAGGACCTTGAAGGACTCGGGAATGCCGGGCTCGGGGATGTTCTCGCCCTTGACGATGGCCTCGTAGACCTTCACGCGGCCGAGGACGTCGTCGGACTTGATGGTGAGCAGCTCCTGCAGCGCGTAAGCAGCGCCGTACGCCTCAAGGGCCCACACCTCCATCTCACCGAAGCGCTGACCACCGAACTGCGCCTTACCACCGAGCGGCTGCTGGGTGATCATCGAGTACGGACCGGTCGAACGGGCGTGCAGCTTGTCGTCGACCAGGTGGTGCAGCTTGAGGATGTACATGTAGCCGACCGAGACCGGCATCGGGAACGGCTCGCCGGAGCGGCCGTCGAACAGCCGGGCCTTGCCGGTGGAGTTCACCAGGCGCTCACCGTCACGGGTGAGGGTGGTGTTGTCCAGCAGGCCGGTGATCTCGTCCTCGCGGGCGCCGTCGAAGACCGGGGTGGCGAGGTTGGTGCCGCCCTGGACGGTGTCGGCGCCGATCGCCTGGAGGCGCTGGGCCCACTCGTCGGCGAGGCCGGAGACGTCCCAGCCCTGCTTGGCGAGCCACCCGAGGTGGATCTCCAGGACCTGTCCCGGGTTCATTCGGGACGGGACACCCAGCGGGTTGAGGATGATGTCGACCGGGGTGCCGTCCTCCAGGAACGGCATGTCCTCGACCGGCAGGATCTTCGAGATGACGCCCTTGTTGCCGTGACGGCCGGCGAGCTTGTCACCGTTGGTGATCTTGCGCTTCTGGGCCACGTAGACGCGGACCAGCTGGTTCACGCCCGGGGGCAGCTCGTCGCCCTCTTCGCGGTCGAAGACGCGGACGCCGATGACCTTGCCGGACTCACCGTGCGGCACCTTCAGCGAGGTGTCGCGGACCTCACGGGCCTTCTCACCGAAGATCGCGCGGAGCAGGCGCTCCTCCGGGGTCAGCTCGGTCTCGCCCTTGGGCGTGACCTTGCCGACCAGGATGTCGCCGGTGACGACGTCGGCGCCGATGCGGATGATGCCGCGCTCGTCGAGGTCGGCGAGGACCTCCTCGGAGACGTTCGGGATGTCCCGGGTGATCTCCTCGGGGCCGAGCTTGGTGTCACGGGCGTCGACCTCGTGCTCCTCGATGTGGATCGAGGAGAGGACGTCGTCCTGCACGAGGCGCTGCGACAGGATGATCGCGTCCTCGTAGTTGTGACCCTCCCACGACATGAACGCCACGAGCAGGTTCTTGCCGAGGGCCATCTCGCCCTCGTCGGTGCACGGGCCGTCGGCCAGCACCTGGCCGGACTCGACCCGGGCGCCCTCGTCCACGAGCACCTTCTGGTTGAAGGCGGTGCCCTGGTTGGAGCGGGTGAACTTGGCGGCGCGGTACGTGGTGTACGTGCCGTCGTCGTTGGCGACGGTGACGTAGTCGGCCGAGACCTCCTGGACGACACCGGCCTTCTCGGCGGTGATGACGTCCGCGGCGTCGACGGCGCAGCGGTACTCCATGCCGGTACCGACCAGCGGAGCCTCGCTCTTCAGCAGCGGCACCGCCTGGCGCATCATGTTCGAGCCCATGAGCGCGCGGTTGGCGTCGTCGTGCTCGAGGAACGGGATCATGGCGGTCGCGACCGACACCATCTGGCGCGGCGAGACGTCCATGTAGTCGATCTCGGTGCCCGGGATGTAGTCGATCTCGCCGCCACGGCGGCGGACCAGGACACGCGGCTCGGCGAAGGTCAGCTCCGTCGTCAGCGGGGCGTTGGCCTGCGCGATGACGTAGCGGTCCTCCTCGTCGGCCGTGAGGTAGTCGACCTGCTCCGTGACGACACCCTCGATGACCTTGCGGTACGGGGTCTCGATGAAGCCGAACGCGTTGACCCGGCCGTACGAGGCCAGCGACCCGATCAGACCGATGTTCGGGCCTTCGGGGGTCTCGATCGGACACATGCGCCCGTAGTGCGAGGGGTGCACGTCACGGACCTCGAAGCCGGCGCGCTCACGGGAGAGACCACCGGGGCCGAGGGCGGACAGACGGCGCTTGTGGGTCAGGCCCGACAGCGGGTTCGTCTGGTCCATGAACTGCGACAGCTGGCTGGTGCCGAAGAACTCCTTGATGGAGGCGACGACCGGCCGGATGTTGATCAGGGTCTGCGGCGTGATCGCCTCGACGTCCTGGGTGGTCATGCGCTCGCGCACGACGCGCTCCATACGGGCGAGACCCGTACGGACCTGGTTCTGGATGAGCTCGCCGACGTTGCGCAGGCGACGGTTGCCGAAGTGGTCGATGTCGTCGACCTCGACCACGATGTCGCGACCGGTCTGGTCGTTCCACTCGGTCTCACCGGCGTGCAGCTTCACCAGGTACTTGATCGCACCGATGATGTCGGGCTCGGTGAGCACGCCGGAGTCCAGCGACTCGGCGTTGCCCAGCTTCCGGTTGACCTTGTAGCGGCCCACCTTGGCGAGGTCGTAGCGCTTCGGGTTGAAGTACAGGTTCTCCAGAAGCGTCTGCGCGGCCTCGCGCGTCGGCGGCTCGCCAGGACGCAGCTTGCGGTAGATGTCCAGCAGCGCGTCGTCCTGGCCCTGGGTGTGGTCCTTCTCCAGGGTGTTGCGCATGGACTCGTACTCGCCGAACTCCTCGAGAATCATCTCGTTGGTCCAGCCGAGCGCCTTGAGCAGCACGGTGACGGACTGCTTGCGCTTGCGGTCGATGCGGACGCCGACCATGTCGCGCTTGTCGATCTCCATCTCCAGCCAGGCACCACGCGAGGGGATGACCTTGCAGGAGTAGATGTCCTTGTCGGACACCTTGTCCAGGGTGGAGTCGAAGTACACGCCCGGGGAGCGGACCAGCTGCGACACGACGACACGCTCGGTGCCGTTGATCACGAACGTGCCCTTGTGGGTCATGAGCGGGAAGTCGCCCATGAAGACCGTCTGAGACTTGATCTCACCGGTCTCGTTGTTGGTGAACTCGGCCGTGACGAAGAGCGGAGCCGCGAACGTGAAGTCGCGGTCCTTACACTCGTCAATCGAGTTCTTCGGCGGCTCGAAACGGTGGTCGCGGAAGGTCAGCGACATCGACCCACTGAAGTCCTCGATCGGGGAGATCTCCTCGAAGATCTCCTCCAGACCGGACTTGGTGGGGACGTCCTGACCGTTCTCCAGCGCCGCCTCGACCCGGGACTTCCAGGCCGCATTGCCGAGCAGCCAGTCAAAGCTCTCGGTCTGCAGGGCCAGGAGGTTGGGGACCTCGAGGGGCTCCTTGATCTTCGCGAAGGAGACGCGGAGCGGGGCGGTGGATGCGGCGGAATTGTTCGAGGCGTTGCGCGGCGCGGCCAAGAGGGGGGTCCTTCCGAGGGCTCGGAGCTCACTACGCGCGTACCAGCCGGGCCTTCACGGGCTTGGTCCCGCCTCCCTCGCCACTGGCCTCCGCCGGGATCGGAATCCCAGGTCAGAGCCGCTTTGCGGAGGCGATGCCAGACCCCTTCAGGGCAACGCAAACTCCGGGCGACGAGTCACGGAGCAGCTAACAGGCAGCGCAAAGGGACAGTGTAGCCAAAGGGCACACTGCTGTCCAGCTCTGATTCGGAAACCGAATCGGAGACTCCTCCCGGTAGCCGGCGGACGCGAACGCCCACCGGGTACTGCACCGGCCCGGGCACTGCCCGGGCCCCATAACTCACGTGGAGTCATTTCCCGCCTGAGCCACTGGTTATGCATCCAGAGGCAAACCAACCGGGCGGACTCGCGCCTTGAGAATCGCGCGCCTCGCCGGGTTCGTCAAGGGCCCGCAGGCGGTGCGGACCTCGACCCGTCCATCGGCCGGACGCCCCCCGGCGTTACAGAAGCCGTGGTGGGGGCCACAGTCGATGACGGTGATCACCATACCCGTCCGCACCGACGCTGCCGAGTGGGCTCTCGGCCACACCGGCGCGTCCCGGCCGCGGACCGGCCCAGGGGCCGTCCAGGGCCGCCCAGGGCCGGGAACGCGAAAAAGCCGGGCCGACCACCCACAAGGGTGATCGGCCCGGCTTCAGGCCCCCTCAGAGGGGGCGAGAAGTCACTTGACGGTGACCTTGGCGCCGGCACCCTCGAGGGCGGCCTTGGCCTTCTCGGCAACGTCCTTGGCAACCTTCTCCAGGACCTTGGCACCAGCGGTGTCAACGAGGTCCTTGGCCTCCTTCAGGCCGAGGGAGGTCAGGGTGCGCACCTCCTTGATGACCTGGATCTTCTTGTCGCCGGCACCATCGAGGATGACGTCGAACTCGTCCTGCTCCTCGACGGCCTCAACGGCGGCCGGGCCACCGGCGGCGGCAACGGCGACCGGGGCGGCGGCGGTGACGTCGAACTTCTCCTCGAAGGCCTTCACGAAGCCAGCGAGCTCGATGAGGGTGAGGTCCTCGAACTGCGCGAGCAGCTCGTCCTGGGACAGCTTCGCCATGATGGCGTCCTTCCACTAAATCGGCAGGTGATGCCGTATGTACGGGTGGGGCGGGCACGGGCCCGCAGCGAGGCGTGAGCCTGCCGATTACTCGGCGGCGGCGTCCTCGGCGGCGGGAGCCGGCGTACCGGCACCGCCCTGCTCGACCTTGTCGCGCAGCGCGTCCACAGTGCGGACGAGCTTCGACGGCAGGGCCTGGAAGAGCGCGGCAGCCTGGGACTGCTTGGCCTTCAGGGCACCCGCCAGCTTGGCGAGCAGCACCTCGCGGGACTCGAGGTCCGCGAGCTTCTTGATCTCATCGGCGGACAGCGCCTTACCGTCAAGGACACCGCCCTTGATGATGAGAGCGGGGTTCTCCTTGGCGAAGTCACGCAGAGCCTTCGCCGACTCCACCGGGTCACCGGTGACGAAGGCGACAGCCGTCGGACCGTTGAACAGGTCGTCGAGCTCCGAAATCCCGGCCTCGTTGGCCGCGATCTTGGTCAGCGTGTTCTTCACCACGGCGTACTCGGCGTTCTCGCCGAGCGAGCGACGCAGGGTCTTGACCTGCTTCACCGAGAGACCGCGGTACTCGGTCAGCAGCGCCGCGGAGGAGCCACGGAACTTGTCCGTGATCTCGGCGACGGCAGCAGCCTTGTCGGGCCTTGCCATAGGCTTACGCCTCCTTCCGTGATGTCGAAATCCGGCCGACCGCGAAAGTCGACCATTCACGCCTCGAACCAACCGGACGGAAGGAAAGCCTGCGGAAAAGCAGATGAGCCCCGGTGCGCAGGGCGCACGGGGCTCGAAACGACCTCAACGGATGTTCGCGCGAACGCGGACCCGGAAGTCGAAGCTCCAGACACACCTGCGCGGGCTGCCTGCGACGAAGCGCAGATCCTTCGGCCACCGAATCCCTCGCGAGCACGGTGACAACCAGCGGTCTTTGGCTTCGGTAACAGTAACCGGACTCGGCCGTCCGGGGCAAATCGCCCCTGAACGGCCGATCCCCGCCGGGCCGGCCGGGCCGGACGGGGCTCAGCGGGCCAGTGGGGAGACCGTCCGGGGCCCGGTGTCCACGGTGTCCGCCTCGGCCGGGGCCTGCACCGAGAGCAGGGCGCCGGCGAAGTCGGAGTAGAGGATCGAGTCGTCCGCCTGGCCGCTGTCACCGCTGCCGGTGCGCTGGAGCCGGACCAGCTGGTCCTTGTCGTTGAGCCAGAGGTCCACGGTGAGCGAGATCGAGCCGCCGGGGGCCAGCGCGGCCCGCAGGCCGTCCCGGCGGGCCTGGGTCAGCTGGGTCTGGGCGGCGGCGTAGCGCTCGGCGGTCGTGGTGATCCGGTAGTGCTCGACCGTCGAGTCGTCGAACTTCTCCTCGCCGACGAACCGCGGGTCCACCCCGTCGGCGGTGGCGGCCGCCAGCGCCTCGACCGGGTTCAGCAGGTCGATCAGCCCCGCGTACGGGACCTCCCGGTGGCCGTCCGGGTCCGGCGGGACGGAGAAGCGCTCCCAGTGCCGGCCGCCCTGGCGGGCCGCGGTGGCGGCGTCACCGCCCTGGTAGGCGACGGTGTCCACGACGATCAGCTGCTCGGCGTCGGCCGGGGTGGAGCGCTTGATCTGGAGCGCCGTCTTGGGCTGCCAGAACAGCGGCCCGGCCCCGGCGTCCGCTCCCAGCCGGTAGCTGACCTTGGCCCGGCGGGCGGTCTGCATGGCCAGCTGGGCGGAGACCAGGACGCCGTGCGGCGAGCGGTCGCTGGGCTTGGCCGCCTCGGTCGACGAGGAACTGGTCGGGCTCGGGCTGCCGGAGGGCGTGGCCGGCGTGCCGCCACCCCCGCCGCAGCCGGCCAGCCCGCTCGCCAGCAGGACGACCGCGGCCAGCGCCGCCAACCGCCGTCGTCCCGCCATCGTCTGGTCCCCTCTCGCCCCGGCGCCGCGTCGGCGGCTTTCGTTCCGGCCACCTTGCCACCCTGCCCCGGATCAGCCGGTGGCGCCCCCCTTGCCCAACTTCGCCGGCTCGGCCAGTTCCACCGTGTCAGCCGAGCAGTTTGAGGAGGTCGGTCTCGCTGCCGAGGTCGGTGGCGGCGGGGGCGTCGATCTTCGAGGCCTTGCCGAGGTCCGCGTACTTGACGGTGACGGCGTCGTGCTCGCCGTTCTTGTCGCCGTACTCCTGGTACTGGACGAGTTCCTGCCGGCCGTTGAGCCAGAAGTCGATGGTGAGGGTCCTGCCGTCCTCTTCCAGGGACTTCTGGACGGCCGTGCGCTGGTCGGCCGTGAGCCCCGGCATGCCGGCCACCATGGCGGAGGCTTCCTCGACCACCCGCAGGTGGGTGGCCTGGACGCCGTCGAGGCTCTCCTGGCCGACCTTGGCGGGCTTGCCGCTCTGCGCGGCGAGCCCGAGCTGGGCGACCGGGTTGAGCAGCTGGCTCATCAGCAGGACGCCGTTGCCGAGTTCGTTCGAGGCGGGCAGCTTGATCCAGTGCTTGCCGCCCATGGCGGCGGCCTCGGTGTCGCCGCCGCCGAGGTAGCCGTCGGTCCCGATCACCCGGAACCGGATCTTCTTGGTCTCCACCTCGCCCGTCAGGTCGACGGCCGTCCGGTTCGGGTCCTTCCAGTCGGCGTCGCCGCTGCCCGCGGTGTGGGTCGAGCCGTCCGGGGAGACCATGGTGACCTTGCCGTTGCCGGCCTTCTGCATCACCAGGGCGGAGGCGGCCAGCGCGGCCTTGGGGTCTCCGGTCGGCGCCGCGTCGCCGCTCTTGGCGTCGCCGCCCTTGCTGCCGCAGGCGGTGACGGCACCGAGCAGCACGGCCGCGGTGACGACGGTCGAGGCGAGGCGCGCAGCGCGCATGGAGTCCCCCGTGAGATCCGAACGATCCGATGAAGAACCGATTTTCGGCTTCTTCTCACGCGGACTCTAACGGATCGCCAGATCCCCCACGTGCCGTACAGCCCCCTCCCGTCACCCGGTTTCGACAGGGGGCGCGTCGCCTTCTCCGGGGGTCGAGACATCCGTCGTGGTCACCGTGGTGCCGTCGCTCCCCCGGGCCGTCTCACGCAGTCTCAGCAGCCGCTCACCGGGCCCGACCCAGACGTCGTAACCGATCACCGACACCCCTCGCCGGCTGTACCAGTCGACCACCGCGGCGAGTCGCGCCGGGGTCAACTCCTGGTCCGCGCCGAAGTATTCGGCCACCGGCGTGGTGCCCTGGTAGTGCGCCACGGTCATCCCGGCCAGTTGCTCGCCGCCGAGCGAACCGAGCGTCCCGGCCTGCGCGATCTCGTACGCACGGCTGCCCGGGTTGGTGACCAGGGCGGTCATCCAGCCACCCGCGTAGCCGCCGGGGCCGGTGGTCGCCCGCGGATCGAGCGACTCGGCGCCGTCCCGGTCCGCGTGCTTGGGCGGGGCGCCCTGGTAGCTGAGGTCGAGTGCGCCGTCCTTCAGGGTCAGCTGCCCGGTGCCCTGCTCGTCGGTGACGGTCAGGGCGCCCTCGTCCCGGGCGCCCCAGGTCAGGGTGCCGCTCGCGGTGCGGCGGCCGGCCGGGCCCTCCTCGACCACGTCGATCCGGGCGCCGCCGGCGTCGTCCAGCGCCTGGGCGGCGGCGAGCACCACCTTGCGGGGCGGCACGGGCGCGGGGTCGCCGTCGGGGGTGCGGGTTCCCGGGGCGGCCAGCAGGCTGCACCCGGTGGTGGCACCGATCAGCAGCAGGGTGGCCACCGCGGCGGCGGGGCGAAGGGTGGGCGGCACGGCACGCTCCGACGGTCACACGTTCTGCACATGATCTGACCGGCAGAGCGTACGACGCTTCGGTCAACCGTTCCCATCCACCCCCGTCCCGATCCGGAAACGACTGCGGGCCCGCACCCCCGGTGAAGGGGGTACGGGCCCGCTGTACAGACTGCTTCAGAGCCGATCGGCTCAGACCGCGGCCGGGTCCTCTTCGGTGAAGAGGTTGCGGGTGCGGTTCGGGTCCACGGGGATGCCGGGGCCGATCGTGGTGCTGATGGCGGTCTTCTTGATGTAGCGGCCCTTGGCGGCGGACGGCTTGGCGCGGAGCACCTCGTCCAGCGCGGCAGCGTAGTTCTCGACCAGCTGCTCGTCGGTGAAGGAGGCCTTACCGATGATGAAGTGCAGGTTCGAGTGCTTGTCGACGCGGAACTCGATCTTGCCGCCCTTGATGTCGTTGACAGCCTTGGCGACGTCCGGGGTCACGGTGCCGGTCTTCGGGTTCGGCATCAGACCACGGGGACCGAGCACGCGGCCGAGGCGGCCGACCTTGCCCATGAGGTCCGGGGTGGCGACGACGGCGTCGAAGTCCAGGCGGCCCTTGGCGACCTCGTCGATCAGCTCGTCGGAGCCGACGATGTCGGCGCCCGCAGCACGCGCGGCCTCGGCACGGTCACCGGTCGCGAAGACCAGGACCCGAGCGGTCTTACCGGTGCCGTGCGGGAGGATCACGGTGCTGCGGACCATCTGGTCGGCCTTGCGCGGGTCGACGCCCAGACGCATGGCGACCTCGACGGTGCCGTCAAACTTGGTGGTGCTGGTCGCCTTGGCGAGGCGGATGGCCTCGAGGGGGGCGTAGAGGCGGTCGCGGTCGACCTGAGCGTCCGCGGCCTTCAGAGCCTTGCTGCGCTTCACTGCTGCTCCTGAATGGTGATGGGAGTCGTGGTATCACGGGCCTGCGCAGGCCCTACCACAGGGACGAAAAGAGCTGGTCAGCCCTCGACGGTGATGCCCATCGACCGGGCGGTGCCGGCGATGATCTTCTCCGCCGCGTCCAGGTCGTTGGCGTTCAGGTCGGGCATCTTGGTGGTCGCGATGTCGCGGACCTGGGCGCTGGTGAGCTTCGCGACCTTGGTCTTGTGCGGCTCGCTGGAGCCCTTGTCCACACCGGCGGCCTTCAGGATGAGGCGCGCGGCCGGCGGCGTCTTCGTGATGAAGGTGAAGGAACGGTCGTCGTAGACCGTGATCTCCACCGGCACGATCATGCCGCGCTGCGACTCGGTCGCAGCGTTGTAGGCCTTGCAGAACTCCATGATGTTGACGCCGTGCTGGCCCAGCGCGGGGCCGACCGGCGGCGCCGGGTTGGCCGCACCGGCGTTGATCTGGAGCTTGATAAGCCCCGTGACCTTCTTCTTCTTGGGAGGCATGTCTCTCCGGGTCCTTCCGAGAGGTGAGTGCTGGTGTGTGCGGAGCCGGGGCGACACCCGGCCGCCAACACACACATCGAACCAGGCTAACGCCTTAGCGCCGCTGGACCAAAACGGATCCGGGGCAGGGCCCTCGGCCCCGCCCCGGATCCGAAGACCGTGGGACTAGTTCTTCTGGATCTGGTCGAAGGAGAGCTCGACCGGGGTCTCCCGGCCGAAGATCTCGACCAGGCCCTTGACCTTCTTCGAGTCGGGGTTGATCTCGTTGATGGTCGCCTGCAGCGTCGCGAACGGACCGTCGGTGACGGTGACCGAGTCGCCGACCTCGAAGTCCAGCACCTGGATCTCGCTCGGCTTGATCGGCGAGGGCTTGCCGGCCTCCTTGGCCGCCTGGCGCTCGACGTCCGGGGCGAGCATCTTGACGACCTCGTCCAGGGTCAGCGGGTACGGGTCGTAGGCGTTGCCGACGAAGCCGGTGACACCGGGGGTGTTGCGCACGACGCCCCAGGACTCGGGGGTGAGGTCCATGCGCACCAGGACGTAGCCGGGGAGCTTGTTCTGGCGGATGGTCTTGCGGTCGCCGTTCTTGATCTGGACGACCTCCTCCTGCGGCACCTCGGCCTGGAAGATGTACTCCTCGACGTTCAGCGAGACGGCGCGCTGCTCCAGGTTCTGCTTCACCCGGTTCTCGTAGCCGGCGTAGGTGTGGATCACGTACCACTCGCCCGGCATGAAGCGCAGGTCCTCGCGGAACTTGGCGACCGGGTCGACCTCGACGGTCTCCTCAGCCTCGGCCTCCTCGGCGTCGGCCTCGGCCTCGGTCTCCTCGGCGGCGGGCTCCACGTCGTCCTCCACGTGCAGCGCCGCCTCCTCGGCGGGCTCGCCGGCCTCGGCCTCGTCGTGCGCCTCGACCTCGTCCTCGTCGCCGTCCACGGCGTCAACGATCTGCTCGGCGGACTCGGCTTCGTCAGCCAGCTCGGCCGCGTCCAGCTCGGCGGCGACATCCGCCTCGCGGACGGTCTCGTCGGCGTCGTACAGGGGGGACTCAGACACGGTGGCTGCTTCTTTCCTGGAGATGGTGAAGGTGGCGCGCTCCGGGGCCGGCTCCGGCGGGCTGCCGCTCGCGCGGGCGCCAGGAGAGGACTCGGAGACTTCAACAGTACCGAGTCCACGGTAGCGGCCGCGTACGTCCGGCGCAGACAGCACGACCCGGGCCGATGATTCGGCCCGGGTCGGGAGACTGCTACGGAGGTGGGACGGCCAGGTCAGCCGAAGACCAGGAGGCTCAGCTTGGAGAGGCCGTAGTCGAGGCCGGCCACGAAGCCCATCACGACCACCACGAACACGACGACGACGGTCGTGTACTGGGTGAGCTCGCTGCGGGTGGGCCAGACGACCTTGCGCAGTTCGGCGATGATCTGGCGGTAGAACAGGCCGATTCGGGCGAACGGGCCCATCTTGCCGCGCTTGCCGGACTTCTTGTCACCGGCGCGGGCGGCGCGCTTGCGCTCGCGGCGCGAGAGCGACTTCTCCTCGCCCTCCGCGGGCGTGGTGTCGGCAGCGCCGTCGGCCCCCTCAGGGTTGCCGCTCTCAGGCGTTGCGGTGGAGCCCGTGGTCTCCGTCACTCGTCCTCACCTGAATCCGGGTCCGGCCGAGCGGCTCGCGCCCGATGGGGCACGAAACGGCCGGCTACAAGCGGTGCTGATCGGTGCCCTCTCCGCATCAAGCCCGCTCGCTCTGTGGAGCGAACGGGCTGAAAACGGATCAAGCAGCAGGGCAAGAGGGACTTGAACCCCCAACCGCCGGTTTTGGAGACCGGTGCTCTACCAATTGAGCTATTGCCCTACGGGGCCTCGCGACTCCGTAGCGACCAACCTACCGCATCTCCCCCTGCTGTCTGCACAGCTGGTGAAGCTCCGGTTCTTTTTCGGCGGGCCGTCGAGCAGTGAGCATACGTGGTCGAGGGGTGTTTGGTCGAACCTCTTCTTCCGGGGGCACCGGTTGTCCGGCATATGTCCGGCATGCCCGCATGATCACCGGCGGATCGACGGGGGCCGCCATGTGGACGGTCCGGTACGGATGGTGAAACCGCGATGCCCGGTCCGTCCCGGTTCTGCGACGATGCAGGCATGAGCGCTTCCACCCCGCAGCCCGACCGTTCCATCCGCCCCGCCGACCGCCGGGTCTCCGCCCGGGTCGGCGCGATCGCCGAGTCCGCGACCCTCGCCGTGGACGCCAAGGCCAAGGCCCTCAAGGCGGCCGGCCGTCCGGTGATCGGCTTCGGAGCCGGCGAGCCCGACTTCCCCACCCCGGACTACATCGTCGAGGCGGCCGTCGAGGCCTGCCGAGACCCGAAGAACCACCGCTACACCCCGGCGGGTGGCCTGCCCGAGCTGAAGTCCGCGATCGCCGCCAAGACGCTGCGCGACTCCGGCTACGAGGTGGACGCCTCCCAGGTGCTGGTCACCAACGGCGGCAAGCAGGCGATCTACGAGGCGTTCGCCGCGATCCTGGACCCGGGCGACGAGGTCATCGTCCCGGCCCCGTACTGGACCACCTACCCGGAGTCGGTCCAGCTCGCCGGCGGCGTCCCGGTGGAGGTCGTGACCGACGAGACCACCGGTTACAAGGTCTCGGTCGAGCAGCTGGAGGCCGCCCGCACCGAGAACACCAAGGTGGTGCTCTTCGTCTCGCCGTCCAACCCGACCGGCGCGGTGTACACCGAGGCCGAGGCCGAGGCGATCGGCCGCTGGGCGCTGGAGCACGGCCTCTGGGTGCTCACCGACGAGATCTACGAGCACCTGGTGTACGGCGACGCCTCCTTCACCTCGCTGCCGGCCCTGCTGCCCGAGCTGGCCGACAAGTGCATCGTGGTCAACGGCGTCGCCAAGACCTACGCGATGACCGGCTGGCGGGTGGGCTGGGTGATCGGCCCCAAGGACGTCATCAAGGCCGCGACCAACCTGCAGTCGCACGCCACCTCGAACGTCTCCAACGTCGCCCAGCGCGCCGCGATCGCCGCCGTCAGCGGCGACCTGGCCGCCGTGCACGAGATGCGCACCGCCTTCGACCGCCGCCGCAAGACCATCGTGCGGATGCTCAACGAGATCGAGGGTGTGTACTGCCCCGAGCCGCAGGGCGCGTTCTACGTGTACCCGTCCGTCAAGGGCCTGCTGGGCAAGGAGATCCGCGGCCGGCGCCCGGAGAGCTCCGGCGAGCTGGCCTCGCTGATCCTGGACGAGGCCGAGGTCGCGGCCGTCCCGGGCGAGGCCTTCGGCACCCCCGGCTACCTGCGGTTCTCCTACGCGCTCGGCGACGCCGACCTGGCCGAGGGCATCGGCCGGCTGCAGAAGCTGCTCGGCGAGGCCCGCGACTGACACCCGTCGGCGCCCGCTGACGTCCGCTGACGCCCGCTGACACCCGCGCTTCACGTCGGGTACCGCCCTCTTTCACCCCTTCGGGGGACGGAAGGAGGGCGGTTCCCGTTTGGGGGTCCGATGCGGCAGTATCGGCGAATGGAACGCCTGTTGAATCCGCGAGACGTCAGGGACCTCCCGAAGGCCCACCTGCACCTGCACTTCACCGGCTCGATGCGGCCCGCCACCCTGCTGGAGCTGGCCGACAAGCACGGCGTCCGACTGCCGGAGGCGCTCAGCTCCGGCGAGCCGCCGCGACTGCGGGCCACCGACGAACGCGGCTGGTTCCGCTTCCAGCGCCTGTACGACACCGCCCGCTCGGTGCTGCGGGACGAGGAGGACATCCGCCGGCTGGTCCTGGAGACCGCCCAGGACGAGCGGCGGGACGGCTCCCGCTGGCTGGAGATCCAGGTCGACCCGACCTCGTACGCGCCCCGGCTGGGCGGGCTGATCCCCGCGCTGGAGCTGATCCTGGACGCCGTGGAGCACGCCGCCACGGCCACCGGGGTGGGCATCCGGGTGCTGGTCGCGGCGAACCGGATGAAGTCCCCGATGGACGCCCGGACGCTGGCCCGGCTCGCCGTCCGGTACGCCGACCAGGGCGTGGTCGGCTTCGGCCTCTCCAACGACGAGCGGCGCGGCCTCGCCCGGGACTTCGACCGGGCTTTCGAGATCGCCCGCAAGGGCGGGCTGCTGGCCGCCCCGCACGGCGGCGA
Source organism: Kitasatospora sp. NPDC098663 (assembly GCF_044760075.1). Lineage (NCBI taxonomy): Bacteria > Bacillati > Actinomycetota > Actinomycetes > Kitasatosporales > Streptomycetaceae > Kitasatospora > Kitasatospora sp. NPDC098663. The sequence continues at coordinate 21,046 of NZ_JBIWAP010000054.1, read as the reverse complement.
GCTGGCCGGGCCCGAGTCCGTCCGGGACTGCCTGGACGACCTGGGCGCCGGCCGGATCGGCCACGGCGTCCGCGCCGCCGAGGACCCGAGGCTGATGGAACGGCTGGCGGACCGCCAGATCACCTGCGAGGTCTGCCCGTCCTCGAACGTCTCGCTCGGCGTCTACGAGCGCCCCGAGGACGTCCCGCTGCGGCGGCTGTTCGACGCCGGCGTGCCGCTGGCCCTGGGCGCGGACGACCCGCTGCTGTTCGGCAGCCGGCTGGCCGCCCAGTACGACCTGGCCCGCGACGTCCTCGGCTTCGGCGACGCCGAACTCGCCGAGCTGGCACGGCAGTCCGTCCGCGGCTCGCGCGCGCCGGAGGCCGTCCGCAAGGAGCTGCTGGCGGACATCGACACCTGGCTGGTCAGCGGCACCTGAGGCGTGCCTTGTGGACCAGGCCTAGAGCTTGACGCCGATCATCACCGGCTCGTTCACCAGCTCGACCCCGAAGGCCTCGCGGACGCCGTCCCGGATCTCCCGGGCCAGCGCCAGCAGGTCCTCGGCGGTGGCCGCGCCGCGGTTGGTGAGCGCCAGGGTGTGCTTGGTGGAGAGCGTCGCCGGGCCGCTGCCGTAGCCCTTGCCGAAGCCGGCCCGGTCGATCAGCCAGGCGGCCGAGGTCTTGGTGCAGCCCTCCGGCGCCGGGTAGGCGGGGGCGTTCTCGGTGCCCGGGCGGGTCCGGAAGGACTCGTACTGGGCGGCGGTGAGCACCGGGTTGGTGAAGAAGGAGCCGGCCGACCAGGTGTCGTGGTCCGCCAGGTCCAGCACCATGCCCTTGCCGGAGCGCAGCCCCAGCACCGCGTCGTGCGCCCGCTCCAGCGGCACCCGCTCGCCCTGCTCGACGCCGAAGTGCCTGGCCACCTCGGCGTACTTGACCGGGGTGGAGAGCCCCTCGTGGTCGGCCAGGGCGAACCGCACCCGCAGCACCACGTAGCGGTCCGGCTCGGCCTTGAAGCGGCTGTGCCGGTAGGAGAACGCGCACTCGGCGTTGGGGACCGTGACCACCTCGCCGGCCGTGCGGTCGTAGGCGACCACCTCGGTGATCGACTGGGCGACCTCCTGGCCGTACGCGCCGACGTTCTGCACCGGGGTCGCACCGGCCGAGCCGGGGATGCCGGCCAGGAACTCGACGCCCGCCAGGCCGTGCTCGCGCACCGCGCGGGCGACCGCCTCCGACCAGACCTCGCCGGCCGCCAGTTCCAGCACGGTGCCGTCCAGGGCGAAGCCGGTGGTCGCGATCCGCAGCACGGTGCCGGGGAAGCCGGCGTCGCCGATCACCAGGTTGGAGCCGCCGCCGAGGACCAGCAGCGGCTCGCCGGCCTCGTCGGCCGCGCGGACGGCGGCGATCACCTCGTCGTCGGTGTGGGCGGTCACCAGGCGGCGGGCCGGGCCGCCGAGCCGGAGCGTGGTCAGCGGGGCGAGGGGGGCGTCGTTTTCTACCAGCACGCCCACCAGCGTACGGGTGCGGGGGCGGCCGCCCGGCCGCCCCCGCACCCGTACCGGCCGGTCAGGCCTTCGAGGCCTCGGCGTGGACGGGCGCCGCGTCCTCGGCCCGCTCGGCACCGGCCTCGGCCCGCTCGGCACCGGCCTGCTCCGGCTCCACGGCCGCCGGCTCGTCGGCGACGACCGCGGGCTTCACCCGGCGCGGGAGGAAGAACGCGCAGACCGCCGCGACCGCCACCACCCCGGCGCCGACGTACAGCGCGGGCACCAGCCCGTCGATGAAGGACTGCTCCGACGTGTACCCGCCCTGCGCCGAGAACACCGCCGAGAGGACGGCCACGCCGAGCGCGCCGCCGACCTCGCGCAGCGCGTTGTTGGCGCCGGAGGCGATGCCCTGCTCCTCCGGCCGGACGCTGTCCATCACCAGGGCGGCGGTCGGGGCGAAGTACAGCGACATGCCGATGCCGCAGATCACCACGGCGGGGATCTCGGCGGCGTAGTCGTAGCCGGTGCTGCCGCCGGTGATCGCCGCGTACATCGCCAGGCCGGCGCCCTGCAGCAGCAGCCCGGTGACCACGATCGGGCGGCCTCCGAAGCGGTCGGCCAGGACGCCCGCGATCGGGGCGACGATCAGCGGCATGCCGGTCCACGGGAGCATCCGGATGCCGGCCTCCTGCGGGCTGTAGCCGCCCACGCTCTGCAGGTGCTGGCTGATCAGGAAGATCGAGCCGAACATCCCGAGGAACATCAGCAGGCCGGAGGCGTTGACGGCGGAGAAGGCCCGGCTGCGGAACAGCCGCATCGGGAGCATCGGGTGCCGGGCCCAGCGCTGCTCGTACAGCACGAAGGCGGTGAGCAGCGCGACGCCGCCGATCAGGGAGCCGAGCACCAGCGGGCTGGTCCAGCCGTTCGGGTTGCCGCGGATCAGGCCGAGGACGACGCCGAACAGGCCCAGGCTGACCAGGATCGTGCCGACCACGTCCAGCGCCGGGTTGGCGCCCCGGCTCTCGCGGAGCTTGAGGGCGGCGAGCGGGATCAGGACGAGGCCGACCGGGACGTTCACCCAGAAGATCCACTGCCAGGAGAAGTGCTCGGTGAGCGTCCCGCCGACCAGCGGTCCGGTGGCGACGGCCAGCCCGTTGACGCCCGCCCAGATGCCGAAGGCCAGACCCCGCCTGGCCGCCGGCACCGCGGCGGTGAGCAGGGTGAGGGTGAGCGGCATGGAGACGGCGGCGCCGGCGCCCTGGACGGCGCGGGCGGCGATCAGGGCGCCGATGCCCGGCGAGAGGGCGGCCGCGGCGGAGCCGACGGTGAAGAGCGTGAGCCCGACCAGGAAGATCCGGCGGCGGCCGAACCGGTCGCCGAGCGCGGCGCCGAACATCAGCAGGACGGCGAAGGACAGGGTGTAGGCGCTGACCGTCCACTCCAGGTCGGACAGCCCGCCGCCGAGGTCCTCGCGGATGGACGGCAGCGCGGTGGTGACGACCAGGTTGTCCAGGCTGGCCATGAAGCCCGCGACGCTGGTGATCACCAGGGTCCAAACTCCGAGCCGTCCCAGTCCCTGTTCTTCCGTTCTCTCCGTCATGACTTCCCCCCCAGGGGTCTTAGATAGTTATTGATCACTAACTTTCGAGGCCCGAAAAAGGCCGCACGGACTCCACCGTGCGGCCCGCTACTCCCCGCCCTCGCCGTGCTCTCCGCACTTTCCCTGCTCACCGAAGCCCAGGCCGCTCCAGATCCGGTGGTCCCGGGGGTACCCCAGCGCCACCAGCGTGTTGATCAGCATCCCGTACGCGAAGAACTCCGCGGCGCCCTGCACGTCACCGCCGATCCGGCCCCTGACCCGCTCGAACAGCTCCTCCCAGAGCCTCCGGGCGGTCTCCCCGATCTCGTCCTCGCCGGTCGTCCGGGCCGCGAACACCGAGACGTAGAGCTGCATCTGCATCATGAGCTGCTCGCTGTCCGCGACCAGGCCCAGGTACGCCTCGGACATCGCCTCGGCGGCCGCCGGCCCGGTCAGCCCGACCGAGGCCTCGTCGAAGACCTTCCAGGTCTCCTCGATGCAGCGCTCGGCGGCGGCCGTGAAGATCGCCTGCTTGCCGGGGAACAGCCGGAACAGGTACGGCTGCGAGACACCCACCCGGCGGGCGATCGCCTCGGTGGACGTCCCCCGGTAGCCGCTCCTGGCGAATTCGATCACCGCGGCACGAACGACGCTCTCGCGCCGCTCCTCCGCGCTCATCCGCATGCTCGTCCTCGCCATGGACGTCAAGTTAGTGGCCAATCACTATCTTCGCAAGACCGACGGGCGCGGCGGGAATCCCGTCGGACGGGCCCCGCCGCAGCCGACAGAGGGGTCCTAGGCGAGCCGGACGACCGCCCTGGACATCCCGAGCACCTTCTGCCCGCCGGTGGTGGCCAGCAGGTCGACCTGCACCTTGCGGTCGTCCAGCAGCTTGGCGACCTTGGCCGACACCTCGACCACCGCGCCGACGCCGTCGTTCGGCACCGGGACGGGGCGGGTGAAGCGGACGCCGTACTCGACCACCGCGGCCGGGTCGCCGACCCAGTCGGTGACCACCCGAATGGCCGCGGCCATGGTGAACATCCCGTGCGCGATGACGTCCGGCAGGCCGACCTCCACGGCGAACTTCTCGTTCCAGTGGATCGGGTTGAAGTCGCCGGAGGCGCCCGCGTACCGCACCAGGGTGTCGCGGGTCACCGGGAAGGACTGCGCCGGCAGCTGGGTGCCGACCTCGACCTCGTCGTAGCTGATCGCCATCGTGTTCACTTCCCCGTCTCGTCGGCGGCCCGGGCCACCAGCGTCATGACCGACGTCACCACGTGCTCGCCGATCGCGTCCGACACCTCGCCACGCACGGTGAGCACGTCGTTGCCCGCCAGCGACTTGATGTTGTCGATGGTGACCGCGACCGTCAGCCGGTCGCCGGCCAGCACCGGGCGGGAGTAGGAGAACTTCTGGTCCCCGTGCACCACGCGGCTGTAGTCCAGGCCCAGCTCCGGGTCCTCGACCACCTGGGCGGCCGCCCGGTAGGTGATCACGAACGGGAAGGTCGTCGGGGCGATCACGTCGGGGTGGCCCAGCGCCTTCGCCACCGCCGGATCGGTGAACGCCGGGTTGGTGTCCCCGATCGCGATCGCGAACTCGCGGATCTTCTCCCGGCCGACCTCGTACGGCTCGGTGGGCGGGTAGGTCCGCCCGATGAAGGAGGGGTCGAGTGCCATGGGGCAACTCCTCGGAAGCACGGTGGATCCGGCGGCCGTTGCCGCCGGCGGGGCGCGCATGGGTGCATACGCGAAAAACTCCGGGCCGCACCCCCTGAGGGATGCGGCCCGGAGCTCAAGACCTGTCACACAGGCCCGATGCCCTGCGAGAGGGTCAGCGGGTCTCGCGGTGCGCGGTGTGCGAGTTGCAGCGGGGGCAGTGCTTCTTCATCTCAAGACGGTCCGGGTCGTTACGCCGGTTCTTCTTGGTGATGTAGTTCCGCTCCTTGCACTCCACGCAGGCCAGCGTGATCTTCGGGCGGACGTCGGTGGCAGCCACGGGAGTGCCTTCCTGGGACAACGAATAAGAACACAACAAGAGTAGCCGACCGGGAGTGCGATCTCCCGACCGACTACGCGGGGTAGCGGTGACCGGACTTGAACCGGTGACACAGCGATTATGAGCCGCTTGCTCTACCAACTGAGCTACACCGCCACAGTGATCCGCAGCACAACCGAAGCCGACTGCTTTTCACCAGAGCCCCCATGCGGAATCGAACCGCAGACCTTCTCCTTACCATGGAGACGCTCTACCGACTGAGCTATAGGGGCGAACGAGGAAGAGATTACACGTTCCGCGCCCAGAGGTGAAATCCGTATCCCGACGCGAAGACCGCAGGTCGGCGAGGTGAACGGACGGACGATCCAAGGCCCCGCGTTCGATCGGCCCACCAGCCGCACGGCCCGACCCGATACGACTATTGCCCGCCTCCGAGCGCCCCGACGCCACGCGCCATAGGCTCGACCCTCATTGACGGGGACGGCCCGGGGCGTCAGGACGACCCGGGATCAGGACGGCCCGGCCGACCGGACGGGCCAGCGCGGGAAGGAGCCTGCGATGGACAGCGCAGCCGCCGACGGACCGCACTCCGGCTCCGGCCCGACAGCCAACCCGCTCGGGCACGGACCGGTCCTCCTGCTCACCGGCGCCCGGTTGGCCGACGGGCGGGTGGTGGACGTCCGGATCAGCGGGGACCGGATCCAGGCCGTCGGCACCGTCGGCAGCCTCGGCCCGCTGCCCGCCCTGCCCGGCGCGCCCACCATCACCACCGGCGCCCGGATCGACCTCAAGGGCTACCTGCTGCTGCCGGCCCCCGCCGAGGCGCACGCCCACTACGACACCGCCTTCTCCGCCGCCCTCGCCGCCCCGCCGCCGGAGAGCCCCGCCGACCTCACCCGGCGGGTCACCGAGGCCGCGCTCGCCTCGCTCGGCTACGGCGCCACCGCCCAGCGCACCCACGTCCGGATCGGCGACGTGCACGGGCTGCGCCGGCTGGAGGCGGTGCTCACCGCCCGGCAGGCACTGCGCGGCCTGGCCGAACTCCAGGCGGTGGCGATGCCCCGGCTGCTCACCGGCCGGGCCGGCGCCGACGGCCGGGCGCAACTGCGCGAGGCGCTCAAGCTCGGCGCCACCGCGGCCGGCGGCTGCCCGGAGCTGGACCCGGATCCGGCCGGGTACGTCCACGTGCTGCTGGAGGCCGCCCGGGAGGCGGACTGCCCGGTGGACCTGCACACCACGGCCGGCGATCCGGCCCAACTCGCCCGACTGGTCGGCGCGCTGGCCCCGCTGCGGCCGCGGGTGACGCTCGGGCCGTGCGGGGCGCTGGCCCGGGGCGCGTCCACGGTGCTGGCGACCGGCGGGGTGCGGGTGGTCTGCCTGCCGCAGAACGGCGGCTGCACCGGGCTGGAGGGCCGGTCGCCGGGGCTGCGGCCGGGCCTGCTGCGGGAGTTGACGGACGCCCGGGTGCCACTGGCGGCCGGCAGCGGCGCGCTACGGGACCAGTCCAACCCGGTCGGCCGGGCGGATCCGCTGGAGTCGGCGTACCTGCTGGCGGCGGGCGGCGAGCTGGACCTGGAGGCGGCGTACGACGCGGTGGCGAACCAGGCCCGGGCGGCGCTCGGGCTGCCGCCGGTCCGGGTGGACGCCGGGTTCCCGGCGGAGCTGCTGGCGGTGCGCGGGGACAGCCTGGCCGGGGCGCTCGCGGGCGGCCACAGCCGGCTGGTGGTGCACAGCGGCCGGGTGGTCAGCCGGACGAGCGCGGTGCGGGAGTTCGCGGACACCGTGGCGCTGGCGCTGCCCCGGCAGTCCGGGAGCATCGGCGGGGGCTGAACAGCCCCGAGAAAATTCAAGGGGCGCGCGACAGATGTCGCGCGCCCCTCCCCCACCTGCTGGCCGCCGTTCGACGGCGGCTGGAGCGGTCCCGGGCCTCCCCCACATCGGAGCCGGACCCGCTCGGTCAGCACTGACGCTACGCCCACGGAACACCGCCCCGGGCCCGCCTTGACGTTCCCCTGTCGCTCTCCGAGCCGCTCTTGACGGGTCGTTGACGCGGCGGTGGCCGGGGCGGCGCTCAGGGCTCGTACCGGTACCCGATCCCCGGTTCGGTGATCAGGTGCCGCGGGCGGGCCGGATCGCGCTCCAACTTGCGGCGCAGCCCGGCCAGGTAGACCCGCAGGTAGTTGCCGCGCGCCTCCTGGGCCGGCCCCCACACCTCGCGCAGGATCTGCCGCCCGGGCACCAGCCGGCCCGGGTTGGCCACCAGCAGCGAGAGGATCCGCCACTCGGTCGGGGTGAGCCGCACCGGGCCCCGCGGGCCGGTCACCGTGGTGGCCGTCAGGTCGACGGTGTGGTCGCCTATCACCGGCCGCCCCGGCGGGGCACCGCCCACCGGCCGGCGCAGCACGGCACGCAGCCGGGCCAGCAGTTCCTCCATCAGGAACGGCTTGGTGAGGTAGTCGTCGGCGCCCGCGTCGAGGGCGCCCACCTTGTCGGCGGCACCGGACCGGCCGGAGAGCACGATGATCGGCATCGCGCTGCGGGTGCGCAGGCCGCGCAGCACGTCCATGCCGTCCAGGTCCGGCAGGCCGAGGTCGAGCAGCACGGCGTCGGGGGCGGAGTGCGCGGCGCGGTCCAGCGCCTCGCCGCCACTGGCGGCCGTCCGCACGGCGTACTGCCGGGCGCTGAGGTTGATCCGCAGCGTGCGCAGGAGGGCCGGTTCGTCGTCGACGATCAGGATCTCGCTCATGCGGCCACCTCGCTCCGTTCGGCGGTCGCTTCGCGGGACACGCGGCTTTCGGCGGTTCGTTCAGTTCGTCCACTCATGTACGGGCTCCTCCCGAGTGGCGGCGGGCAGGGTGAGCAGCATGGTGGTGCCGCCTCCGGGGGTGTCCTCGACCTCCAGGCTGCCGCCCATGGCCTCGGCCAGGCCGCGGGAGAGCGCGAGGCCGAGGCCGACACCGGTGGTGTTGTCGGTGTCGCCGAGGCGCTGGAAGGGCAGGAAGACCCGGTCGCGCTCCTCCAGGGCGATGCCGGGGCCGCGGTCGATCACCCGGATCTCGACCTGGTCGGCGTGGTGGCTGGCGGTGACCAGGACGGGCGCGCCGGGCGCGTTGTAGCGCAGCGCGTTGGTGATCACGTTGGCGAGCACCCGCTCCAGCAGCGGCGGGTCGGCGAGCACCGGCGGCGTGGTGTCCAGGTCGAGCGGCTGGATCGGGGCGTACGGGTCGGGGAGGCTGTCGAGCGCCCGGGGCAGGATCTCGTCGAGGTGGGTCTCGGCGAGGTGCAGGGTGAGCGCGCCGGCCTGGAGGCGGCTCATGTCGAGCAGGTTGTCGACCAGGCGGGTGAGCTTGACCAGCGACTCGTCGGCGGTGGCGAGCAGTTCGGCCTGGTCCTCGGGCGAGAACTCGACGTCGGGGCTGCGCAGCGAGCCGACCGAGGCGAGCGCGGCGGCCAGCGGGGTGCGCAGGTCGTGGCTGACGGCGGCGAGCAGGGCGGTGCGCATCCGGTCGGCGGCCTTGATCGGCTCGACCTCGGCGGCGACCACGGCGAGCCGGTCGCGTTCCAGCGCGACGGCGACGTGCGCGGCGAAGGCGGTGAGGACGCGCTGGTCGGCGGCCGGCAGCCGGCGGCCGGTCAGGACCAGGACGGCGTCCGCTCCGACCGGCACCTCGGTGGTCTCGCTCTGCCCGTCGGCGTCGTCCTGGTGCTCGGCCTCGGAGTGGGCGAGCACCTCGTCGTCGACCCGGGAGAGCAGGGCGACGGCCTGCATGCCGAAGGCCGTCCGGGACTTCTCCATCAGGGCGGACAGCGCGTCGGCGCCGCGCAGCACGCTGCCGGCCAGGGTGGAGAGGGTCTCCGCCTCGGCGGTGGCCCGGGCCGCGCGACTGGTGAGCCGGCTGGCGTGGTCGACGATGGTGGCGACGGCGAGCGCGACGGAGGCGAAGACGACCAGGGCGACGATGTTGTTGGTCTCGCCGATGGTCAGGGCGTGTATCGGCGGGATGAAGTAGTAGTTGAGCAGCAGCGAGGCGGTGACCGAGGCCAGCAGGGCGGAGGTGGCGCCGCCGAGCAGGGCGACGATGACCACGCCGAGCTGGAAGATCAGCGCGTCGGTGGTGAGGTTGATGCTCTCGTGTGCCTGGGACAGGATCGCGGTCAGCAGCCAGGGCACCACGAGGCCGGCGGCGTAGCCGGCGATGGTGCGGCGCCTGGAGTGGCGGCGGCCGAGCGAGGGCAGCCGGCCGCGGCCGGTGAACTCGTGGGTGACCATGTGGACGTCGATGTCCTCGGAGTCGTCCACGGTGGTCTCGCCGATGCCGGGGCCGGTGAGGAAGCGGTTGATCCGGCCGCGGCGGCTGGTGCCGAGCACCAGCTGGGTGGCGTCGTGGGCGCGGGCGAAGGTGAGCAGCGCGGTGGGGATGTCGTCGCCGACCACCACGTGGTAGCTGCCGCCGAGGGTCTCGACCAGCTGGCGCTGCTGGGCGAGCGCGCCGGAGGAGGCGCCGGCCAGGCCGTCGCTGCGCGAGACGTGGACGGCCAGCAGGTCGCCGCCGGCGGTGCGGTCGGCGATCCGGGCGGCGCGGCGGATCAGGGTCTCGCCCTCGGGGCCGCCGGTGAGGGCGACCACGACGCGTTCGCGGGTCTCCCAGACGCGGTCGATGTTGTGGCTGGCCCGGTAGTCGCGCAGGCCCTCGTCGACCCGCCCGGCCACCCAGAGCAGGGCGAGTTCGCGCAGGGCGGTGAGGTTGCCGACCCGGAAGTAGTTGGAGAGCGCGGCGTCCACCTTCTCCGCCCTGTAGACGTTGCCGTGGGCCATCCGGCGGCGCAGCGCCTGCGGGGCCATGTCGACGAGTTCGATCTGGTCGGCCCGGCGGACCACCTCGTCCGGGACGGTCTCGCGCTGCGGGATGCCGGTGATCTTCTGGACGACGTCGTTCAGCGATTCCAGGTGCTGGATGTTGACGGTGGTGATGACGTCGATCCCGGCGGCCAGCAGTTCCTCGACGTCCTGCCAGCGCTTGGCGTGGCGGCCACCGGGGATGTTGGTGTGCGCCAGTTCGTCGACCAGCACGACGGACGGACGGCGGGTGAGCACCGCGTCGAGGTCCATCTCGTCGAACTCGGCGTCACGGTAGGAGCGTTGGACACGCGGCAGGACCTCCAGGCCGTCCAGCATGCCCTCGGTGTGGCGGCGGCCGTGGCACTCGATGTACCCGACCGCGACGTCGGCCCCGCGCTCCTGTCTGCGCCGGGCCTCGTCCAGCATCCGGTAGGTCTTGCCGACCCCCGGGGCGGAACCGAGGTACACCCTCAGCCGGCCCTTGCGGATGCCGGTGCCGGGGGTGAGGTCGCGGGCCATGGGCACTGCTCTTTCGTTCCTGCGAGGGCTGCCGCCAGGGCGTCCTCGGGCCGGGGTCGGGACGTACGGCGGCCGACCCGGGCGCGGGGGTGGTGCCCCGGCCCGGGTCGGCCTGTTTCACGGATCCAGCCGTTGACCTGTCACTTCTGTTCCGTCGGTCATTCCGGTTCCGCCGGTCACTTCTGTTCCGCGAGTGCCCGGTTCAGCAGGAGGACGTTGACGCCCTCCTGTCCGAGGAAGCCGAGCGAGCGGCCCACGGTGTACTTCTCGACCAGCTTCCGCACCGCGTCCGCCGACAGGTTCCGGGTCTTGGCGACCCGGTTCACCTGCTCCTCGGCGTAGGCGACCGAGATGTACGGGTCGAGGCCGGAGCCGGAGGCGGTCAGCGCGTCGGCCGGGACGCTCTCCGGGGCGACGCCGTCGAACTCGGCGGCGGCGGCGCGGCGGTCGTTGACGGCCTTCAGCAGGTCGTCGCTGTTCGGGCCGAGGTTGGAGGCGCCGGACGAGGACGAGTCGTAGCCCGTCCCGGCCGCGGAGGGGCGGGGCTGGAACCACTTCGGGTCCGGCTGCGCCTCCTCCTTCGGGTCGTCGGGGTTCTTCTTCGGGAGGTTGAAGTTCTGGCCGATCAGGCTGGAACCGACCTCCTTGCCGTCGGACTTCACGAGCGAGCCGTTGGCCTTCTCGGTGAAGGCGACCTGGCTGATCCCGGTGACCAGCAGCGGGTAGGCGATCCCGAGGATCGCGGTGAGCACCAGCAGCGCCCGCAGTGCGGTGAAGTGGGTGCGGACGGTCGTCGGCAGGGGCTTGGACATCGGATTCTCCTCTCTCAGCTCAGGCCGGGGATGAACTGGACGATCAGGTCGATCAGCTTGATGCCGACGAACGGCACCACCAGACCGCCGAAGCCGTAGACCCCGATGTTGCGGCGCAGCAGGGAGCTGGCGTCGGACGGGCGGTAGCGCACACCGCGCAGGGCGAGCGGGATCAGGCCGATGATGACCAGGGCGTTGAAGATGATCGCCGAGGTGATCGCGGACTGCGGGCTGTGCAGGCCCATGATGTTGAGGTGGCTCAGGCCCGGGTAGACCCCGGCGAACATCGCGGGGATGATCGCGAAGTACTTGGCCACGTCGTTGGCGATCGAGAAGGTGGTCAGCGCGCCACGGGTGATCAGCAGCTGCTTGCCGATCTCGACGATCTCGATCAGCTTGGTCGGGTTGGAGTCCAGGTCGACCATGTTGCCGGCCTCCTTGGCCGCCATGGTCCCGGTGTTCATGGCCACGCCGACGTCGGCCTGGGCGAGCGCGGGGGCGTCGTTGGTGCCGTCGCCGGTCATCGCGACCAGCTTGCCGCCCTCCTGCTCCTTCTTGATCAGCGCCATCTTGTCCTCGGGGGTGGCCTCGGCGAGGAAGTCGTCCACGCCCGCCTCCTCCGCGATCGCCTTGGCGGTCAGCGGGTTGTCGCCCGTGATCATGATGGTCTTGATGCCCATCCGGCGGAGCTCGTCGAAGCGCTCCCGCATGCCCTCCTTGACCACGTCCTTGAGGTGGATCACCCCGAGGACGCGGGCCGGCTTGGCGCCGACCTTGGTGGCCACCACCAGCGGGGTGCCGCCGGCCGCGGAGATCCCGTCGACCAGGGCGGAGACCTCGTTGCCGACCGAACCGCCGTTCTCGGTCACCCAGTTGGTGACCGCGCCGGCCGCGCCCTTGCGGACCTGGTGGACCGCCTCGGCCTCGTCCAGGTCGACACCGGACATCCGGGTCTGGGCGGTGAACGGGACCCAGGTGGCGTGCGTCAGCTCGCCCTGGGCGCGGGCCCGCAGGCCGTACTCGGTCTTGGCGAGGACCACGATCGAGCGGCCCTCCGGGGTCTCGTCCGCGAGGGAGGACAGCTGCGCGGCGCTGGCCAGTTCCTCGGTGGACACGCCCGGGGCGGGCAGGAACTCGGCGGCCTGGCGGTTGCCCAGGGTGATGGTTCCGGTCTTGTCCAGCAGCAGGGTGTTGACGTCGCCGGCCGCCTCGACGGCCCGGCCGGACATCGCCAGCACGTTGCGCTGCACCAGCCGGTCCATGCCGGCGATGCCGATCGCGGAGAGCAGCGCGCCGATGGTGGTCGGGATGAGCGCCACGATCAGGGCGACCAGGACGATCATCGACTGCGGGGCGCCCGCGTAGGTGGCCATCGGCTGCAGGGTCACCACGGCGACCAGGAAGACGATGGTCAGCGAGGCGAGCAGGATGTTCAGCGCGATCTCGTTCGGCGTCTTCTGCCGGGCGGCGCCCTCGACCAGGGCGATCATCCGGTCGATGAACGACTTGCCGGGCTCCGAGGCGATCTTCACCACGATCCGGTCGGACAGCACCTTGGTGCCGCCGGTCACCGCCGAGCGGTCACCGCCGGACTCGCGGATGACCGGCGCGGACTCGCCGGTGATCGCCGACTCGTCGACGCTCGCGACGCCCTCGACGACGTCGCCGTCGCCGGGGATGATCTGCCCGGCCTCGACCACCACGTGGTCGCCGAGCCGCAGCGCGGTGCCCGGCACCTCCTCCTCGGCCTGCGTGGCGGGCCAGTCGGTGAGCCGGCGGGCGACGCTCTCGGTCTTGGTCTTGCGCAGGGTGTCGGCCTGGGCCTTGCCGCGGCCCTCGGCGACGGCCTCGGCCAGGTTGGCGAAGATCGTGGTGAGCCAGAGCCAGACGGTGATGGCCCAGGCGAACACGGACGGGCTGGCGATCGCGGAGACGGTGGTGACCACCGAGCCGACCTCGACCACGAACATGACCGGGTTCTTGACCATCACCCGGGGGTCGAGCTTCTTCACCGCGTCCGACAGGGACGCGACGATCAGCTTCGGGTCGAGCAGGCCGCTGGCCACTCTGTGCTGCGCGGCGGGCTCGGCCTTGTCGGCCGGTGCGGGGTTGAGCGTAGGGGTGGACATCAGGAGAGACCTTCCGCGATCGGCCCGAGAGCCAGGGCCGGGAAGTAGGTGAGGCCGACGACGATCAGGATGACGCCCGACAGCAGGCCCACGAACAGCGGCTTGTGGGTGGGCAGAGTGCCCGGGGTGGCCGGGACCGGCTGCTGCTGGGCGAGCGAACCGGACAGCGCCAGGACGAAGACGATCGGCAGGAGGCGGCCGAAGATCATCGCCAGGCCGAGCGCCGTGTCGTACCAGTCGGTGTTGACGGTGATGCCGCCGAAGGCCGAGCCGTTGTTGTTGGCGGCCGAGGTGAAGGCGTACAGCACCTCGGAGAAGCCGTGGGCGCCCGAGTTGAGCATCCCGGCCCGCTCCCCCGGCAGGGCCATCGCCAGGCCCGTGCCGACCAGCACCAGGGTCGGCGTGGTGAGGATGTACAGCGAGGCGAACTTCATCTCCCGGCCGCCGAGCTTCTTGCCCAGGTACTCGGGGGTGCGGCCGACCATCAGACCGGCGACGAACACCGCGACGATCGCCAGCACGAGCATGCCGTACAGGCCGGAGCCCACACCGCCGGGCGCGATCTCGCCCAGCATCATGTTGAAGACCGTCAGCCCGCCGCCGAACGGCGTGTACGAGTCGTGGAAGGAGTTCACCGCGCCGGTCGAGGTCAGCGTGGTCGAGGCGGCGAACAGGCCGGAGGCGGCGATGCCGAAGCGCTGCTCCTTGCCCTCCATCGCGGCGCCCGCGGCCTGGAGGGCGGTGCCCTGGTGCTGCGACTCGGCGAAGGTGAGCAGGGCGGTCGAGGCGACCCAGAACAGGCCCATCACCGCGAGGATCGCGTAGCCCTGGCGGTTGTCCCCCACCATCCGGCCGAAGGCCCGCGGCAGCGCGAACGGGATCAGCAGGATCAGGAAGATCTCGACCAGGTTGGAGAAGCCGGTCGGGTTCTCGAACGGGTGCGCGGAGTTGGCGTTGAAGAAGCCGCCGCCGTTGGTGCCGAGCAGCTTGATGACCTCCTGGGAGGCCACCGGGCCGCCCGGGATCTTCTGCACCTCGCCGCTGAGCGTGGCCACCTCGTGGAAGCCGTGGAAGTTCTGGATCACGCCGGAGGCGGCCAGGACCAGGGCGAACACGATCGAGATCGGCAGCAGCAGGCGCAGGTTGATCCGGGTGAGGTCCACCCAGAAGTTGCCGACCCGGTCGGTCCGGTTGCGGGTGAAGCCCCGGATCAGCGCGCCGACGACGGCGATGCCGACGGCCGCGGAGACGAAGTTCTGCACCGCCAGGCCCGCCATCTGCGCCAGGTGGCCCATCGCGGACTCACCGGCGTAGGACTGCCAGTTGGTGTTGGCGACGAACGAGATCGCTGTGTTCCAGGCCTGGTGGCCCTCCATCTGCGGAACGCCCAGGTTCAGCAGCAGGTAGCCCTGGAGGCGGATCAGGCCGTAGAGGAAGAGGACGGAGACGGCCGAGAAGGCCAGCACCGAGCGGAGGTACACCGGCCAGCGCTGATCGGCGTCGCCGTCGACGCCGATCAGCTTGTAGATGCCGCGCTCGACTCTGAGGTGCTTGGTGGTGGTGAGGAGCTTGGCGATGTAGTCGCCAAGGGGGCGGTAGCACAGGGCCAGTGCCCCGACCAGGGCCAGGGCCTGCAGCCAGCCCGCGAGAGTGGATCCCATGTCAGAACTTCTCCGGGAAGATCAGCGCCACGACGAGATAGCCGACGAGCGCGACGGCCACGATCAGACCTGCGATGTTCTCCGCGCTCACAGCTTCTCCACCCCCCGCGCGATCAGGGCGATGACGGCGAACACGGCGACCGTGACACCGACGTAGATGAGATCGGACATGGGCTCCACCAGAGCGGTTCGGGAGACTGCCGCGGGCGGGCCGGGGGCTTCGCGCGGCGCCGGCGGACGACCGGCAGATGCAGCAAAGCAGCCGTCAGAGGCGCGTTATGGCTCCCTGACGCCCTCCATACGGGTGACTGCGGGACGTTGACGCGACCTTGACGCCCGCTTCACCGGGCCGTGACCGTCGTCATCAGGCCGTGATCGGCCCGGCGCCGGAACGCCGGAAGCCCCGGGATTCCGGGGCTTCCGTACGGGTGGGGGGTGCGGGCTCGTGCGGGCTCGTGCGGGCTCATGCGGGCTCGTGCGGCCGGCGCCGACGGGGCCGAGGGGGCCGAGGGGGGGCCGGCTGCTGCTCCGGTCAGACCTTCTCCGGCGCCGGGAGCCGCTCGTACCCGCTCCCCGGGGCAGGCTCACCCCGGCGCACCGCGCCGGGCGCCCGGCGCGACGGGCCGCCCGCGCGCCCGGAGGAGGTCAGCTGCCACGGCACGCTGATCACCATCACGCCCGCCGTGAACAGCAGCCGGCTCTTCAGCCACAGCGCCGACTGGTTGTGCAGCAGGTGCTCCCACCAGTGGCCGACCACGTACTCCGGGATGAACACGGCGACCGCCTCCCGGGGGCTGTCCCGGCGGTGCTCCCGCACGTACGCCAGCACCGGCTTGGTGATCTCCCGGTACGGCGAGTCCAGCACCTTCAGCGGCACCCGGACGCCGGCCTCCGTCCACTGCCGTTCCAGCTCACCGGTCGCCTCCGGCTCCACCGCCACCGTCAGCGCCTCCAGCGAGTCCGGCCGGAACGCCTCCGCGTAGCCGAGCGCCCGCAGCGTCGGCTTGTGCAGCTTGGACACCAGCACGACCCCGTGCACCCGGGCGGGCCGCGCCGACTCGGCCTCCGGATCGTCCACCGCCAGCTCGGCGGCGACGCCGTCGTAGTGCCGGCGGATGCCGCGCATCATCAGCCACAACACCAGCGCGGCGACCACGGCCAGCCAGGCGCCCTGGGTGAACTTGGTGAGCAGCACGATCACCAGCACCAGCGCGGTGACGACCGCGCCGAAGGCGTTGATCACCCAGGAGCGCAGCGCCGAGCGGCGCACCGCCGGATCGGTCTCGGTGGCCAGCGCCCGGTTCCAGTGCCGGACCATGCCGATCTGGGACAGCGTGAAGGAGGTGAAGACGCCCAGGATGTACAGGTGGATCAGGCTGGTGACGTTCGCGTCGTACAGCCACAGCAGCCCGCCGGCCACCACCGCGAGCGCGATGATGCCGTTGGAGAAGGCCAGCCGGTCCCCGCGGGTGTGCATCTGCCGGGGCAGGTAGCGGTGCTCGGCCAGGATCGAGGCCAGCAGCGGGAAGCCGTTGAAGGCGGTGTTGGCGGCCAGGATCAGCACCAGCGCGGTGACCGCCTGGATCGCGTAGAACAGCACGCTGTGGTCGCCGCCGAAGATCGCCGCCGCGAGCTGGGCGATCACGGTCTGCTGGGGCGTGCTCGCGCAGTCCCCGGGGAAGCCGGTCAGCCGGCAGGCGCCGCCCTCGGTGATGTGCACCTTGGCGATCAGCGCGAGGGCGGTGATGCCGGCGAACATCACCACGGCCGTGGTGCCCATCACGGCCATGGTGCGCGCGGCGTTCCTCGCCTTCGGCGCCCGGAAGGCCGGGACGCCGTTGGAGATCGCCTCCACCCCGGTCAGCGCCGTACAGCCGGAGGCGAACGCCCGCAGGCCCAGCATCAGCAGGCCGAGGCCGGCCACCGTGTCCTTGCCGTCCTCCGGGAGGATCCCGTACGAGGCGCTGGACGCCACCGGCGCGTCGCCGAGCGCGACCCGGACCAGCCCGGTGACCACCATCAGCAGGATGCCGCCGATGAACAGGTACGTCGGCGCGGCGAAGGCCTTGCCGGACTCCCGGACGCCGCGCAGGTTCACCGCCATCAGCAGCAGCACGAAGCCCAGCGCCAGCCAGACCCGGTGACCGGCCAGCGACGGCAGCGCCGAGATGATGTTGTCCACCCCGGAGGCCACCGACACCGCGACCGTCATCACGTAGTCGACCAGCAGCGAGGCGGCCACCACCAGACCGGAGTTGGCGCCGAGGTTGCGGGACACCACCTCGTACGAGCCGCCGCCGCTCGGGTAGGCGTGCACCACCTGGCGGTAGGACATCACCACGACCGCCATCAGCGCGACCACACCGGCCGCGACCCACGGGGTCAGGTAGAGGAAGGCGGCGCCACCGACGGTGAGCACCAGCAGGATCTCCTGCGTCGCGTAGGCGACCGAGGAGAGCGGGTCGGAGGCGAAGATCGGCAGCGCCAGCCGCTTGGGCAGCAGCGTCTCGCCGAGCTCCTCGCTGCGCATGGCCCGGCCGATGACGAGGCGCTTCAGCGCCTGGGGCACGTTGAACACGTTGGCGAGCGTAAGTTCGGTCGGACACGACGGAATCCGTTGCGGCACCGGCCCGGCACGTCCCGCCCTCATGGACTTCCCGCAGGTCAGGGCCGCTGCGGGCGGGCACGTGCCGGGCGTATCGAGGGCGTTAAGGCCCCCCCGTTAAGACCGTGTCAAGATGCCAGGTTGTTACCGGGCGTCCAGGGTGTGGACGCCCGGCGCCTCAGCGGTGGCGGCCCGGCGCCTCAGCGGTGGCGGCCCGGCGCCTCAGCGGTGGCGGCCCGGGTCACATCCGCATCCGCAGCCGGCAGACCACCGCGTCGGTGTGCCGCCGCAGCGCGCGGTCGATCACGGCGCCGCGCCGGTTCTGCAGCGCCCGCTGCCACCAGCGGGCCGGCTCCACCTCCGGGATCAGCACCGTCAACCGGTCGTAGACGTGCTCCTCGCCGAGCCGGTTCACGAACGCGGCGATCGGCTGGCCCAGCCGGCGGCGGTCCTCCGGGATCTCCACCAGCGGCACGCCCGGCTGCCACAGCTCCCAGTCCCGCCGCAGCGCCTCCGCCTCGGCCCGCTCGTGCACCACCGTCACCGCCAGCACCTCGTCGCCGAGCGACAGCGCCGCCGACAGGCCGTCCCGGGTCAGCCGGGTGATGGCCGTCACCGGCACGACCACCAGGCTGCGCTGGCGGGTCACCGCGCCCGGCACCCGGCCCAGCTCCAGCCGCTCGCCGATCAGCCCGTAGCTCCGGTGCACCGCCTCGAACAGCGCCACCAGCAGCGGCAGCGCCACCACGATGCCCCAGGCGCCCTCGGTGAACTTGGTGCCGGTCACCACCACCGTCGCGACCCCGGTGAGCAGCGCGCCGAACCCGTTCAGCGCGGCCTTCCACACCCAGCCGGCCGGCCGGTGCACGGACCAGTGCCGGACCATGCCGACCTGACAGATCGTGAACCCGACGAACACGCCGATCGAGAACAGGGGCACCAGGCTGTTCACGTCCCCGCCCGAACCGACCAGCAGCGCCGCCGACACCAGGGCCAGGAACAGCACCCCGTGCCGGTGCACCTGGCGGTCGGCCCGCAGCGCGAACACGTGCGGCAGGTGGTTGTCCCGGGCGAGCAGGTGCAGCAGCACCGGCAGCCCGCCGAAGGAGGTGTTCGCGGCCAGCCCGAGCAGCACCACGGTGGCGAACTGGACGACGTAGAACGCGGCGCCGTGGCCGAGCGAGGCGTCGGCGAGCTGAGCCAGCACCGTGACGCCCTCCACCGGCTGGAGGTGGAAACGGCCGATCAGCACGGCCAGCCCGATCAGCATCACGCCGAGCAGCGCACCGAGCGCCACCTCGGTGTGCTGCGCCCGCTTCACCCGCGGGGTCCGGAACGACGGAACGGCGTTCGCCACCGCCTCCACCCCGGTCAGCGCCGAGCACCCGGCCGCGAACGCCTTGAGCAGCAGCAACGCACCGACGGTCGTGGCGTTCTCGGCCAGCGTCGACGCGTGGCCCGCGGCGGCCGCGGTGCTCGCCGGGCCGTCCCGGAACAGGCCGACCACGATGATCGCCAGGATCGACACCACGAAGACGGCCGTCGGCGCCATGAACCAGCGCGCCGACTCGGCGATCCCGCGCAGGTTCACCGCCGTCACCAGGGCCAGCACGCCCAGGCACAGCCAGACCCGGTCGTCGTACAGGCTCGGCACCGCCGAGGTCAGCGCCGCCACCCCCGCGGTCACCGAGACCGCCACGTTCAGAATGTAGTCGATCACCAGCGAGGCGGCCGCGGTCAGCGCCGTCCGCCGGCCCAGGTGCTCCTTCGCCACCGCGTACGAGCCGCCGCCGTCCGGGAACGCCGCGATCACCTGCCGGTACGACGCCACCAGCACGCCCAGCAGCACCGCGATCGCCACCGTCACCGGCAGCGTGAACCCCAGCCCGTACGCCCCGGCCGCAGCCAGCACCAGCACGATCGACTCCGGCCCGTACGCGACCGAGGCCATGGCGTCCAACGACAGCGCCGCCAGACCGCCCAGCGCACTCAACCGGTGCCGCTCGTCGCCCGCGCCGGCGTCCGGCGGCTCGGGTTCGGCCGTGACGGCCGGGGTGGTGATGGCGCTGGACATCGAACGGAACCTCCGCGATCGGTTGTTCCTCCGATCCTGCGGGCCGCACCCCCGCCCTTCCCCCGACCCCTACGCGTTCCTGACGCCGCCCCAGGAACCATTGACGGGCCCTTGACGCGCCGCGGGAGAGCTCATGGCGGGGGCCGGTGGCGGGGGTGGGTGGGCCGCTGTCCCGGCGGGCGCCGGTTGGGAAGACGACCAGCTCTTGCGAAGAACCCCCGGCGCGCCCTACGCACACCCGGGACACCACCACAATCACGCTGAACGGCCCCACCCACCCCCGCACCCACTCTGCTGCCTGCTGCCCGTAATTGCAAGCAATGCGCAATAAGTGTCCCCGCCGCCGGCGCGGCAGCGCTGCGGCGCTCACGCGGCGGGAAAACGACAACGGCCCCCGATCCGCGTCTCCGCAGATCGGGGGCCGTTCTCTGTCCTGTGGCTGGTGCAGGGTTCGAACCTGCGTAGCTTGCGCGGCAGATTTACAGGCCGCTGGCTAGGTGTGCTCTGACCAGGTGACTCTTGGCCCCGGACCGGATCTGGTCCGCCACTGGTCCGGATCATGGTCCGAGCGTGCCTCGATCAGACCACCTTGAGGCGAGCCGAAGGCCGGGGGTGGGCAGCGACTTCGCTGCCCACCCCCGGCTTTTCGTGTTGCACGTCACGCCTCAACATGCCCCCCGGCGAGCACCGCCAGTGCTCGCACCCCAACCTCGATGACGACCGCGTGGACGGTCCCCCCTCGCGCACGTGCGGCTCGCGGCCGCCAACCGCGCTGGCAACTCGCGACGCAGGAGGCCGACGCCCTCGAAGCCGGACGCGCCGATGAGGGCGCATCCCCCCAACAGGCCCTGGCGCGCCCGGCGGGCAGAACAGGCGACACGCCGAAGGGCGTGGGGGTCCCCAGACGAAATTCGTCCGGGGACCTGTAGTGCATCTACTCTGGAACAAGTGCGAAACCCCTTCGCCGACGGGCGCGTGAGCGCGTGTCAGCGATCCCGGCCGCAAGATGCGGGCGGATTCACGGCGCCCGCTCAGGCGGACGTCGCGATCCCGACCGCAGGGCGCGGCCGGGATGGTTCGAAGGGGTGGAGCATGACCGCGTCTCATCAGCAGCAGCCGGCCGACGAGGATCCGGGCGGCGCAGAGCCGAAGAACGCGGGGAGGCTCCACAGGGATGGGGTGCGCCGACTGCTTGCCATCTGGCGAGGGGTGAAGATGGCGTACGACATCTGGCAGCTGTTCCAGGACTTCTGGAGCTAGCTGCTTAGGGCTTGCAGATGAACTACCCATCTTTTTATGGCTCGTGACGTCATGATGGTGCCATGGGTGTGGTGGAGGGGCTTGAGGCGTCGCTGGCGGTG
>NZ_JBIWAP010000053.1:0-53782 GCF_044760075.1 Kitasatospora sp. NPDC098663 | reverse complement strand
CCCACTCCGAAAAGCGAATCGGCCGCAATCCAATAAAACGAACACGCCGAATAAGAACCAAGCCGCGACAAGACGCGACCCAGCCCGAACCAGGACATGGCATTTCAAGAGGATTGGCCGCCCCGGGACCGTCCGCGCCGATGCGTGTCCGGTGCTCCCTGCCGAGCGACTAGGGAACACTACCCCTGGTCGGCGCCCAAGACAAGTAAGGACCGCGCGGCCGCCGCACGGGACCGAACCGGTGGTTCCGGGCCCCCTCGATGCGGGCTCCGTCCCGGCGGTGGAAGGCATCACCGTGCCGGCCGGCGCGGTCGGCTGCCGACCGACCCCCGAGGAAGCCATGGATGTGGCCAGTACCGTCACGCTCTCCGTCAACGGTGACCAGCACACCCTTGAGGTGGACCACCGCCGCACGCTGCTCGACCTGCTGCGCGAGCGGTTGGCGCTGACCGGGGCGAAGAAGGGATGCGACCACGGACAGTGCGGGGCGTGCACGGTGCTGCTGGACGGGCGGCGGGTGAACAGTTGCCTGGTGCTCGCGGTCGCCCAGGACGGAGCCGCGGTCACCACGGTCGAGGGCCTGGCCGCCGACGACCGGCCGCACCCCCTCCAGCGGGCGTTCATCGAGTACGACGCGTTCCAGTGCGGCTTCTGCACGCCCGGGCAGCTCTGCTCGGCGGTCGGGATGCTCGCGGAGGCGGCGAAGGGCTGGCCGAGCGCCGTGACGGACCCCGACCCGCAGGCGCCGTCGCCGCTGGACGAGGCGGAGATCCGCGAACGCCTCAGCGGCAACCTCTGCCGGTGCGGCGCCTACCCCGGCATCGTCCGCGCCGTCCGGGAGGTCGCCCCGTGAAGCCCTTCGGCTACCACCGGCCCGCCGACGTCGCCTCGGCCGTGGCGATGGCCGCGCAGGTCCCAGGAGCCAGGTTCCTCGCCGGCGGCACCAACCTGGTCGACCTGCTCAAGCTCGGCGTGGAGGCGCCGGAGCTGCTGGTGGACGTGAGCCGGCTGCCGCTCGGCCTGGTGGAACCGCTCCCCGACGGCGGCCTGCGGATCGGCGCGACGGTGCCCAACAGCGAGCTGGCCGCGCACCCGCTGGTCCGGCTGCACTATCCCGCGCTGTCCCAGGCCCTGCTGTCGGGAGCGTCCGGGCAACTGCGCAACCTCGCCACCACCGCCGGCAACCTGCTCCAACGCACCCGCTGCCCGTACTTCCAGGACGTCACCAAGCCGTGCAACAAGCGCGTCGCCGGCTCCGGCTGCCCCGCGCGCGAGGGCGTGCACCGGGATCTGGCCGTACTGGGGGCCTCCGCGGCCTGCGTGGCCACCCACCCGTCCGACCTCGCGGTGGCACTGGCGGCGCTGGACGCCGAGGTGCGGCTGACCGGTCCGACCGGCTCCCGCTGCTGCCCGCTCACCGAGTTCTACCGGCTGCCCGGGGACACCCCCGCCCTAGAGACCGGGCTGCGCCCCGACGAGCTGATCACCGCGGTCGACCTGCCACCGCCGTGGTCGGGCACCCGCTCGGCCTACCGCAAGGTGCGCGAGCGGGCCTCGTTCGCCTTCGCCACCGTCTCGGTCGCGGCCGTAGTGGTGGTGCGCGAGGGGAGGGTGGCACGGGTCGCACTGGCACTCGGCGCAGTGGCGGCGAAGCCCTGGCGGGCGACGGCCGCCGAGCGGGCGATGCTCGGGCAGCCCGCCACCGAGGAGGTCTTCAGGGCCGCGCTGGACGCCGAGCTGGCGGCCGCCCGGCCGCTGCGGGACAACGCGTTCAAGGTGCCGCTGGCACGCGAGGCGGCCGTACGGGTCCTCGCCGACCTCACACCGCAGCAGGAGGAGTCCGAATGACGGCTCACCGGAACCGCCAGGAACACCAGGGCCGCCAGGAGCACCGGGACACCTCGCTCACCCGGGTGGAGGGGCCCGACAAGGTCACCGGCCGCGCCCGGTACGCGACCGACCACCACCCGGCCGGCGCCGCCTACGCCTGGCTCGTCACCGCCGCACTCGCGCGCGGCGTGGTGGACGCCGTCGAGGACGACGACGCCCTCGCCGACCCGGCCGTCCTCGCGGTGATCACCCACCGCAACGCCGAACGGCTGGCCCCGACCGACGACCCGACGCTGGCCGTGCTCCAGTCCGCGCGGATCGCCCATCACGGGCAGCCGGTCGCGCTGGTGGTCGCCGAGACCCCGGAGGCCGCCCGGGCCGGCGCCCGCGCGCTGCGGATCAGCTGCACCCGGGAGCCGCACGACGTCCTGCTGACCGCCGACCACCCGGGCCTCTACACCCCCGAGGAGGCGAACGGCGGCTACCCCGCGGAGCGCGCCAGAGGCGACTTCGACAACGCCTACCGGAGGGCCCCGCACCAGGTGGACGCCACCTACCGCGTGCCGCCGCTGCACAACCACCCCATGGAACCGCACGCCGCGACGGCCGCCTGGGACGGCGGCCGGCTCACCGTTTACGACGCCAGCCAGGGCTCCGGCAACAGCCAGGAGAACCTGTCGAAGCTCTTCGGCCTGCGCGCCGAGGACGTCCTGGTGGTCAGCGAGCACGTCGGCGGCGGCTTCGGGTCCAAGGGCACCACCCGGGCGCCCACGGTGCTGGCCGCGCTGGCCGCCCGCGCGGTCGGGCGGCCGGTCCAGCTCTGCCTCGCCCGCGCCCAGCTCGCCGACCTGGTCGGGCACCGCTCCCCCACCGTCCAACGGGTCCGGATCGGCGCCGACACCACCGGCCGGATCTCGGCGCTCGCCCACGAGGTGGCCACCCGCACCTCCACCCTGCGCGAATTCGTCGAGCAGGCCGCCGTCCCCGCCCGGATGATGTACGCCGCACCGCACAGCCGCACCGTCCACCGGGTCGCCCGGCTCGACGTGCCCACCCCCTCCTGGATGCGGGCACCCGGCGAGTGCCCCGGCATGTTCGCGCTCGAGTCCGCCATGGACGAACTGGCCCTGGCCTGCGGCCTCGACCCCGTCGAGCTGCGGATCCGCAACGAACCCGCGTTCGATCCGGACAGCGGGAAGCCGTTCAGCAGCCGCCGCCTGGTCGAGTGCCTGCGCGAGGGCGCCCGGCGCTTCGGCTGGGCCGACCGCGATCCCCGCCCCGGGGTCCGCCGGGACGGCCGGCTGCTGCTCGGCACGGGAGTGGCGGCCTCGACCTACCCCGTGCTGGTCGGTCCCGCGGCCGCGGAGGCGCACGCCCGCCCCGACGGAAGCTTCCTGCTGCGGGTCAACGCCACCGACATCGGCACCGGGGCGCGCACCGCGCTGGTGCGGATCGCCGCCGACGCCCTACGGGTCGCCCCCTCACACGTCGAGCTGCGGATCGGCCGCAGCGACCTGCCGAAGGCGCCGCTGGCGGGCGGCTCCTCCGGCACCGCCTCCTGGGGATGGGCCGTGCACCGGGCCAGCGAGGAACTGCGCACGGCACTGGCCGAGCACGGCGGGCGGCCGCCCGCCGACGGGCTGACCCGACACGCCGACACCACCGAGGAGGTGGGAAGCACCGGCCAGGAGTACGCGCGGCACGCCTTCGGCGCGCAGTTCGCCGAAGTCCAGGTCGATCAGGACACCGCCGAGGTGCGGGTGCGCCGCCTGCTCGGGGTGTTCGCGGCCGGACGCATCGTCAACCCGCTGGCCGCGCGGAGCCAGCTGACCGGCGCGATGATCATGGGGCTGTCGATGGCCCTGCTGGAGCACAGCACCACCGACCCGTCCTTCGGCGGGCACGTCGAACGCGACCTGGCCGCCTACCACGTCGCCGCGCACGCCGACGTCACCGCCGTCGACGCGCACTGGATCGACGACCCCGACCCCCACCTCAACCCGATGGGCTCCAAGGGGATCGGCGAACTCGGCATCGTGGGGACGGCGGCGGCGATCGGCAACGCCGTCCACCACGCCACCGGCGTCCGGGTCCGCGAACTACCCATCCGCCCCGAGTCCCTGATCGGCCACTGACCCGACGCCGCCCGGACACCACCGCCCCCGGCCCGACGGCGCCCCGGTCTGTCCGTGTCCTGCCCGGCCGGGTCCGGCCGGGCAGGACACGGACACGAGCGCGCGTCCCACCCCGCATCCGATGTCCACGCAGTAGCATCGCTTTAAACCTCTTTGGGATATTTTCTGGCCAATCAGCGATGGGCCGACCGCACGCGGGAAAGCCGTCCGTCGGCGTTGGGGGAGATGTGACCGTCGTCGCCGCCGTGGCCCGATCCACCCGAGTCCGACCACTCTGCGCCGCCGACCTGCTGGCCGAGGCGGTCGCCCGGGCCGGGCTCTGGGAGCGACTGGCCGAGCGGGCGCACGACGACCCGGGAGCGGTCGCGGTGCTGCTGACACCGGGCGCGTCCGCGTACGGCGACCCGGCAACCGCGGTCAGCGCCGCCCTGGTGGAGCACCTGATCGACCTGCTGCACGACCGGGGCTACCACGACGTCACCGTCGGCGCCGCCCGCTGCGGCCCCGACACCTGGCTGGCCGGCCCCCGGCTCCTCGACGCCTGCCGCCGACTCGGCTACGGCGGGCGGACCCCGCAGGACAACGCCTACCGCGTCGTGGACCTGTCGGAGGAGGTCGAGCCGGCGGACTTCCCCGACTCCGCGGTACTGCACGGCAGCGGCATGGCGCGCAGCTGGCTGGAGGCGGGCTTCCGCATCAACATCGCGAAGAACAGCACCCACCCGGAGTTCGGCTACGCCCTGTGCCTGGCCAACCTGTTCGGCGTGCTCCCGCAGGACGACAAGCACCACCACTACCGCGCCCGACGCGACGGCGCCGAGGTCATCGTGGACCTGCTGGGCTCCTACCCGCCGGACTTCCACCTCATCGACGCCGTGGTGAGCAGCCACGGGTGCGCCGGATCACAGGTCGGCCGGCCACTGCGGACGGAGACGGTGATCGCCGCGCCGGACGGCGTCCTGGCGGACCTGGTCGGCGCACTGCTGATGGGCGTCGACCCCGTCTCGTCGCCGCTCAACGCGCGGGTGCTCAGGGACCGGGGCCTGCCGGACTCCTACCGGATCGACGGCGACCTGACGCCCTACCAGGGCTGGCGCAATCCGCCGAGGTCCCTGGTCGAGGCGGTGCGTCGGCTCGCTCCGGACGGGCGGGCCCACCGACTGTTCAGCATCGCCTCCTGGCACGTAGCCCCGAACGCGGCGGAAGTCACCGACCCGGCGCTCGCCCGGCTCTCCCGCCTCCTCACCTCGCTCATCCGCGCCGCGGACGTGAACCCGGCGGCCGCCGCCACCCTGTGCACGATGGTCGGCGCGGCGGCCTCAGCCTCCTCCACCGTCCGCGCCTGGCGGACCGGGAACGCCAAGCAGGACATCCGGCGCCGGGACGTCTCCCTCGCGGTCGACCCGGGCGCCTACACCCACGAGGACTTCGACCGGATCACCGGCCTCCTCCGGCCGCTGGAGACGGTGATCGACGCACTGCCCGCGGACGCCTGGCAGATGCGCTGGCAGCACGTGGGCCACTCGATCCTGTTCGGCTGCGAACGCACCGTCAACGCGCCGTACCCGGAGTTCGTGCGGCGGGTCAACATCAGCCGGTCCATCAGCTACATGACCGACTACCTCGGCGGACGGGTCCACGTGGTCTCCCGCGACGCCCAGGGACGGCCCACCCGTCAGATCGAACGCAACCTGTACCTGGCGCAACCGAACTACATGGCGTACTCCGGCGGCCCGCCCATCGACGTCTGCAAGCTGGAGTCGGTGGACTACGGCGAACAGCGGCAGCGGATCTCCTGGCGCACGGTCCACAGTCCGAACGGATCCGCCGAGTACGACGACGGGTCGGTGACCTTCCTCCCCGCAGGCGGCGGTGAGCGGACCCTGATCGTGATCCGGGTCCGCCAGCGGTTCACCCTGCCGCTCACCTGGCAGGTGATCCGCCCCGACAGCCGTCCCAAGCTCAGGGACCCGCTGGTACAGGACTCCTACCAACGCTTCTTCACCCGCACCCTCGACAACTTCGAGGCGCAGTACGAGGGGCGCCCCTACCGGATCGGCCGGCCCTGGGAGGAGTTCGACGACGCGGAGGCCGCCGAACTGCCCACCCAGCGGCTGACCGAGGCCGCCCGGATGATCCGGACCGTCACCTCCCAGGTCCTGACCGCGCCGACCCCGCCGGGACGACTGGGTCCGGACGGCTTCTGGCACGTCGCGCCCGGTGACATCGCCCCGGCCCGCTCCCCCCTGCTGGACGAGTTCCGCGAGTCGCTGCGCCCGGCCGTCGTCGGCTTCTGGCAGGGGCTGCGTGAGGCCGCGGCCCGGGACCGGCGGTCGAGGCAGGCCCCGTGAGGGCGTGCGTCACCGGCGCCAGCGGGCTCGTCGGGTCCCAGGTGGTGCGCGCGCTGCTCGCCGCCGGCCACGAGGCGCGGGCGCTGGTGCGCCGCAGCAGCGACCTCCGGCAGCTGCACGGCCTCGACGCGCCCCTGGTCAACGCGGACCTGCGCGACCCGCTCAGCCTGCGGCCCGCGTTCGAGGACTGCGACACGGTGTTCCACTGCGCCGCCGTCTTCGCCTACTGGGACACCAGCCGGGAGGAACTGGCCAGGGCCAACGTGGAAGGCACCTGCGAGGTGCTGCGGGCGGCGGCGGAGGCCGGGGTCCGGCGGGTCGTGGTGACCTCGTCCTCCATCGCCTGCGGCTCGTCGGGCGGACCGGTGGCCCGGGACGAGGAGTGGACGCCCGGAGCGGAGTACCTGCCGGACTACTTCGTGACCAAGCTGGAGCAGGAACGGACGGCGTTCGCCCTGGGCGCCGAACTCGGCCTGGAGGTCGTGGCGGCCTGCCCGACCATCGTGGTCGGCGGGCCCGACTGGCGGCTGGTGCCCAGCAACGCGCTGATCACCCGGTACCTGGCCGATTCGCTGCGCACCACCTATCCGGGCGGCTGCAACATCGTCTCCGTCCGGGACGTCGCGGCCGGCCACGTGCTGCTCGCCGAGCACGGCCGGTCCGGGGAGCGCTACCTGCTCGGCGGCGAGAACTGGGCGTGGCGGACCATCCACCAGACCATCTCGGAGCTGTGCGGCACCCGTGGACCGTGGGCCACCGCCAGCCACACCGGCGCGTACCTGGCGGCGACGCTGGGAGAGATCCGCGCGGTGCTGACCGCCAAGGCCCCGGCGACCACCCGGGCGGAGGCCCGGACGATGGGCCGCTTCTACTGGTACCGGCACGACAAGGCCGCGGGCCTCGGCTACCGGCCGAGGCCCGCGCGGCAGGCGCTGGTCGAGGCTCTGGGCTGGCTGGTGACCAGTCCGCACCTGTCGGACCGGGTCAGGTCCGGGCTGCGGCCGCATCCCGAGGTGACGGGGGCGCGGGAACTGCTTCCCCGTCCGCTGGAGGACGGCGACCCGGCGGCGGGCTGACCCTCACTGCTTCGGGCTCCTGGAGCGGGAGGAGCGGGCGGGCTTCCCGCCGGTGTCGGTGTCGTCGGTGCTGTCGGTGTCGGTGTCGGTGTCGTCGGTGCTGTCGGTGCCGGTGTCGTCGCTGTCCGTGGTGTCGGGGCCGCCTCCTTGCGCGGCCCTGCGGAGGTGGTCGCGCAGGCGCTGCTCGTGCTCCCGGGTGACCTCCGCCACCCGCTGGGCGTAGTCGATGCCGAGGCCGCTCAGTTCCAGGGCGAACCTCAGGTCCTCGTCGGCGACGAACTTCCAGTACTCGCTGTACACCTCGCCCCAGGCGAGCCTGCCGGTGGCCAGCCCGGCCGTCAGCTCCGCCCAGTCGCCCCACATCGCGGTCTGGAGCTCGGCGACCGTGGCCGCGGTGGACCGCAGGTGCTCCCAGCCCGCATGGAGTTCGTCGTTCAACTGTTCGGGGGTCTCGGGGCTCATGGGAACTCCTCAGGTCGGGTTTCCGGTACGGGCCGGCGGCGGGCTCAGCAGGGTGCTGTGGTGGAACCCCAGACGGGGATCGGTCCAGACCGGCAGCTCGGGAAGGTGGGTGCGCAGCTCCGGCATCTCGACCCGCAGCCGCACGGTGTTCGCCGGGTAGTCGTACACGGTGATGGTGTTGAGCCCCCGGTTGGCGGTGAACAGCAGCGTCTGGTCGGCGGAGAGCTGGCAGGCGTAGACACCGTCGATGAGCGTGCCGCGGGTGACCCGCAGGGCGCCGACGAAGTGCTTGCTGCTCGGACCGGGCGAGCCCCGGGTGAAGGCGTCGGTGACCTGCCGCGCCGCCTGCCGGGCGGAGCGCAACTGCGCCGCCAGGCGCGGGCGTTCGTCGATCACGCGGTACGAGGCGAAGTCGGCGAGGTCGATCATGACGATGGTGCCGCTGCCGCCGTTGCAGTAGATCAGCTCGCGGTCGGAGACGCAGACGTCCGAGTTGATGTGCGCGGGGAAGCTCTGCCCGCACGCCCAGTGCCGCAGGATCTGCCCGGACTCGGCGTCGATCTCGTACACGTACTCCTTGAAGTAGGCCATGGCCCACTCGTGCCAGTCCCGGCCCTCCTGCGGCAGTACGCGGAAGGACAGCGCGTAGAACCGCTCGTCGCTCGGGTGGCAGGCCACGTGCCAGCAGGTCGTCGGCAGCCGCACCCGCCGGGCGACGCGCTTCTCCAGGTCGAAGATGCCGACCTCGGCCGCTTCGCCCCGGCCCGGGTGGTCCATCCCGCCGTAGACGAGGTACCGGCCGGAGGCGGTGCGCTTCATGGCGTGCGGGAGCTTCAGCAGATGGTCTCCGATGCGCTGGGCCCCGGTCGGGCGGTCGAGGTCCATCAGCCACAGACCGTCACCGATCGCGGTGATGCCGTGGGTGCCGTCCAGCCACACCATGTGGGTGCTGCTCTTGATGGCCGCGTCCGGGGCTTCGAACCGCAGGGTGGAGACCCGCTCGCTCTCGTCCAGGGACTGGACGTCGTAGAAGAGCATCTGCTGCCCGGCGTTGCCGAGGAACCCGAACCTCCGGTCAGGGGTGATGCTGACGGCATGACCGCCGGACACGCCGTCGTAGTACCGCACCCGGTAGGAGTACTCGCCGCTGTCCGGGTCGTAGCGGAAGACGCAGACGCCGGCCGCGCCCTCCAGACCGTTCATGCCGTTCCCGTCCAGGGCGATGTGGAAGGCGTAAGGGTGTGTGCCCATCTGTTTCCTGGCCTCCATTGATCATCGTACGAGGGGCGCGGTTTGATCGCATGTCGTCCGTGCGGAGCAAAATTGGGAAGTTTGCTGACGAACTTCCCAGGCTTTGGGGCGAAGTGATTGTGACACGGCAACTGTTCAAGGAGCCGCTCCGTCGACCCGGTCGGCCGTCACGCTCAGAGCGCGTATGCGACCCATTCGTGCGAATCTGTGGAGGGGATTCCGTAGCTGAGCTCTGACTTTGGGTAATCACTCTCCATCCAGCCGCGAAGACTCCTCACTGAAAGAAAGGTCGATCTCCATGATGCCTGCAGAACCGACGGACACGCCGGTGCCCAAAAAGCCGATCATCCAACACACAGTTCCGGCGACCAAGGTGACCGTCACGCAGGAAAGTGCTCCCATCGGTCCCGCCAACGACCCGGGATTTCACCTTTTCACTGTTTCGCTGCGCGTAACAGATCCGAAGGACGCTCAATGGGATAAGCAGACGGTGACCTGCCAGTTCAAGAGCCCGACCGGCTGGGAATGGGTCGATTGGGCGAACTACTACTGGTACAACGACCAGACGTACGCAGTCAACGGGCTGAAGGTCGTCTCGGCGCCGCCCATCAAAGACGGCGTGCTGTCCTTCACCGTGGACGCGAGCCTGAACACGACCTCGACGGACAGCAACCGCCTGTGCTTCACCCTGCTGATCAAGCCGACGAGCGGGGCCACCGGCACGCAAAAAGACGGGAAGGCGACCATCGGGGTGAAGGGCCAGAAGCAGCTCCCGGTGGAATGCCCGCTCTGGGCCATCGTCCCCTAGTGACCCGCAGGGACGTCGGCTGGAACCCGCAGCTCGACAAGGCGGTCGAGGTCCCGGCGAGCCGAGTACGGCCCCGGTAGAGGCCAGGGGGCGAAGAACGTCGATGGGGCGGACGCGCAGTGCGCGTCCGCCCCATCGACGTTCGTGGTAGCGGGGACAGGATTTGAACCTGCGACCTCTGGGTTATGCTACCGAGCTGCTCCACCCCGCGTCGGTAGTACCGACCGTACGGCACCAGTCGGCGATCACCTAATCGGTCTCCCGGCAGTCCTTCGCGGGGCCCGGCGGAAATCACTCAGGCCGCCCGCCTTGCCGCCGCCCGGCGATACGCCCGCGCCAGGAGCGAGCGCCGGGGGCGAGGGCCGGCGGCCGGCGGCTGACATCGCCGACAGGTGATGCGGCGGGGGCTCGGCTGTCGCTCTACTCGCGGTGCCCCGGGAGGGGATTGCCGGGCTTGTCCAGCCAGGCCGCCTGTCCGGCAGGTGTCACCGTGAGCCCGTACCGCTCGTAGCCGGGGCGTCCGGCGGCCGTCCACCGGGTGTAGGCGGCCTCCGTCTCGTCCCACAGTTGCCGGGGCCCGGACTGGCGGACCTCGAACCGGGATTCCCCGGGCACGGAGTCGACCGTTGCCCAGGACGTGACGGCCGTGTCGAACAGCCACCACGTCCAGCCGCCGTCACCGAACTCGTTGCGCCGGTAGTACACGTCCGGCAGAGCGAGGGCGCAGGCGAACTGTGCAAGCCAGTCGCCCCCGATGGCTTCGGGGTCGAGGCTCGTCCAGGACTGCCCGGAGTCGCCCGGCCATTCACCGGGCAGGTAGTCGTCCACCGGAGTGCCCTGGTAGCGCTGCTGCCGCAGCATCATGAACGCCGCTGACCGGGTGAACGGACCGCTCGCCGTCCCGTCGCCGTCCACCGTGAGCCGCGCAACCGCCCCGCCGCCCAGCAGCGGTGAGAGGGGGCTGACGATCACCCCGCCCGGCCGGGTTTGTGCTACCCAGGCGGGCGGGATGTCCCGCAGTGACACGGTGGAGATGATCCGGTCGTACGGGGCGCGTGCGCCCCACCCGAGCGAGCCATCCCCGCACACGACTTCGGGGGTGTAGCCGGTCCGGCGAAGTGCGGTGCGGGCTTGCGCGGTGACCTGCGCGTCCACCTCGACGGTGGACACCATCTCGGCGCCCAGGCGATGCGCCAGCAAGGCCGCGTTGTAGCCGGTGCCCGTCCCGATTTCGAGCACCCGATGCCCGGGGACCGCGTCCAGGTCGGACAGCATCTCGGCCACCATGGTGGGCATGGATGCCGACGACGTGGGAGTACGGTGGTCGCCGTCCCCGGCACCGTCGTCCCACTGCGTGACGATCGGCAGGTCGCTGTAGGCGAGCCGCATCCACCGCTCGGGGTCCTTGGTCCGGCTGCACTCGGTGTCGCCGCCGTCCTCGTCCGCCCAGATGGTGTCGGGGAGGAACGCGTGTCGCGGCACGGCCGCCACGGCCGGAGCCCATTCGGTGGGCAGGGAACCGGCGTCGGTGAGCGCCGCCACCAATGCGGTCCGCTGCTGTTCGGGGGTCAACTCTTCTTGTGCTTCGGTGCCGGAGTCGGCTGCCGGCCGTCCTTCGAGGGGTTCGGGCCGATGGCCGGCGAGCCGGGCTTGGCGTGCCCGCCGCCCTTGCCGTCGTTCGGCCCACCCTTGTTCTCGTCTCCCATGGTCAGCGTCCCTTCTCGGTCCGCACGCAGGGGCGGTGCTGTTCCCGCTGCGCCCGAGGGCGCAGCGGGAACCTACCGTACGGCAGGGGCATCCCCCGCCGACGGCCGCACCCCGACCCGGGCGGGTGCCGGGTCGGGGTGCGTCGGGTCAGCGTGCGGGGGTGACCGCTACTGGAGCTTCCACTGCTGGTTCCAGGCGTTGTTGCAGGTCCAGACGCCGAGCGCCTTGGCGTCCTCGTCGTAGGTCAGGCAGTCCTGGTCGGTGATCCGGATCTGGTACTGGCCGCCGCCCGCGCTGACGAGCTGCCACTTCTGCGCGTCGGCGCCGGTCCACGGCTTGGCCTCGGCGAAGAAGGTCTTGGTGTTCTCGGTCAGCGCGAGCCCGGAGACGGCACTGGTGATCTTGTACCGGCCGTTGCCCAGGGCGGTGAACTGCCAGGCGGAGTTCTTGGCGCCGCCGGCGCCGGCCAGGATCGAGGACCCCGTGACCACCGGCCCCCGACCGTTCTTCACCTTGGGGTGGTGCAGCCCGGCGATGCCGGCACCGCCACCGCTGCCGCCCTTGCCGCCCCCGCCCTTGCCGCCGCCCTGGTGCGCGGGGATGGCCGGGGTGGTGCTGGTGTCGCCGCCGTCGCCGCCGTCGCTGCCGTCGTCGTTGCCGTCATCACCGTCATCGCCGTCGTCGTGCGCGGGGATGCCGGGGGTGCCCGGGGTGTCGGTGATCGGGGTGCCACCGCTCTTGGGGACGCCCGGGACCGTGATGTCGCGGGCGGGGAAGTGGATGATCCGCTTGCTGTCGACGCAGCGGATCAGCACACACGACCTGGTGGTGCTCACGGTCCGGTCGGAGTCGGAGCCGACGAAGGCCCAGTTCCCGTACCCGCCGTCGCCCTTGTTGGTGAAGGTCGAGTCACCCGCGAAGACCCAGATGCGGAAGTCGTCGTAGCCGGCCGGGCCGCCCTGCGAGTCGTGGTGCTGCAGCTTGACGGTGGTGTCGACCAGCACCCCGGTCATGTTCGCCTCGTACACGTTGCGGAACCAGATGGTGTCGTAGAGGTCGGTGCCGTCGTACTTGAACACCATGACGTTGTAGCCGGGGGCCGCGGCACTCAGTTGGCCGGCCATGCCCTGGGTGAACGCGGCGTTGTCGGCCTGCGCCTGGAGGGCCGCGCTGCGGAAGCCGCCGATCATGGCACCGATGGAGTTGATCAGAGCGGTGGTGCAGTTGCCGCCGCCCACGCTGCTCTGGCCGTCGCAGTCGGCTGCGGCGGCCCGCTGCGGCGAGACCATCAGACCGGCAACGGCCAGGCCCGACAGCAGGACGCCCGCGACGGCGCGTTGGGCGGGCGGGTGGGACCGGCGGGAGAGACCGCGCATGCCGAAGTACCTCGATCACTGGGAGTGGTGAAGTTCGCCTGTGGGGAAGAGGCGATGCTCGGATGCTAGGTCGGCTCGAACGCCGCGCCCCGGGTTCCTGACAGTTCCCTGATGGATCACTGATGGATCACTGATGGATCACTGATGACCTGTCGGCCGACGGGCGGCAGCGTCGAACCGGAGTCTCGATCGGGTGGCTGTGGCGGCAGCCGCACATGAAAACAGGGCCTCCTGGTAGCTCGCGCAGGGCATCTACGCCAACACGCTGTCCAGGTGGCTCTGTTCACGAGATACGACAGCAATTGTCCACCACTTCGGACAACACCTGGACGACGAAGGGAATCGAACGAGGCTGGCACCGACAGTCGATGGCGGTGATGAGGAGTGTCCGTAGGGGGCTGGTGCTCTGGCAGGATCTGTGGCGCCGGGCTGCGACGGATACGGGTCAGGTAGTCGTGCTCGGCATGAGGGACTGTGTTCGTGCGGCTGCGACGGTGCAGGCGGCACGCACGAAGGCGGCGACGGCCGGTGAGCGTGCGTCCTGGGGCCAGGCGACGGCCAGCGTGGAGTCCGGCAGATCGTTGACCGGCAGGTAGGCGATCTCGGATCGCGGATAACGCCGGGCCACCGAGGCCGGAGTGAAAAACACGACGCTGCCCGTCTCGACGAGGCTGAGGATCTCCGACAGGTTCGAGGCCGGTCGAGCCGCCTCGGGCCGGGGCTCGACGGGTCGGCCGAGGCCGGCAGAGGCGCCGCCGGGGAGCTTGCGGCCGGCCAGGTCGGCCAGGCACAGTCGGGTCCGGGCAGTCAGCGGGTCGGCGGCGGCCACGGCGACCAGGACCGGCTCGGTCAGTAGCGGCTCGCTGTCCAGGCCGCGGGTGTCGAAGGGGCACAGCACGAGTCCCACGTCGGCGTGGCCGTCGCGCAGTGCCTGCGGCTGCTCGCCGAACCCTCCGAGGACCAGCTCCGGTGGCGGGGCCGCGTCATCGGCACGGTAGGCGTCCAGGATCTGCGACAGCAGGCCGCCGTCGACGTCGGCCTTGAGTGCGATCCGCAGCCGCGGTGACGCGCTTCCTGCCTGTCGGGCCCGGCAGGCTGCGGCGGTGACCGCCTCCAGGACGGTCCGGGCGTCGCGCAGCAGGACTTCCCCGGCTGCGGTGAGCTTCACCTGCCGGGTGGTGCGCTCGAACAGCGCCACGCCGAGCTGCCGTTCGAGATTCCGGATCGTGCGGGACAACGGGGGCTGCGCCATGCCCAGCCGGGCGGCTGCGCGCCCGAAGTGCAGTTCTTCCGCGACTGCGACGAAGTACCGGAGTTGCCGGACCTCAAGGTCATTCATATCACCAGGGTATCAATGGCGACCGAACTGGTCCTTCACCCGCGCTGTCGCGCCAGGTTGACTCGGAACCGTCCGGCAACGCCCTCGGCGCTCCGCCGTCCACTGTCTCTCACGGAGGTACTCATGATCGTCATCACCACGCCCACCGGCGATATCGGCCGACAGGTTCTGGACCACGTCCTGGACAGCGGTGAGGCGGTCCGCGTGATCGCCCGCGACCCCTCCCGGCTGTCGGCGCGCGTGCATGCCCAGGCCGAGGTGCTGGAGGGCTCCCACGGCGATGCGGACACGATCACGAAGGCGCTTGAAGGCGCCGACCGCATGTTCTGGCTCGTGCCCCCGGCCGCATTCACCCGCACCGACGGCGCCAGGCGCTACTACGTGGAGTTCACCCGGGCCGCCTGCCGGACGGCCGCGAGCCGGGGCGTGCGGGTCGTGGGCGTGACGTCCCTGGGCCACGGCTACCAGGGTGAGGCCGGGCTCCTGTCGGCCGCGCTGGCAATGGACGAGCTCTTCGAGGGCTCCGGCGTGCACTACCGGGCGCTGGCCCTGCCGTTCTTCATGGAGAACCTGCTCCGCCAGGCCCCGGCGATAACGGAGCAGGGAACGTTCTCCATGGCCAACGCCGCAGACCGGCCGCTGCCGACCGTTGCCACCCGGGACGTCGCCGCCACAGCAGCGGCACTCCTCCTCGACACCTCCTGGAGCGGCCACGCGCGCGTCGCTCTGGTCAGCCCCGACAACCTGACCCCCGACGCCATGGCCGAGGCCATCTCCGACGCCTTGGGCCGCACGGTCCGCTACCGCCAGACCCCGCTCGCGGACTACCAGGCCGCGATGGTGCAGCGCGGTGCGAGCCAGGCAATGGCGCAGGATTTCGCGGTCATGGTCGAGGCACAAAACAACGGAGTCTACGACGCCGAAGCCCACGGCCCAGGCACCGCCACCGGCTTCCGCCAGTGGTGCCAGGACACCCTCAAGCCGGCCGTCCAGTCCTGACATCGCGCCGAACCGCCCACTCCGCGAGCGACGTTCCCGCCGCATACAACGCTCCGGACCGCCCGCCCGTTGACCGTCGAACTCACAGTCGCCCGAGTCGAACATCAGCAAAGCCCGGTGCTGTCCGAAGCGGTGAACAATTGCTGTCGTATCTCGTGAACAGAGCCATCCAGGAGGCCCCGTTGTCGCATCTGCACGGCATCGTGGGGGCGGCCGGCGCGGGGACCTCGCGTACGGCCGCCGGACGGCCTCGCAGCCGGTCCGGCGGTGGGTGAACGGGTGGGGCGAGGGTCAGGTGATGGCCACGAAACTGCCGACGTTCACGTCTTCCCGGGCCCCGTCCGGGTCCAGCAGGGAAGAGACCCTCGACCGGCAGTTGCGGTCGGTGTACAGCCGGATGGGGCCACTGGTGAAGTTCACGATCGTGGTGTCGGGGCCGAGGCCGCGGTGGCACTCGCCGGGCACCGGGTCCGTGACCTCCTCCCGTTCGCCCCCGCGATCCATGATCACGACGCCGGGGGCCGCCGAGGCCGTGGAGGGGCTGGCCAGGGACAGAGCGAGGACGCCGGCGGTGGCCACGACCGCCGCGCGCGGGCTGAAGCGCAGGTGCATGAGGGGACTCCCGTGCTGGGTTCGTCAGGGGGCATCGACGGGAGCCCGGGGACCCGCGTCGCGCGGCGCCCCATGACTCCCGATCACCCGTTACCCCGCCCCGGCACCACCTCCACGGGGCCGTACCACGCTTCACTCGAACGGGGGTTCGCCCGCGCACCCGGCGACCGGTTCCGGGGGCGCGGGAAGTCGGCCGGGCCGACTTCCCACGCCCCTGGCTGCACACACTGATCCGAAAGGCAGGACTTATCCGGTGCGGCCGAGGGAGTCGATCCAGCTGCGGATCGCGGCCGCCGTCGTGGCGGCGTCCTCCCGTGCCAGGGAGAGGTGGTCGCCGGGCACCTCGACGCGCTCGTGCGGCAGCGGCCACGACGCGCGCCAGGAGTCGCCGTCCGCGCGCGCCGCCATCAGCGGGGTCGGCCGCGCGGCCCCGACGAGGAGGGTCGGGGTGTGCACGGACTCCGGGCGCCAGTCCAGGAAGAGCCCGGTGTAGGCGCCCATGGCCGCGACGGCGGCGTCCTCGTCGCCGGTGGACCCGTCCGCGCACACGCCCGCGCACACGTCCACGCCGAGGTGCGGGGCCGGCGGGGCGGCCAGGGCGGTCAGCCAGTCCGTGGAGTGGTTGCCCTGGTGGACGAGATACGTGTCGATCAGCACCTGTCCCAGGGGGGCGGATCCACCGAGTTCGAGGCGTCGGGTCACGGCGTGCGCGACGGCGCCCCCGGCGGAAGCACCGACCAGGACGACGGGCCGGTCGCCGGCGTGCCGCAGCACCGTCTCGGCGTGGAGGCGGGCGAGTGTCTCCCGGTCGGCCGGAACGGCGTACCCCGTGCCGATGCCCGGGTGCGGGAACTCCAGGACCTCCAACTCGCCCTCGAAGCAGGCGTGCAGGGCCGCGAACCCGCCGCCCGGGAGGGCGGGGAACGGGCGGTGGTCGGGGAAGAAGGCCACGACCGGGGAGCCGGCGCGGCCCCGGGCCCGGCGCAGCGGCGGCACGGTGTGCTCCGCGGCGTCGTCGGCGCCGAACGTCGCGGTGGCCGAGGACGCCGCGACCACCAGGTGCATCGCGGCCGCCGGCCGGCCCTGCTCGCAGAGCGCGCGGTACAGCGCCGCGAGCGTCTGCGCGGGACGGCCGGTGGGCGGTGCGGGCCGGGTGCCGGGCCGCTCACGCGGTGTGCCGTCGGGCCGGTCCTTGAGCAGGCCATCGGGCAGGTCGTCGGGCAGGTCGTCGGGCAGGTCGTCGAGCAGGTCGAGTACGTGACGGGCGAGGTCCTCGATCGCCGGGTGCTCGAACAC
Source organism: Kitasatospora sp. NPDC098663 (assembly GCF_044760075.1). Taxonomy (NCBI): domain Bacteria; kingdom Bacillati; phylum Actinomycetota; class Actinomycetes; order Kitasatosporales; family Streptomycetaceae; genus Kitasatospora; species Kitasatospora sp. NPDC098663. Next base: position 36,540 of record NZ_JBIWAP010000053.1, on the reverse strand, counting down.
GACGGCCGCGGGCAGCCGCAGGCGCAGGCGCAGGGCCGTGCTCAGTCGGCTGCGGAACTGGACGGCCGTCAGGGAGTCGAAGCCGAGCTCGGCCAGGGTCCTGCCGGCGGGCAGGTCCTGCGCGCCGGAGTAGCCGAGCACCGCGGCCACGTCGCCGCGCAGCAGTTCCGTGAGCGCGGCCCCGCGCTCCGCGGCGGGCAGCCCGGCCAGCAGCGTGCGCCACGCTCCGGGCTCCGAGCCCTCCCGGTCCCGGGGGCCCGGGGACGGTTCGGTCGCGCCGCTCCGCGTCTCGGCGGCGGGCCGGCCGTGGCGCGCCAGGTCGCGCAGCGGCGGCGGTAGTCGCCCTGCGGCGGCGCGCAGCGCGGCCCGGTCCAGCAGGACCGGCGCGAGTACGGGGGCTCCCGTCCGCAGTGCCGCGTCGAACAGGGCCAGTCCTTGGGCGGGGGTGAACGCCCGGACCACGTCATCGGGCCTCGGGTGCCCCACTCCCTCGGTCAACCGGGCTGCCATGCCCGCGTCGTGGCCCCACAAGCCCCACGCCAGCGAGACGGCGGGCAGACCGGCGGCGGCCCGGTGCCGGGCGAGCGCGTCCAGGAACGAGTTCGCCGCGGCGTAGTTGCCCTGGCCCGCCCGGCCCAGCACGCCCGAGACCGAGGAGAACAGGACGAAGGCCGACAGGCCCCGGTCGCGGGTCAACTCGTGCAGGTGCCAGGCCGCGTCCGCCTTCGGCCGCAGGACCGCCGCCAGCCGCTCGGGGGACATCGCGGCCAGTGCTCCGTCGTCGAGGACCCCGGCGGCGTGCACGACGGCGGTCAGCGGGGGGTCGCACTGCTCGATCAGCTCGGCGAGCCGGGCCCGGTCGGCCACGTCGCACGCGACGATCCTGACCTGCGCGCCCCGCTCCGACAGACTCGCGCGCAGGGCGTCGGCGCCCGGTGCATGCGGGCCGCGCCGCCCGGTCAGCAGCAGGTGGCGGACCCCGTACGCGTCGACCAGGTGCCCGGCCAGGTCCGCGCCCAGCGCTCCGGTGCCGCCGGTGATCAGCACCGTGCCGTCCGGGTCGAAGGTGCCGGAGCGGCGGGGCGGGGCACTCTCGGCCGGCCAGGGCTCGGGCAGGTGGGCCGCCGCCGGGGCGCCGACCAGCCGTGGCACCGTCGCCCGACCGGCGCGCAGGGAGAGTTGGGGCTCGCCGCCGGCGGCCGCCGCGGGCAGCAGGCGCAGGGAGGCGGGGTCCTCGTCCACGTCGATCAGGACCGCGCACCCCGGCAGCTCCGACTGCGCGGTGCGCACCAGCCCCCAGACCGCTGCTCCCGCCAGGTCCGGCGTGGGTGCGGTGGCGTTCCGCGTCACCACCACGAGCCGCGAGCCCGCGGTGGCCGGATCGTCCTGCCGGTCCTGGAGGACCTTGAGCACCCGCGCGGTCAGCAGGTGGACGTCGGCGAGCGGGTCGCGGTCCGATTCCGATTCCGAGCCGACGGCGGTGACCGCCAGGTGGCGGGGCGGGGCCGCGCCGTCCGTGGGTGAGGAGGGGTCGGCGAGGGGGACGAAGGCGCCGAGGTTCAGCTGGTCCGGCCCGAGAACCGTCCAGCCTGCCGGCTGCGGTGCCCCGCTGGGCAGTGCGACGGGGACCCAGTCGGGGCGCAGCAGGGCGCGCTGGGCGATGTCCTGCCCGGGATCGCGGTGCCCGGCCGGAAGTTCCCTGGTGGAGAGGGAGTTCACGCGAGCCACCAGGCGGCCCGCCGGGTCGGTGAGCGTGATCGAGAACGCGCCGTCCTCCGAGGCGGGGCCTGCCTCGCCGACCGGGGCGATCCGCACCCGGACCGTCGACGCCTCGGCGGCGTGCAGGCACACGCCGCTCCACTGGAACGGCACCCGGGCGCCGCCAACCTCCGTGCCAACCTCCGTGCCCGCGTCCGTGCCCGCGTCCGCATCCGGGCCGCTTCCTTGAGCGGACGCGGCGAGCATCGAGGCGTGCGCGGCGGCGTCCAGGAGCGCGGGGTGGATGCCGTACCGGCCTGCCTCGGCCGTCCACGGCTCGGGCAACCGGACCTCCGCGAACACCTCCGCACCCCGCCGCCACAGCGCGCGCACGCGGCGGAACGCGGGCCCGTAGGCCAGCCCGCGCTCCGCCGCGGCCTCGTAGGCGCCGGCGGGTTCGATCTCCACGGCGCCGGGCGGCGGCCACTGCGTCAGGCCGTGCCCCTCCGGTGCCGTCCCCGGCTCGGGTGTGCGGGCGAGCAGGCCGGCGGCGTGCGGCGTCCAGGCGGGCTCGGTGGGCTCGGCGGTCTCGGCGGTCTCGGCGGGCTCGGCGGGCTCGGCGGTCTCGGCGGTCTCGGCGGGCTCGGCGGGCTCGGCGGTCTCGGCGGGCTCGGCGGGCTCGGCGGGCTCGGCGGTCTCGGCGGGCTCGGCGGTCTCCAACGGTCGCGCGTGGATCTCGACGGTCCGTCGGCCCGAGTCGTCCACCGCCCCCACCACGACCTGGACCCGCACCCCCGAGGCGGGCAGGGCCAGCGGCCGCAGCATCACGAGCTCCTCCAGCGTGCCGCAGCCGACCGCGTCGCCCGCGCGCACGGCCATCTCGACGAACGCCGCCCCCGGCACGAGCGGCGCCCCGCCGACGACGTGGTCGGCGAGCCACGGCTGGGCACTCGCCGACAGCAGGCCGGAGAGCACCGTGTGCCCGGTGCCCGGCACCTCGAACGGCGGGCCGAGCAGCGGATGCTCGCCGGGGCCCGGGTGGGCCCCCGCCCCGGCCGGCCGCTGCGGGTCCAGCCAGTACCTCCGGCGCTGGAAGGCGTAGGTCGGCAGCTCCACGCGCCGCAGCCCGCGCCCCAGCCCGCGCTCCGCGAACACCGCGGGCCAGTCGACGCCGGCGCCGCGCACGTGGAGCCGGGCCACGGCCGCCAGCAGCGTGTCCGGCTCCCGCTTGCCGTCGCGGGCCGCGAAGGCGAACACCGGGCCGCCGTCCTGGACGGCCGGGCACTCCTGCGCGTACGCGGTGAGCACGGGCTGCGGGCCGAGTTCCAGGAAGCCCCCGACGCCGTTGGCGCCCAGCCATTCCACGGCCTCGGCGAACCGCACGGGAAGCCGCGCGTGCCGCACCCAGTAGTCCGCGGAGCCCAGTTCCTCGGGCGCCGCCCGAGATCCCGTCACGGTGGAGACCACCGGAATCCGCGGCAGCCGGAACTCCAGCGTCTCGGCGACGCGGCGGAACTCGTCGAGCACCGGCTCCACGAGCGGCGAGTGGAAGCCGTGGCCGACCTTGAGCCGCGTGCTGCGGCGGCCGCGGGCCTCGAACCGCGCCGCGACGGCGAGGACCGCGTCCCGCGCGCCGGAGACCACCACCGCGCGCGGTCCGTTGACTGCGGCGATCGCCACGCGGTCTGCCACGTCCGCGAGTTCGGGCAGGACCTCGTGCTCCGCCGCGTCGAGGGCCACCATCGCCCCACCCTCGGGCAGCGCCCGCATCAGCCGCCCGCGCGCCGCGACCAGGCGTACGGCGTCGGCGAGGTCCAGCACTCCGGCGACGTGCGCGGCCGCCAACTCGCCCACGGAGTGCCCCGCCAGGAAGTCGGCCCGCACGCCCCAGGACTCCACCAGCCGGAAGAGCGCCACCTCGTAGGCGAACAGGGCGGCCTGGGTGAAGTCCGTGCGGTCGAGCAGGGCGTCCGGCGAGCCCGGCTCGGCGCGGATCACCGTGCGCAGCGGCCGTTCGAGTTCGCCGTCCAGCGCGTGGCAGACCTCGTCGAAGGCCTCGGCGAACACGGGGAACGCCTCCCGCAGCTCCTCGCCCATCCGCGTGCGCTGCGCGCCCTGCCCGGTGAACAGGAAGGCGGTACGGGTGCGCGGGTCGGCCAGGCGCGTCAACGCCCCGGCACCGGACGTGCCGTCGCCGGGCGTGCCGTCGGCGATCGCCCGGAGTCCGGCCAGCATGCGCGCACGGTCCGCGGCCGGCACCATCGCCCGGTGCGTGAGCGCCGACCGCGACACCGCCAGCGAGAAGCCCACGTCCGCCGGCGAGAGGCCCGGCCGGGCCGCGACGTGGTCGGCGAGCCGTCGCGCCTGGGCCCGCAGGGCCGCCTCGTCGGCTCCGCCGACCAGCCACGGCACTGCCGCCGGCGACACCGGCCCCGGCGGCGGCGCGGGTTGCCGGCTCGGGGCGCGGTCGGCGGCGGTCGGCTCCTCGATGATCACGTGTGCGTTGGTGCCGCCGATCCCGAAGGCCGACACGCCGGCCCGGCGCGGTCGGCCGGCGGGCGCGGGCCACGGCCGGGCGGCGGTCAGCAGCTCGACCCGGCCCGCGGACCAGTCGACGTGCGGGGTGGGGGCTGCCACGTGCAGGGTCCTGGGCAACTCGCCGTGCCGCATGGCCTGGGCCATCTTGATGATCCCGGCGACTCCGGCGGCGGCCTGGGTGTGCCCCAGGTTGGACTTGACGCTGCCCAGCCACAGCGGGGGGTCCTCCGGCCCCCGGCCCCGGCCGTAGCCCGCGAGCAGCGCCCGCGCCTCGACGGGGTCGCCGAGCGCGGTGCCCGTCCCGTGCGCCTCCACGGCGTCCACCTCGTGCGCGCGCAGTCCGGCGTCCGCCAGCGCCAGCTGGATCAGGCGCTGCTGGGCGCGGCCGTTGGGCGCGGTCAGGCCGTTGGACGCGCCGTCGGAGTTGACGGCGCTGCCGCGCACCACCGCCAGCACCGGGTGACCGTTGCGGCGCGCGTCGGACAGCCTCTCCAGCACCAGCACCCCGGCGCCCTCGGCCCAGGCGGTGCCGTCCGCCGTCGCCGAGAACGACTTGCACCGGCCGTCGGGCGCGAGGGCGCGCTGGCGGCTGAACGCGACCAGCGGGTTGGGCGTCGCCATGACCGTGACGCCGCCGGCCAGCGCCAGCGAGCACGCGCCCGAGCGCAGCGCCTGGGCCGCCTGGTGCACGGCGACCAGCGAGGACGAGCACGCCGTGTCGACGGTGATCGCGGGCCCGCGCAGGCCGAACACGTAGGAGAGCCGGCCGGAGGCCACGCTTCCGGCCGAGCCCAGGGCGAGGTGGGCCTCGAGTTCGTGCTCGGTGAAGCGGGAGGCGTAGTCGCCGTACATCACGCCGAGGAAGACGCCCGTGTCGCTGTCCCGGACGGACGCCGGGTCGATCCCGGCCCGTTCCCACGCCTCCCAGGTGACCTCCAGCAGCAGCCGCTGCTGCGGGTCCATGGCGAGCGCCTCGCGCGGCGAGATGCCGAACAGGCCCGCGTCGAACTCGGCGGCGCTGTGCAGGAATCCGCCGCTGCGCGTGTAGCAGGTGCCGATCCGGTCCGGGTCGGGGTGGTAGAGGGCGGCGAGGTCCCAGCCCCGGTCGGTCGGCAGGTCCGAGATCGCGTCCCTGCCCTGAGACACCAACTCCCAGAGCCCTTCGGGGGATTCCACGTCGCCGGGGTAGCGGCAGGCCATGGCGACGATCACCACCGGGTCCCGGTCGTACGGCTCCTCCGGCTCGGCGGTCCGCGGTGCGGCGGTGCGCGGTGCGGTGGTCGTGTGTACGGCGGGCTCGGCGGGCTCGGCGGGTGCGGCGGGCTCGGCGGTGAACAGTTCGGTGTGCAGGTGGCGGGCGACGGCGGCCGGGGTCGGGTGGTCGAAGACCAGCGTCGTCGGCAGGCTCAGCCCGGTCGACGCCGCGAGCCGGTCGATCAGCTCGATGGCGCCGAGCGAGGTCAGCCCGAGGTCCGCGAAGGGCGTGTCCGCGTCGAGCCCCGTCTCCGGCGCGCGGCCGCGGACCCGGGCCGTCTCGGCGCACACCCTCTCGCACAGCGCGCGTTCCTGCTCCTCCCGGGGCAGCGACAGCAGCCCGCGGTCCAGGGAGCCGCCGCCCGGGGCCGGGGCCGGCGCCGCGGCCGGGTCGCTGAGCACCGCATGGCGGACGATCTTGCCCGACGGCGTGCGCGGGACGGCCGCGATCTCGCGGACCTCGACGGGGACCTTGTGGTCCGCGAGCCGCGAGCGGCAGACGTCGAGCACCAGCCGCGGGTCCAGGCCCTCCGGGCCGGGCACCACGAAGGCGACCGGGACCTCCCCGAGGACGGCGTGCGGCAGGCCGAGGACCACGGCGTCCCGCACCCCGGGACAGCCCCGCAGGACGTGCTCGACCTCCGTGGGGTGGATGTTCTCGCCGCCCCGGATGATCAGTTCGCTGACCCGGCCGGTGAGGACGAGGTGGCCGTGTTCGGCGCGCCGGCCGAGGTCCCCGGTCCGGTACCAGCCCTCGCGCAGCGCGGCGGCCGTCGCCTCCGGCTGCTCGTGGTAGCCCGTCATGAGATTCGGACCGCTGACCCAGATCTCGCCCTCGCCGCCCGCGAGGACGTCGACGCCGCTGTCCGGATCGACCACGCGGACCTCGACGCCGGGCACCGGTAGTCCGCAGGACCCGTCGACCCGGGGGCCGTTCGGGCGGGCCACCGCGATCGCGCCGCAGGTCTCGGTACTGCCGTAGACGTCGAGCAGCGGCGCGCCGAGCGTCTCCTCCACCGCCCCGCGCAGCTCGGGCGGACACGGCGCGCCCGCCGTGACGCAGAGCCGCAGCCCGGTCCGCGGCGCGGGGAGCGGGGTGTCCTTCGCCGAGGCCATCAACCGGTGGTACGTCGTGGGGACGCCCGCCAGGAGGGTGAACGGCCCGCCGAGGGCGGCACTCGGGGTGCGCAGCGTGCGCCACAGGTCGCCGGGCGTCAGGCCCTCGCCGGACGTCGGCAGTTCGCCGGCGATCGCGGTGCTCGCGCCGACGGCCGTGGTGCCCAGGATCGCGAGGGAGTGCCCGAAGCTGTGGAACAGCGGCAGCGGCCACAGCAGCCGGTCCTCGGGGGAGAGCCCGAAGACCGGCGCGTAGCAGGCCGCCACCGACCACAGTGCGCCGCGCTGCGTGGAGAGCACGCCCTTGGGGCGGTGGGTGGTCCCGGACGTGTAGAGCAGCCAGGCCGGGTCGTCGAGCCCCAGGTCGTCGGGGGCCCCGGGCCCGTCGCTCCCGGCTGCGGCCTCGGCCTCGGCCTCGAAGACGAGGGTGCCGTCGGGGGCGTTCGAGGGAATCGGGCCCGCCCCGGTGAGCACGGTGTGCAGGCCCCGGTACGCGGCGCCGAGGCGGTGGAGCTGCGCGAGGTGCGCGGGGTCGGTGATGATGGCCGAGGCGCCGCTGTCCCGCAGGTAGTAGTCGAGTTCGTCGTCGGAGGAGCGGGGATTGAGCAGGACACCGACCGCCCCCGCCCGCAGCACGGCGAGGCAACCCTCCACCAGCTCCACGCAGTTGCCCAGGCAGAGTGCCACCCGATCGCCGCGCCGGACCCCCGCCCGCACGAGCGACCCGGCCAGCCGCCCGGTCCGCCGCTCCAACTCGGCATAGCTGACGCCGCGCGAGAAGTCGTGGAACGCGACCCGGTCCGCCGACCGCTCGGCGTGCCTCTTCAGCAACTCCGGCAGCGGCCGCACCAGATCGTCATACCGCAGTTCACCACTCACGCCCCGGCTCCGACCTCTCGCCACTCGCGACCCGCTCCCCCGCCGATCTCCTCCGTACCCAGTAACACACGGGCACAGACCCGGGCCTGCGGACTCGCCGCAGCTGCGCTCACGTCCGCTGAGGAACTGCGGCGCTTCTTCGAAGCAGCGCCCCGGACGGGAGGATCGGCGGTGGCCGCCGGACGTCACGAATGGAATCGGACGCGGACGATGACGGCGTCCTCCGGCAGTTCGCGGAGGTACCGGTCCGCGAAGTCGAAGTACGCGTTGGCCGCGACCGGCTGCTGCGGCGTGGGGGTGTAGTCGAAGCGGTCGATCCATCGGCCGTCGAGGGTGAGCAGGACATTGGTGGTCTGAACCCGTATGGCGGCTCGATGGGCGTGCTGCTCGCGGCTCCCGGCGAAGTGCCAGAGGGGATCCTGCTGCTTCGTCCAGGTGGGCGCGTCCGGGTCGGAGTGCCGCCAGGCGGCGAGAGCCTGCATGACCGGCTGCGCCATGAACGCCTGGTAGGGCGAGGTGGCGGCGGAGGGCCCGCGTTCCGCGATCGTCCGGAGCGAGTGAGCGGGTGGGAACCGTGCGGCGAACGCGGACCAGGCGTCCCACTCCCGGGCCGCGGCGACGCCTGCGGCCGAGCGTTCGGTGTCGAGGTCGAGGAGGCCCCGGGGTCCGCCGTCGCAGCGGTCCGCGGGCTGCGCCGGCTCGCCCGCTACGGCGAGGCGCTGCGCGCGGCCACCCCCCGGGGTTCCGAGCTGCCCGGCCTGGTGCACCTGCACCACAACCGGCTGCTCGGCATCGACCCGGAGGCCGAGGACCACGCCCGCTCCGTCGCCCGCGGCGCGATGGAGGCCCAGCGCGGCCGCCGCCTGCGCCGGCCCCGGGTTCACGGGCGAACCGGGTGACCGCGTGCCGACCGTCAGCGGCGTGCCGAACCCTCGGCTGCGTGCTGAACCCCCGGCTGCGAGAGCCGGTCGCGGCCAGTGCCCGGCTACCCCGCGACCGGCTCCGGACGGAAGGCCTGGTCGATGTTCTCCTCGACCCAGGAGCGAAGCGCGTTCAACGGCACTGCGGCGCTCTGGCCGAGGGGGGTGAGGGAGTACTCGACGTGCAGGGGGACGACGGGGTACACGGTGCGGTCGAGGATGCCGAAGTCCTCCAGGCGCCGCAGGGTCTGGGTCAGCACCTTGGGGCTGACGCCCTGGAGGCGGCGCTGGAGTTCGCCGAACCGCTGGGGACCGTCGTCGAGCGCGCCGATGGCGAGGGCGGCCCACTTGTTGGCGAGCAGGTCGAGCAGGATGCGACAGGGGCACTGGGCGGCGTAGACGTCGTGCTGCGAGTGCTCGCCGCTGGGGCAGGTGGTCGTCATGCTCACTCTCCTCACCAGGACACTTCCCGATGGGAAGTACTAGCCCTTGAAGGTAACCATACCTGCGGGGATAGCGTCGCCGACATCGAGGAACGGCCGCTGAACGGCCATCCACACTCTGATGCTTCGGGAGATGACGCATGTCCGCAGACACGATGCGCGCGGTGGTCCAGGACACGTTCGGCGGGCCGGAGGTGCTGCGGGTCGCCGAGGTGGCGCGCCCGGTGCCGCTGCCGACGGAGGTGCTGGTGCGGGTGCACGCGGTCGGGATCAACCCGGTGGACTGGAAGACCCGCGACGGCTCCGGCATGGCCGGCCTGCTGGGCGAGCCGCCGTTCACGCTCGGCTGGGACGTGTCCGGCGTGGTCGAGGAGGTCGGCTTCGGCGTGACCACGCTGAAGGCCGGTGACGAGGTGTACGGCATGCCGTGGTTCCCGCGCGCCGCGAACGCCTACGCCGAGTACGTGACCGCCCCGGCCCGGCAGTTCGCCCGCAAGCCGGCCACGCTCGACCACGTGCACGCCGCCGCCGTGCCGCTGGCGGCGCTGACCGCCTGGCAGGCCGTCGTCGACACCGCCCGGGTGCGGGCCGGCCAGCGGGTGCTGGTCACCGCCGCCGCCGGCGGGGTGGGCCACTTCGCGGTCCAGTTCGCCCGCCACCTGGGCGCCCACGTGATCGCCACCGCCAGCGCCGCCCGGCACCCCTGGCTCAAGGAGCTCGGCGCCGACGAGGTGATCGACTACACCAGCACCCGCTTCGAGGACGCCACCGCCGACATCGACGTCGTCATCGACCTGGTGGGCGACGACCACGACCTGACCAGCACCCGTTCCCTGAAGGTCCTGCGCCCCGGCGGCCTGCTGGTCGCCATCCCGGCCGGCGTCTCCCCCGAGCTGGCCGCGGCCGCCGAGGCGGCCGGCGTGCGGGTCACCCCGTTCCTGGTCGAACCGGACGGCGCCGCGCTGACCACGATCGCCGCGCTGATCGACGCCGGCGAGGTCGCCGTCGAGGTGGAGCGGACCTTCCCGCTGGAGCAGGCCGGGGCCGCTCATGCCCGCGGCGAGGCGGGCCGCACCCGCGGCAAGCTCGTCCTCACCACCGAGATCGGGCCCGGAGCCAACTGACCGCCGCCCAGGCACGGACGGGATTCCCCGCCCGCCCCTCGCCCGTCCTCCGCCCTCCCGGTCGTGGGCTCACCTCACCTCACCGGGCTCGCTCGACGCTCCATCTCGGCAGGTACTCGAAGAACGCGACCGCCTCCTCCCGCCACCTGGGGCGCCAGGCTGCGGCTTCCGCGGCGGCCGCGTGCGCGAAGCGCCGCATGTCCGCCCGCATCCGCTCCGGGACGCCGTGGCGGTGGGCGAGGTCGCGGATGGCGGCGACGGTCTCCTCGGTGCAGGCTCCGTCGCCGAGTGCGGACTCCACCAGGGCCCGCTCGGCGTCGGTGGCCGCCGCCAGGACGGCGCGGACGGTGTAGTTGCGCCGCCCCTCCCGGATGTCCGTTCCGGTGGGCTTGCCCATGGTCCCCGCGTCGCCGAAGAGGTCCAGGTAGTCGTCGCGCAGTTGCCCGCAGATCCCCACCAGCCGGGCGTAGCGGCGAAGTTCCCCGTCGTGGGCGGCGGGCTGGACGCCTGCGGCGAGCAGTCCCAGCTGGAGCGGGGCGAGGACCGAGTAGCGGGCGGTCTTGTAGTCGGCCACGTCGTGCAGCACCTCCTCGTCCGGGTCCGCGGTGAAGTCCCGTTCCAGGTCGATGATCTGGCCGACGAACGTGGCCGTCGCCGCTCGCGTCTGCACCTCGACCATGGCCTGTCGGACCGGGAGCGGGGCCCGGGAGTCGAGGAGCACCTGGAGGGACAGCGCGAGTGCGAGGTCGCCGGCGAGGAGGGCGAGCCCGAGCGCGGCCTGCGGCCGGTCGGGGAACCGCCCCCGGTAGGCGTAGTAGGTGGAGGGCCCGCCCCGGCGGGTGGGGCTGTCGTCGATGATGTCGTCGTGGACCAGCCCGTGGGTCTGGAGCAGTTCGATGCTCAGCGCGGCGTCGTCCAGCCCCGCCACGGGTTCGGCGGTCACCAGACGGGCGGCCTCGAAGAGCAGGGCCACCCGCATCCGCTTGCCGCCGCGCAGCGACAGGTCCCGCAGCAGGGCCAGGCAGTCCGGGGTGAACCGGCTGGACGACGGAGCGTCGAAGGTGGCGGCCAGGTCCTGGAAGTACTGCTCGGCCAGCGTGCCGAACCTGCGCTCGTACCCGGCGAGACGGGCCCGGATCTGCTCGGTGGGGGCGGCGGCGGTATCGGTCACGAAGATGTCTTCCGTTCGGGCGGGGACGCGTGCCCGCGCAGGCGCGGTGGTGCCACGGATCCCGGTGGTGGTCCGTCACCCATGCTGCCCCATCGGCCTCCCGGTCCGAGCTGCCGGGGAGCACGGTCCTGGCCGGGGGCGGCTCCCGGAGCCAGCTCCCGGGTGCGGTCTCGTCCTGGGTACGGACGAACTCCCCTGCCCCTGAATGGTCCTCTTGGTCAAGGCCGGGAATCACCGGCGCCATTCCTCAGAGGGGTTCCTCCGTGAACGAGCATGCACCGCACAGCCTCCTCCCGCGCTCCCGCCGGGGCGGCCGGCACCGGGCGATGGCGGTCGTGACCGCCGTGGCCGCCGGCGTGATGACGGTCGGAGCGCTGGCACCGACCGCGGCGTTCGCGGGCGGCAAGCCGGACAGTGTCCAGTCGAGCCTGAACGCGCTGGTCAAGGACGACGGCCTGCCCGCCGCGCTGGCCTCGGTCAAGGGCCGCGACGGCCGCACCCGCACCTACACCGCCGGCGTCGGCGACCTCGCCACCGGAGCCAAGGTCCCCGTCGACGGGCAGATACGGATCGGCAGCAACACCAAGCCCTTCACCGCCGTCGTCGTCCTCCAGCTCGTCGCCGAAGGAAAGGTGGGCCTGGACTCCCCCGTCGAGACCTACCTGCCCGGCCTGCTGCGCGGCGACGGTATCGACGGGCGCAACATCACCGTCCGCCAGCTGCTCCAGCACACCAGCGGCCTGCCCGAGTACGTGAACAAGGACTCGATCCTCACCAGTCCGAAGCGGTACTACGAACCGCGTGAACTGCTCGACTCGGCCCTCGCCCAGAAGGCTCACTTCGCCCCGGGCACACGCTGGGAGTACAACAACACCAACTACCTGACGGCGGGCCTGATCATCCAGAAGGTCACCGGGCGGCCGCTCGGCGAGGAGATCAACCGGCGCATCGTCGACCGCATCGGCCTGCGCCACACCTACTTCCCCACCCCGGGGGACATGAGCATCCGCGAGGCCCACCCCAAGGGTTACAACCAGAACGCCGACGGCTCGTTCCGCGACTACACCGAACTGGACCCGTCCTGGGGCTGGGCGGCGGGCGCCGTCGTCTCCACCACCACCGATCTCAACTCGTTCTTCACCGCGCTCCTCGGCGGTCGCCTCCTCCCGGCGGCCCAGCTCGCCGAGATGCGCACCACCGTCCCCGCCGACGGGGTGGGTCCGGGCGTCCGGTACGGGCTGGGCCTGATGAGCCGACCGCTGTCGTGCGGTGGCCTGTCCTGGGGCCACGGCGGGACCATTCCGGGCTACCGGACCGCCGGGGGCGCCACCGATGACGGCCGCGCCACCAGCATCGCGGTGACCATGATCCCAAGTGATGAGGCCGGAGAGCACATTGAGACCGCGGTGGACGCGGCCCTGTGCCGCTGACCCTCCGCGATCCGGCCTGAGCGTCCGCGATCCGGCCTGAGCGTCCGCACCAGGACGACCTGCGGGTTCTGCGCGCCTCGGCGCGCAGAACCCGCGCGCCCGCGCACCCCGCCGATTCCCCTTTCCCGTAGAGGAGTTCTTCCGTGAACGAGCACGTCCCGCACAACCCGTCCCGCCGGATCCGCCGTGGTCGGCACATGGTGGCGGCAGCCGTGGCCGCCGGCGTCGTGGCGGCCGGAGTGCTGACACCGACCGCGGCGTTCGCGGGCGGCAAGCCGGACAGTGTCCAGTCGAGCCTGAACGCGCTGGTGAAGGACGACGGCCTGCCCGCCGCACTGGCCTCGGTCAAGGGCCGCGACGGCCGCACCCGCACCTACACCGCCGGCGTCGGCGACCTCGCCACCGGATCCAAGGTCCCCGTCGACGGGCAGATACGCGCCGGCAGCAACACCAAGGCCTTCACCGCCGTCGTCGTCCTCCAGCTCGTCGCCGAAGGGAAGATCGGCCTCGACTCGCCCGTCGACACCTACCTCCCCGGCCTGCTGCGCGGCGACGGCATCGACGGGCACAGCATCACCGTCCGCCAGCTGCTCCAGCACACCAGCGGCCTGCCCGACTACATGGAAACCCCCGCACTCCCGGACTTCACCACGATCCAGTACCGCTACTTCGAGCCCCGCGACCTCCTCGACGCGGCCCTCGCCCAACAGGCCCGCTTCCCCGCGGGTACCAGCTGGGAGTACAGCAACACCAACTACATCGTCGCCGGACTCATCGTCCAGAAGGTCACCGGACGGCCCGTCGGCGAGGAGATCACCAAGCGCGTCATCGACCGCATCGGCCTGCGCCACACCTACTTCCCCACCCCCGGGGACACCGGCATCCACGAGGCCCACCCTCACGGCTACTACCGCAGCTCGCCGGACGCCCGGACGATCGACTACACCGAGATGGACTCCTCGGCGGCCTGGGCGGCGGGGGCGATCGTCTCCACCAACACCGACCTCAACTCCTTCTACGCCGCGCTCCTCGGCGGCCGACTCCTGCCCGCGGCGCAGCTCGCCGAGATGCGCACCACCGTCCCCGCCGAGCTCCTGGGCCCGGGGGTCCGCTACGGGCTGGGCCTGCAGAGCAAGCCGCTCTCCTGCGGCGGCCTCTCCTGGGGCCACGGCGGGACCACCGCGGGCTACCGCTCCCGCAACGGGGTCACCGACGACGGCCGCGCCGCCGCCATCACCGTCACCGCCATCCCGGGCGAGGCCGGCGCGCAGCACATGGCGGACGCCCTGGACGCGGCCCTCTGCCGCTGACCGCCCCACCCCTCGGGGCGCCCCCTGCCTGCGCGGGGGGCCGGACACCGGACAGACGGCCTCGCGGCTCCCGTGGGCGGGGGCCGCGAGGCCGTCTGTGGAGTACCGCTGCCGGGATCAGTCCGACTCGGGCAGGCTCGGCCCGCCTCGGACGGGCTCGGTCCGCCTCAGCCCGGCGCGTTCGCGGACCGGGCCTCGACCAGGCCGGACTCGTAGGCCGCGATCACCGCCTGGGCACGGTCGCGGACACTCAGCTTGGCGAAGATGCTGGTGATGTAGTTCTTGACCGTGGAGACGCTGATGCCCATCGCCGACCCGATCTCGGCGTTGTCCAGGCCGGTGGCCAGCAGGTGCCACACCTCGATCTCGCGGGGCGTCAGCTCACCCAGGCTGGACACCGGCAACGGCACCGGTGCCGGCGGCAGGCGGGGCGCGGTGACGTACGTGGAGATCAGCCGGGTGAGCAGGCGCGGCGCCACCGCCGCCTCCCCGGTGTGCACGGTGCGCACGGCCGCCGAGAGCTCCTCCGGGGAGACGTCCTTGGGCAGGAACCCGGAGGCGCCGGCGCGCAGGGCGGCGACCACGTACTCGTCCATGTCGAAGGTGCTCAGCGCCAGGACCCGGCAGGCCGGCAGTTCCCGCGTGAGCCGCTCGGTCGCCTGGACGCCGTCGAGAACCGGCATCCGGATGTCCATCACCACGACGTGGGGCCGGTGCCGGTGCGCGAGGTCGACCGCCTGCTGGCCGTCGTCCGCCTCGGCCACCACCTCGAACGCCGGGTCGGGTGCCAGGATCAGGGCCAGGCCGCGTCGTACCAGCGGCTGGTCGTCGGCGATCAGCACCCTGATCCGCTCCGGGGTTCCCGTCATCCGAGCCGTTCCTCTCCGTCGGCCGGCGCCACCGGCAGGCTGGCCTCCACCCGGAAGCCACCACTGTCCACGGCGCCGGCCACCATACTGCCGCCCTGCAGCGCGACGCGTTCGCGCATGCCGATCAGACCGTACCCGGTGCGGCCCGCCCTCGGTCCGGCCGTACCGCCCGCTCCCGCCAGGGCGCCCACCAGGGTGTCGGCCGGCGCGGCGGTGCCGTTGTCGGACACCTCGACGGTGATCCGGTCCGGGTGGTACGTCAGCCGGACCCGCGCCTGGGCCCGGCCGGCGTGCTTGCGGGTGTTGGTGAGGGACTCCTGGACGATCCGGAACACCGCCAGGCCGGTGCTCGGCGGCAGCGGGCGCTCCTCCCCCAGGACGGTGAACTCGGTGGGAAGGCCGGCCTTGCGGGACTCCTCGACGAGCCGTCCGAGGTGCCCGACTCCGGGCTGGGGCTCGGCCGGCGACTCCTCCGGCTCGTCGCCGGCCCGGAGCACGTCGAGCAGTTGGCGCATCTCGCGCAGCGCCATCCGCCCGGAGCCCTCCAGCGTGACCAGGGCGTCGCGCACCACCTCGGTGTCACGCCCGAGGTTCGCTCTGGCACCGCCGGCCATCAGCTGCATGGTGGTGATGTGGTGGGCGACGATGTCGTGCAACTCCCGTGCGATGCGGCGCCGTTCCTGCGCCACCGCGCGGTCGGCCAGCAGCCTGCGCCTGACCTCCACCGCGTGCTGCCAGCGCTTCAGCGCCTCGGCCGCGGCGATGACCAGCGCCGCGGCGAGCACGTTGGCCGCCGCTCGCGAGAGCGGAGGCGGCAGCGGTTGCTCCCGGCCCAGCAGCGGTACGACGGCCGCCACGAGGGCGGCCGGCGCCGCCACCGCGATGCCCCGGGAGCTGGCCACGGCGAACAGCGCGACGCAGAGCGTGCAGTTGAAGTGCTGCGGCACCGGCCCGCTCAGGTTCAGTGCCAGGCCGAGGACCAGCACACCCGCCAGTGACGCCAGTGGGTAGCGGCGCCTGGTGAGCAGCGGCATGGCCGCCAGTACGAGCAGGGCCAGCGCCGTCAGGGCGATCGGCTGGCTTTCGTCCGGGCCGCCGAACGAGTAGCCGAGGAGGTCCAGGGCGGCCGCCCCGACGGCCACCAGCGCGTCACTGGCCGTCCAGGGCAGGCCGTCGACTCTCGGCGGCGACGACGGCTGCTGCGGCGGCGGCGGCGGCTGCTGCGGCAGGGGCCGGTGGTGCGTCGACATGCTGGTGGTGGTCCTTTCCGTGACCGGTCGGTGTGCCGTTCCGTGACCGGTCGGTGTGCCGTCGTCCGTGAGCCGTGTGGCGTTCCCGCGGAGCCCCGGGGGGGGCGTCCGCGGTCCATTCTCCCTGTGGCCCCCGGCCCCGGGCCCGGCACCCGGGGCCGATCCCGGACCAGGCCCCTGGTCCTGGTCCTGGCCTGGTGGCGGGCTCAGGTCCTGACGGCGTTCTCCTCCCGCGCTCGGACGAGAACGCCCGGTACGCCGTGATGGTCTGGAGACGTGCCGGAAATCCCCGGCGACAGCACCACCGCCGGAGGACATCGTGATCCGCGCCCTGACCGGATTCTCCACCAGAAATCCGTGGAAGGTGATCGCCGTATGGGCGGTCCTGGGAATACTCCTGACCGTCCTGAGCCAGACATTGATCTACCGGGTGACCCAGACGCAGACGGCCGACTTCCTGCCGAAGAGCTACGACTCGGCCGCCGCCATGAAGATCGCCCAGGACCGCTTCGGGACGAAGCCCGACGCCAACCCGGTGACCGTCCTGGTCGCGCGGGCCGACGGCGGGGCGCTGACCGCCGCGGACCGGCAGCAGATCGGCGACGGGGCGAAGCGGCTGAGCCGCCTCAAGGTCACCATGCCCAAGCCCAAGGACGCGGCGCCCCTTCAGCGGGACTACTCGCAGATCCCCCAGGTCAGCCCGGCCATGGCGGCGCCGGACGGGACCTTCGAACTGCTCTCCGCCAACCTCACCGGAAACCCCGCCGACCCGGGCCTGGAGAACACCTACCGGGCGTTCCGGGACAACACCCGGGCGGAGTTCGCCGCCCAGGGCCTGAGAACCGGCTTCACCGGCGCACTCGCCGACCAGGTCGACTCCGCCGACGACGGGAAGACCCTCGCGACCGTCGTGGGCGCCTGCTCCGCCGCCCTGATCGTGCTGCTCCACGTCCTCGTGTTCCGCAGCGTCCTGGCCGCCCTGCTGCCGCTGATCTCGGTGGCCCTCATCAGCGGCGTGGCCGGCGGCGCGGTCGTGGGCACCGCACTGCTCACCGGCATCAAGCTCGACCCGTCCGTGCCGGGCCTGATCGGCGTGGTGCTGCTGGGCATCGGCATCGACTACTTCCTGTTCCTGATGTTCCGCTTCCGCGAGCAGCTGCGGGCCCACCCCGAACGCCACCACCGTGCCACCGCCGCCGAGGTCAGCCACAAGGTCGGCACCGCGGTCACCTCGGCCGCGCTGACCATCGTCGCCGCGTTCGCCACCCTCGGGGTCGCCAGCTTCGGGCAGTTCCGGGTGCTCGGCCCGGCCGTCGCGATCTCGGTCCTGGTCATGCTGCTGGCCAGCCTCACCCTGATGCCCGCCGTGCTCGCGGCCTGCGGACGCAAGCTGTTCTGGCCCTCACGCGCCCTCAAGGCCGAACCCCGCGACGGCGCCACCGCCCGCTTCGCCGACCTGGTGGCCCGCCGGCCCGTGGTCATGGTCCTCGCCTCGCTCGCCCTCCTGGGCGCCCTGGCCGGCGGGCTCGCCGGGATCAAGATGGACTACGGCCTGGGCGGCGGCCCGCGCACCGCGTCCCAGACCACCGCCGCCGAGATCTCCCGCGCCCTGCCCGCCGGTGTGGCGGACCCGACCAGCGTCTACGTCGAGACCAAGGGCGCCGGCCCGCTCTCCCCCGGCGCGTTGGACGGCCTCGCCCAGGGCCTCACCCGGGTCACCGGCGTCGGCCAGGTCGCCAAGCCGGTCCTGAGCGAGGACCGGCAGGCCGCCAGAATCGATCTGTTCCTCACCGCGGACTCGCAGTCCCAGCAGGCCCGTGACCTGGTCTCCGGACCGATCCGCTCCGCCGTCGCCCAGAGCACACCGGCCGGCCTGAGCGCACACGTCGGCGGCACCCCCGCCGTCTTCGCCGACGTCTCCACCGCCGTCGACCGCGACCTGCGGCTGGTCTTCCCGGTCGCGGCGGCACTGATCGGGGTCATCCTCCTCCTGCTGCTGCGCAGCCTGCTCGCGCCGGTCGTCCTGATGCTCTCCGTCGGCCTCGGCTTCGCGGCCACCCTCGGCGCGGCCGCCCTGCTGTTCCAGCACGGGATGGGCAAGCCGGGCGTCAACTTCATGCTGCCGCTGGTCCTGTTCCTGTTCGTGGTCGCGCTCGGCACCGACTACAACATCCTGATCAGCGACCGGATCCGGGAGGAGATGGAACACCCCGGGCCGCCCCGGGCAGCGGTCGCGCGCGCCCTCCGGCACACCGCCCCGGCCATCGCGACGGCGGGCCTGGTCCTGGCCGGCTCCTTCGCCAGCCTTGCCGTGACCCCGCAGCCCTCGACCCAGCAGATCGGCTTCGCGACCGCGCTCGGCATCCTGCTCTCCGCGTTCCTGCTGTCCGTCGTCCTGGTGCCCGCCCTGGCCGCGCTCCTCGGCCGCGGCCTGTGGTGGCCCCTGCGTCCGGGCCGTTCGACCGCCCGCACCGCCCCCGGGCACCACCGCGCGGAGGCGCCGCAGTCGCCGCAGTCGCCGCTGTCCCAGCCCTGGTCGCAGTCGCCCACGCCGCCGCAGCCGGATCACCACACCTACCCGTACCCCCAGCCGTACCCCCAGCCGTACGCGCCGCAGGAGGAACAGGGCGCAGCCCCCTCCTGGACCGGAAGCAGCCATCACCCGTAGGAAGCGGCAGGCTCGGACACCGGGCGGCCGGGTGCAGCGGCCGGTGCCCCTGCGCTTGGCCGCCCTGTCCGATTAGGTGATCGCCAGTCGGTGCCGTACGGTCGGTACCACCGACGCGGGGTGGAGCAGCTCGGTAGCTCGCTGGGCTCATAACCCAGAGGTCGCAGGTTCAAATCCTGTCCCCGCTACTTCCGACACCGGGGCCGGCGCACATCGTGCGCCGGCCCCGGTGCTGTTCTCGCCTCGGTCGCCTCCGGGGCGAGCCCCCGGTCAGCTCACCGTCGTGGTGCTGAGTGCCTGCGCGGTGGCCGGGTAGCAGGCGGTGGGCACGTCGACGGTGAAGAACGAGACGGGCACGGTCGCCGTGAAGGTCAGCCCCGGGTCCGTGTAGCTCGTACCGGCCACCGAGGTGCGGATGACGCTGCCGGAGGCCCCAGCGGCCAGGTTCAGGGTCAGCGCGGGGAGCGTGAAGGTGCCGCCGCCGTCGACCGACCCGTTCACCGTGAGCACGACGTTGCCGTTGTTCACCGCGACGCTCGCGCTGCCCGAGTAGCCGGAGCCGCCGGTCAGCGACTCGCCGGTCAGCGTGGCGTTCGCGGGGACCGGCACGGTGAGGACGATGTTGCTGATCGACTGGATGCTGTAACCGCCCACCGTGGTGGGCACGGTGAGCGCGTCGGGGGCCAGGGTGACGGTGAACTGGCTGCCGGCCGTGACGGTGGCGGGCGCGGCGGCGTTGACACCGGCGTTGAGGTTGAAGGTCTGTGCCGACCCGATCGGCGGGGTCGCCTGGCAGGCCAGGACGACCGGGGTGTCCGCGGCCGCGGCGGTCGGCGCGAACAGCCCGACCGCGGCCACGCCGCCGGCGAGTACGACCGAGGCACGTCGCAGAGCAGAGGTCATTCCCATGAGGGTTCTCCCGCGAAGCCTGAGGTGGGGGGTGAGGGTGGGGCGCGCGAGCGTCGGGGCGTGGGGTACCTGAGCCGCCCGCCCACCCGGCGGCCCGGCGCAGGCCGGGCGAATTCAGCATGGGCGCGTCAGGTTCCCCCAACAATCCTGCTGCGCACGGCAGTTGCGGCACTTTCCGGCCATTCTCCGCCCGGTCCGCGCCGCGCCCGGTCCTCACGGCTGGTCGGCGGCGGCCTCGCGTTCGCGGCGCTGGCGGTGCTCGGTGCGGATGCCGCACCAGGCGGTGCAGGCCAGGCTGGCGGCGATGATTCCCTCGGCCCAGAAGAACGCGAGGTAGTCGATCAGCGATCCGATCGGCGGTGAGCCGGGGGCGGCGTTGCGCATGCCGATCAGGGCGAACAGGCTGGCCGCCATCCAGCCCAGGGAGGGCCACACCAGGCCCTCGCGCTTGCGGTAGAGCACCTCGGCGGCGCCGAGGACGGCGAGGGCGATGGCCCACATCGCCGCGATCATGAACCAGGCGAGGATGAAGGTGCTGCGGGAGCGGGTGATCTTCGCGTCCAGGGCGACGGTGCCGGTGGCCCCGGCCGTGGCCTGCGGGCGCAGGACGAAGAACGGGTCGGTGTCGGTGACGACCAGGCCGACCGGCACGGGGGTGGCGCCGCTGGTGGCCGTGAAACCGGCCTCCATGCGGTAGCGGTCGAAGGGGTAGTCGGTGATGGTGCCGTCGTACATGCCGACGTGGACGAGCTGGGGCGCCGCGCTCTCGCCCTCGGCGGCCCGGATGGTCGTCCTGGGTGTGCCGGTGACGGTGATCTCGACGGAGCGGCTGAAGGCCTGGCCGTCGGCGCCGGCGGCGAGCCTGCCGTGCGGTACGGGCGTGATGTAGAGCGTCAGTTGCTGGGCCGCCGGGTCCACGTCCTGGGCGGTGACGTCCAGTTCGATCCAGTCCTGGGCGGTGGGGATCGCCAGTTCGCGGGTCTGCTCCCGGGTGTTGCGCTCGTTGAGGTACAGCCCGATCCCGCCCCCGCACAGGGCGACGACCATCGCCAGGACGACGGCGAACCGCCAGCGGTGGCGGGGAGCACGGTGCGCAACCGGGCTGGTTGCGCTGATGTCATCGGTGGTGACCTGCACGGTCGTCCTTCCTGGAGCTGTGGGGTCGGGCGGCGGCCGACGCGTGCCCGGCGAAGGCCCTGGCGGCCCGCCTCCGTGGGGGGTGGACGGGCCGCCAGGGGGCACGGAGCCCGCGCTGCGGCGGGCCGGTCCTGGAACCGGGTGCCACCGCATCTTTTATTAGACTGAAAATTCAGTCAAATTCAGGGAGCGGCGATCCACGACGCGTACGGTGTCGAGGCCGGGCGCCGCACCACCGGACAAGCCCTGGTGAGGCCGTGGTGAAGGGGTACTACGGGTGCGAGCAGAGGGCGCACGGGAGACCAATGGGACTCCATGATTCCGTTTCGGCCAGTGCAGGTCCGGTTCGCGCCGGTCCCGTCGAATCGGGGTTCGAGGGCGTCCTGCACGTCCTGGGGGAATCGCGGTTCCACGACAAGGCGAACGCCGACGGGCACCTGTCGGTCCGCACCAGGGACGCCTGGATCGTGCACACGGACGACGGGCAGGTGTCGATCAACGGCGGCCTGCGGGTCCACGGGGCGTTCCATGCCGACAGCTGACAGCTGACAGCTACGGCTGACGGTCGACGGCGCCCGTCACCAGCGGACGGGCCGACCCTCAAGCTTGACTGACTTTTCAGTCAATGAAAGTGTTGACGCCGAGCTCGAAGTCGGCGCTACCCTGACCGGAGAATCCCCGTGCCCTACCGTGACCTGTCCCGGCGCACCGTGCTGCGCTCCCTCGGCGGCGCGGGCGTCCTCGCCCTCGGCCTGACCGCCTGTTCGGACCTCGACGAACCCGTCGAGGACGCCACACAGGCCCCGCCGCCGTCCGGGGGCCCGGCGGCGCCCGGTGCGCGCCGCTTCGGCGCCGAATGGGAGAAGCACGTCCGCACCGTGATGTCCTGGCCCGCCTCGGAGAACGTCTGGGGCGACCAGCTCCCCGACGTCCGGAAGGACATCGCCGGCCTGGCACGGGCCATCGCCGCCCGCGAACCGGTCGTCCTGATGGCCCGCCCCGAGCAGAAGGACGCCGCCCAGAGCGCGTGCGGCTCGGCGGTCGAGGTCGTCCCCATCGCCGTCGACGACCTGTGGGCCCGCGACACCCTGCCGGTGTTCGTCGAGGAGGGCGGCAAGGTCAAGGGCGTCGACTTCAACTTCAACGGCTGGGGCAACAAGCAGCAGCACGCCAACGACGGCAAGATCGCCCGCACCGTCCTGGCCAAGTACGGCGTGGAGCGCATCGAGACGAAGCTGGTCGCCGAGGGCGGCTCCTTCGAGACCGACGGCCAGGGCACCCTGCTGGTCACCGAGAGCTCCGTCGTCAACGGCAACCGCAACCCCGGCATGTCCCGCGACCAGGTCGAGGCCGAGCTCAAGAAGGCCCTCGGCGTCACCACCGTGATCTGGCTGGCCGGCGTCAGGGGCAAGGACATCACCGACGCCCACGTCGACTGCCTCACCCGCTTCGCCGCCCCCGGCGTCGTCCTGCTCGACCAGGCCTTCCCCGGTTCGCCCGCCGACGTCTGGTCCCGCTCCGCCGACCAGGCCCGCGGCGTCTTCAAGGACGCCGTCGACGCCCGCGGCAGGAAGCTCGACGTCATCGAGCTCCAGCAGCCCGACCCCGACAAGATCACCGGCCGCGGTGACGCCTTCGTCTCCTCCTACATGAACTTCTACGTCGGCTCCAAGGGCGTCTACCTCCCGAAGTTCGGCGACGACCGTGCCGACGTCCGCGCCCAGCAGATCCTCAAGCAGCACTTCCCCGACCGCGAGATCGTCCCCGTCAAGATCGACAACATCGCCGCCGGAGGCGGCGGCATCCACTGCGCCACCCACGACATCCCGGCCGTCGGGTGAACGTGCGGTTCACCTGACACCGGCCGAGATGCGCGGTCTCCCCGAAGCTCCGCAGAACAGTTGCCGACTTCAGGCGGCACGGGCCCCTAGAAACCGTCGAGTTCGGCAGGGGCCCACGGTGCGGAGAGCTGTCGACGCCGACGGCCTGCCCTCGACGAGTGGCAGGCCGTCGGCATCAGCTATCGTCCGCCGCCGGTCCGACGGCCCGTCCTCACTTCAGGTGTCGGGTGAGGAACTGGGCCGCGGCGTCCCCGGCGAACTGCGGGACGCCGGTGTGCCCGCCCATGTTGGCGTGCAGGGACTTCTCCTTCGAGCCGAAGGCGTCGAACAGGTCCAGGGCCGCCTGCCGGTCGTTGCCCTCGTCGTCCCACTGCAGCAGGACGTGCAGCGGAACGGTGACCTGCCGAGCCTCCTCGAACATGGAGCGAGGCACGAAACTGCCGGCGAACAGAACGGCGGCCGAGATGCGCGGCTCGACCACCGCCAGCCGGACCCCGATGGAGATCACTCCCCCCGAGTACGCGACCGGGCCGCAGACCTCGGGCAGCGCGAGGAGGGCGTCCAGGGCGGACCGCCATTCCGGGACCGCCTTGTCGACCAGCGGGAGGATGAGGGCGTCGACGATCTCGTCGCTGACCGGCTCGCCGGCCTCCAGCGCCCGGCGCAGGTCGGCGCGGGCCTGCTCCAGGGCGGGCCAACGAGGCCTGTCGCCGCTTCCGGGGAGCTCGATGGTCGCCGTGGCGAAGCCGTCCGCCGCGGCGTGCCGGGCCCGGGCCACCAGTCGGGGGTACATCCTGCGCAGTCCGAGGGGAGGGTGGCCGAGCAGGATCAGGGGCGCCGGTGCGGATGCGGATCCGGGCGTCCACAGGATGCCGGGGATCTCGCCGAGGGTGAACTCGCGTTCGAGGACACCGTCGTCGAAGCGCTGTTCAGAAGTGAAGTGCATGGTCGTGCCTTTCGGGAGGGCTCGGATACGGCGCTCCCGGACGACCTATCGCCCGACCGTGACCCCGGAGGAGAGCACCCATGTGAATACTGCGTTCACGGGTACCACCTCCTCGTTCTCTCGCACGGCCTCCGGAAACATAGCAGCGGTCACCTCGTCCGCCAAACGGGTTTTCGCGGAGCCCCTGCGACGGCGGGGTGCAGCGGCACTGTCGGCGGCCTGCCCCGAACTCCGGGCAGGCGGAAGGTCGGTCAGCAGTGGCACCGCACGACGGCCGGCAGCGCCTCCAACTCCACCTCGATCGCCTCCCGGAGTAAGCGCCGCGCGTGCTCCAGCGGCATCGAACCGGTCAGCCAGCGGGCGCTGAGGCCCTCGATCAGGACGGTGAGGCGTTCGGCGGATGCCGTGTGGGCCGGCGCCGTGGCCTCGGGGCGGGCGCGGCCGAGCAGGTCCGCGACGTCGTGCACCCAGGCGTGGGTGGCCCGTGCCAGCTCCTCCCGCAGATCGGGCTCGAAGACCGCGCTGGCCCTCAACTCGCCCCAGGCCGTGCTGTTCTCCCGCACGTCCGGGGTGTCCTGGAGTTCCAGGAGCAGGACCTGTTCGAGATCACGCCGGGGATCGTCCGAGTACCCCGCCGAGTCCCCCTCGGCGGTGTAGCGGTCCGCCCGGTCGCTGATGAACTCCAGGGTCTTGCGGAGCAGCCCGGCCCGGTCGGTGAAGTGGTAGTACAGCAGCGAGGTGGACACCCCCGCCTCGGCGGCCAGTTCGCCCACGCGCAGCCCGCGCACACCACGCCGCGCGATGACGCGGGTGGCGGCGATGAGTATCTCTGTTCGACGATCCGACACAAGCGATCACCATACCGGGCCGGGGTCTCCCATGGAGGAATTCCTGATCGAAGTTTCAGGCCCCAACTCCCCTACGGCCGGGCGGATGGCCCCGGTCCGGGCTCACGGCAGGCTCACGGCGGGCCCGCTGCAGGCGCACAGCAGGCCGGTACGGCAAGGAAACCGCGATACCGTACGTATCGGGTATTGACTGAATTTTTAGTTGCAGCCAAGATGTGCGTCACCCCACACCTCCCGCCCCCAAGGGAGTCCTCTTGGACACGCCCGTTCCCACCCGCCGCAGCCTGCTCGGATTCGGCGCTGCCGCCCTGCCCGAGGCGCCCCTCGGCGCCGCGTTCGCCACGTCGGCGGTCGCCGCAACCACAGGCGCGGCCACAGGCGCAACCACAGGCGCGGCCACGGACGGAGCCGCAGCCACAGGCGCAGGCGCCGCCACGACGCCGCCCGCCGGCTGAGCGCGGCCGAGCCCCCGCCGACCACCTCCGTCGGCCACTCTCGGCCCCATCCTGACTGAAAATTAGAACAAGAGAGAAGGATCCGTCATGACGTTCCAGATGCCGGCCGAGTGGACCCCCCACGACGGGTGCCTGATGGCCTGGCCGACCAGGTCGGACCTCTGGGGGGAGACCTTCGAGGAGGCCAAGCGGGAGTACTCCCAGGTCGCCCGGGCGATCGCCGAGTTCGAGCCGGTCACGATGGTCGCGCTGCCGGGCCGGGGCGCCGAGGCGCAGGAGCTGTGCGGGCAGGGCGTCGAGGTCGTGGAACTCCCCATCGACGACTCGTGGTTCCGCGACTCCGGGCCGATCTTCGTCCTCGGCGAGGACGGCCGGCGGGCCGGTGTGGACTTCCGCTTCAACGCCTGGGGCGGCAAGCACCACCCGTACGACACCGACGACCTGATCGCCGGGCGGCTGCTGGAGCGCCTGGGCGTCGAGCGCATCGACTCCCGGATGATCCTCGAAGGCGGGGCGATCACGGTCGACGGCGAGGGCACGCTGATCACCACCGAGCAGTGCCTGCTGAACCCGAACCGCAACCCGGGCATGAGCAAGGAGGAGATCGAGGCCGAACTGATCGCAAAGCTCGGCGTCAGCACGATCATCTGGCTCCCGTACGGCGGTCTGCTGGACACCGAGACCGACGGCCACGTGGACGGCGTCTGCGCGTTCGTCGCCCCCGGCAAGGTGATCGTCCAACTGCCCGCGGACCCCGCCCACCCCGACTACGAGCGCATGCGCGCCAACCACGCCGTCCTCGCGGCCGCCACCGACGCCCGGGGCCGCAAGCTGGAGATCCTCGAAGTCCCGCAGAGCGCCTTCGTCCAGGTCAACGGCACCGACGTCGAGGTCGGCTACCTCAACTTCTACATCGCCAACGGCGGCGTCGTCGTCCCGGTCGCCGACGTCCCGGAGGACGAGGGGGCCCTCGCCGCCATCGCGGCCGCCCTGCCCGGCCGCAAGGTCGTCGGGGTCCGCTCCCGGGTGATCGCCTACGGCGGCGGCGGTGTCCACTGCATCACCCAGCAGGTGCCCACCGCCTGAGCAGCCCGCACGCACAACCACCCGCCCGTCGCCGCGGCCCGGGCAGCGAACCCCCGCTGCCGGGGCCGCCCGCCGGACCCCCGCCCGCCGGACCCCCGTTGAGCCTGGAAGAAAGAACCCTCGATGCCACGAAGCCAGCGCCCGGAGCACAGATCCCCACACCGCCGCTACGCCCTGCCGGCCGCCGCCCTGGCAGCCTTCGCCCTGGTCGCCGCCTGCGCCGGGCCGCCGAAGACCGGTGACGGAGGCAGCGGCGACCAGGCGTACAAGCTGTCCGCCGACACCCCGGCCGCCAAGGGCCCGCTCGACTCGTTCAGTTGGGCCGTGTACGCCGAGCCGCCGACCCTCGACTACATCTCGGCGTTCGACTACCCGCAGAACACCATCCTGTCCAACGTGTGCGAGAGCCTGATGCGGTGGACCCCGCAACTGACCCTGGCTCCCGGGCTCGCGGCGAGGACCACCAGCCCCGACCCGACCACCTGGGTCTACGACCTGCGGCCCGACGTGCACTTCCACGACGGCGGCGTGATGACCGCCGAGGACGTGGTGTACAGCCTCGGCCGGCAGATGAACCCCGACAACGCGGCGGCCTGGGCCCAGCAGTTCCAGAACGTCAGCACCATCACCGAGAGCGGCCCGCTCCAGGTCACCGTCAAGCTCAAGCAGCCCGACTCGCAGTTCAACCAGTACATGGCCACGGCCGCAGGCGTCGTCGCGTCCAAGGCGGGCATCGAGGCGGCCGGCAAGGACTACGGCACCTCCGGCAGCCTGGACTGCACCGGCCCCTACCAGCTCGGCTCCTGGAACAAGGGCCAGTCCATCCAGCTGCGGCGCTTCGACGGCTACTGGGGCACCAAGGCCAAGTCCGCGAAGGTCGACTTCCGCTTCCTGACCGACCCCTCGGCGCGCGTCAACGCCATGATCAGCGGCGAGGCGGACGGCGGCTACCTGATCCCGACCGAGAGCTACGACCGCCTGAGCAAGAGCGGCGTGGGCACCCTCTACTTCGGCGAGGGCCTCAGCACGGTCAACGTCAACGTCACCAACATGAAGGGCGTGCTCGGCGACGTCCGCGTCCGCAAGGCGCTGTCGCTGGCCCTCGACCGCTCCGGCTTCGTGCGCACCGGGCTCGCCGGCGCCGGCAGCGCCACCGGCTCCCTCACCTCCCGCGCGGCCTGGGCCGCGGCGCCGCCGGACGTCAGGAAGGAGGCGTTCGAGGGGCTCACCCCGACCGCCCCGGACATCGACCGGGCCAAGGCCCTGGTCAAGGAGGCCGGCGCCACCGGAAAGACCGTCACGGTCGCGACCAGCTCCATCGGCCAGGACGTCTCACTGCTGGCCACCGCCGTCCAGTCGGCCGGCGCCAGGATCGGTCTCGACGTCCAGCTCAAGACGATCGCGCCCAACGCCTTCACCGCGCTGTTCACGGACGCGAAGGCGCGCGAGGGCATCGACCTGTTCCCGGAGACGTACTACGACTCCATCACCGACCCGCTGGACCTGCTGGCCAACTTCAAGACCGGCGCCTACCAGAACTTCGCCGGCTACAGCGACCAGGCCTACGACGACCTGGTCGACAAGGCGACCGCCGCCGCCGACCCGGCGGAGCGCTTCACCCTCGAAGCGCAGCTCCAGAAGACCGCGTCCGACCAGCTGCTGTGGATCCCGGTCGCCGAGTGGCCCACCGCCGTGTTCCTCAACAAGAGGATCACCGGCGCCCCGACCACCATCTCCTACATGTACTACCCGTGGGCGGCCGACGTGGGTTCGGCCCAGTGACGTCTCCCGGATCCACCGTGCGGCGGCCGGTCCTCCCGGCCGCCGCCCCGCCCCCGGACGTGAGGGCTTCCACGTGAGTTTCCTGCGCTTCACCGCACGACGGCTGGCCGAGATGGCGGCCACCCTCCTCGGCGCCTCCTTCGTGATCTTCGGCGCGATGTACCTGGCGCCGGGCAACCCGGCCAGCTTCCTGCTCTCGGGCCGCTCCGCCTCCCCCGAGGCACTCAAGGCGATCAACGACCAGTACCACCTGGACGAACCGTTCCTGCTGCAGTACCTGCGCTGGCTCGGCCAGATCGTCCACGGCGACTTCGGCCGCTCCATCACCTACCGCACCGACGTGTCGCGGCTGCTGGCCGACCGGCTGCCCGCCACCCTCCTGCTCGTCACCATGGCCCTGCTCCTGGTCGTCGCCATCGGCGTGCTCCTCGGCTGGATCGGGGCCGTCCGCGGCGGCGCCGTGGACTCGACCATCCTGGTCGCCACCACCGTGGCCGTCGGCACCCCGTCCTTCGTCGCGGCCGTCCTGTTGCAGGGCCTGTTCGCGGTGAAGCTGGGCTGGTTCCCGACCGGCGGCACCGGCGACGGACTCGGCCCGATGCTGTGGCACCTGGCCCTGCCCGCCGTCGCGCTGGCGCTCTACCTGATCGGCATGCTCGCCCGGGTCACCCGCGCCGCGATGCAGGAGGTCCTCGGCCAGGAGCACGTCACCGTGGCCCGCAGCCGGGGCGTCGCCGAGCACGAGGTGATCCGCCGGCACGTGTTCCGCAACGCCCTGGGCACCGTCCTGACCACGGGAGGCCTGATCGTCTCCACCCTGTTGGTGTGCACCGTCCTGGTCGAGTCCGCGTTCAGCGTCGGCGGCATCGGCCAGCTCCTCGAACTGTCCACCACCACCAAGGACTTCCCCACCGTGCAGGCGATCTCGCTGCTCATGGTGGGGCTGTTCATGGCGGTGAACCTCGTCGTCGACCTGCTGCACCCGCTGGTCGACCCCAGGGTCACCCTCGCGCCGAAGAGGTCCGCCGCATGAGCACCACCGTCCTGCGCCGCCCCGGCCTCGCCCGCCTGCGCACCGCCCGAGCACCCCTGTACCACCTCTGCCTCGGCCTCGTCGCCGTGGTCGTCCTGGTCGCCGTGCTCGCCTCCTGGCTCGCCCCGTACGATCCGAACGCCGTCGACCTGGGCAACGCCCTCGCCGGCCCCTCCGGCGACCACCTGCTCGGCGTCGACGCCGCCGGCCGGGACACCCTGTCCCGGCTGATGCTCGGCGCCCGCACCTCACTGCTCGGCCCGCTCGGGGTGGTCGCCTTCTCCACCCTGGCCGGCGTCGCCATCGGCGTCACCGCGGCCTGGCGGGGCGGCTGGCTCGACTCCGTCCTGTCCCGCTCCACCGAACTGGTCTTCGCCTTCCCCGGCATGCTGCTGGCGATCCTGATCGTCGCGGTCTACGGCGAGGGGCTGATCGCCCCGGTGATCGCCCTCGCCATCGCCTACCTGCCCTACGTCAGCCGCCTCAGCCGCTCACTCGTCCTCGCCGAACGCTCCCGCCCCTACGTCGAGGCCTACCGCGTCCAAGGCCATTCCGGGCTCCAGATCTGCCTGCGCCACATCATCCCCGGCATCGCCCCCGTCGTCCTCGCCCAGTCCACCATCAACTTCGGCTACGCCCTGATCGACCTCGCCGGCCTCTCCTTCCTCGGACTCGGCGTCCCGGCGCTCACCCCCGACTGGGGCCGCATGGTCTTCGACGGCCAGACCGCCATCCAGCACGGCTACCCGCTGTCGGCGATCCTGCCGTGCGTCGCCATCGTGCTGACCGTCGTCGCCTTCAACGTCGTCGGCGAACGCTGGGCCGACCAGGTCGCCAGGAGGGACCGATGAACGTCCTCGACATCCAGGGCCTGCGGCTGCGCCTGCCCTGCACCGCCCGGCCCGTCCTCGACGGCGTCGACCTCACCGTCGACACCCGCGAGACCGTCGCCCTCGTCGGCGAATCCGGCTCCGGCAAGAGCCTCACCTCCCGCAGCGTCCTCGGGCTGCTGCCGCGCGGCGCCACCACCGAGGGCGTCGTACGCGTCAACGGCGACGACGTCCTCACCATGAGCCCGGAGCAGCTGCGCCACCTGCGCACCGACACCGCGGCCATGGTCTTCCAGGATCCGCGCGCCTCCATCAACCCGCTCCGGCGCATCGGCGACTTCCTCACCGAGACCAGCCGCCGGGGCCCCGGCGGGGCCGACGCCGCCGCCGGACGGGCCGCCGAGATGCTGGCCGCCGTCGGGCTCCCGGAGAGCACGCTCGGCACGTACCCGGGGCAGCTGTCCGGCGGCATGCTGCAACGCGTCATGATCGCGGGGGCGCTGATGGGCGATCCCGCGCTGATCCTCGCCGACGAGGCCACCACCGCGCTGGACGTCACCACCCAGGCCGAGGTCGTCGCCCTGCTCGGCGACCTGCGCGAACGCTTCGGCACCGCACTGGTCTTCGTCACCCACGACCTCGGACTCGCCGCCGCCATCAGCGACCGCGTCTACGTCATGTACGCGGGGCGGATCGCCGAAACCGGGCCGGCCGAGGCCCTGTTCGAGCGGCCGCGCCACCCCTACACGGCCGCGCTGCTCGCCTCCACCCCCCGTCTGGACTCCCCCCGGGGCCGGCTGGCCGCCATCGGCGGCAGGCCGCCGAGCCTGCGCGAGGACCTGACGGGCTGCCCCTTCGCCGCCCGCTGCCCACTCGCGACCGAGGTGTGCGCCGAGCGGGCGCCGGCCCTGCTGCCGCTCGCCGACGAGCCGGCCCGCCGGGCCGCCTGCCACCACGGCGACCGCGTCGCGGAGGTGACCGCCGATGCCCAGCAGCACTGCCGGTAGCCGCACCACGACCAGCCCCGGAGGAGAACCAGCGATGCCGAAGACCGTCCTGGAGGCCGTCGGTCTGCACCGCGCCTACGGGAGCGTCCAGGCGGCCGACAACGTCTCGTTCACCCTGGCCGAAGGCGGATCGCTGGGCATCGTCGGCGAGTCGGGGTCGGGCAAGACCACCACCGCCCGGATCGTCGTCGGGCTCGAACGGGCTGACTCCGGACGCGTCCTGGTGCACGGCCGGGACCGCACCGAGCACCGGCGCGGCCGGGCCCACCGGCTGGCCCGCGCCCGCGAGGTCCAGATGGTCTTCCAGGACCCGTACCTGTCCCTCGACCCCCGCACCAGCGTCGGCGCGGCGCTGCGCGAGACGCTCAGGCTGCACTTCCCCGACGCGGACCACCCCCGCCGGATCGCCGAACTCCTCGACCAGGTCGGCCTCGGCGAGCGCGAGGCCGAGGCCCTGCCCCGCCAGCTCTCCGGCGGCCAGCGCCAGCGCGTCGCCATCGCCCGCGCGCTGGCCGTCGAGCCCGCCGTCCTCGTCCTCGACGAGGCGGTGGCCGCCCTCGACGTCTCGGTGCAGGCGCAGATCCTCAACCTGCTCGCCGACATCCGCGAACAGACCGGCATCGGCTACCTGTTCATCACCCACGACCTGGGCGTCGTCCGGTGCGTCACGGACGAGGTGGTCGTGATGCGGCACGGCCGGATCGTCGAAGCCGGCCCCACCGCCGAGGTCCTGGCCCGCCCCCGGCACGCCTACACCCGGCTGCTGCTCGACTCCGTGCCCAGGCCGGGCTGGGACCCGCGGTCCATCGCGGTCGCCCGCCGGGCCCTGTAGCCGGGCCCTCCGAGCTACCGGGCCTTCCGGGCTGCCGGGGTCCCGCGGGGTCGGCGGACTCCACGGGGCCCCGGTGTCGTTCGGCCGACGGGCGGACGACGCCGGGGCGCAGGGCGTGCTACGCCGTCCCGGCCGGTGCTCCGGCGAGCGCGCGCACCAGCGTCCCCAGCACCGTCGCCGCGTCCACGTTCGAGTCGAGGGACTGGATGGCCGCGAGGCCGT
The DNA here is from genome assembly GCF_044760075.1 of Kitasatospora sp. NPDC098663. Lineage (NCBI taxonomy): Bacteria > Bacillati > Actinomycetota > Actinomycetes > Kitasatosporales > Streptomycetaceae > Kitasatospora > Kitasatospora sp. NPDC098663. The sequence continues at coordinate 4,942 of NZ_JBIWAP010000053.1, read as the reverse complement.
CCACCGCCGCCGCGACCGCCTCGCCCAGGGGCCGCGGGTCGATGCCGCCGCCCCGCTCGTCGGCGAGCACCTGGAAGAGCCGGACGAAGCACGACCGCCAGTGCAGGTACTCCTGCTCCAGACTCCCCCGGACGCGTTCGTCGTTGAGGGCGTGCCAGTGCAGGGCCGCGTGCAGGTGCGACAGGTCCGGGCTCTCGCCCCGGGTCAGCAGGCCGATCACGCGCTCGGCCCGCTCGGCGAAGTCGCCGGGGCCGTCCACCGCTTCCTCCAGCGGGGAGATCCACTCCGGCCGGATGTCCTCGATCACCGCGACGATCAGATCGGTGCGGTCGCGGAAGTGGTAGTGGCACATCCCGTGCGAAACGCCGCACAGCGCGGCGACGTTGCGCGTGGTGAAGCGCCCGGCGCTCTCGCCGGCCAGCAGGGTCCTGGCGGCGGAGACGAGCCGTGACCGGGTCTGCTCGCCCTTGGCCGACGACCGCGTGCGCCCCTGCGGAACCACGGGGGCCGCCCGAACCTGTTCCTTCTCGCCTGTCGCCATGGCGCAACTCTAGGCCCTGTCCGGCCACGCCCCAGCTCCAGGAATCCTCATCCGATCCTGCGCAGATAATTGACCGAGCGCTTGGTTAGTTCTACCTTTCGAGTCAATCCCGTTGCCCAGACGGGCAGTTGACCGGAGGACCCGATGAACGATCACGTCCCGAGCAGACCCGGCCTGGACAGACCCGGCCTGGGCAGACCCGGCCTGGGCAGACGACAGTTCCTCACCGCGGCCGGCCTCACCGCCGCCGGCCTGGCCGTGACGTCGGCGGCAGGCTCAGCCGCGGCGGCCGGCCTCCGCGGCGGCCGCACCGAGGGCACCGCGCTGGCGGGTGGGTTCGCCGTCCCGATCGACGGCACGCGGCACACCCGGACCTGGATGGCCTGGCCCGACAGCACCGCGATCTGGCGCAGCCAGCTCAGCGGCGTCCAGTCGAACATCGCGCTGATCGCCAGGACCATCGCCAAGTACGAGCCGGTCATCATGTGCGCCAACCCCGCGAGCGCCGCCAAGGCCCGCTCCCTGTGCGGCTCGTCGGTCACCGTGATCACCACGATCCCCGTCGACGACTGCTGGATGCGCGACACCGGCCCGGTCTTCCGCACCAACGGTCCGGGAGCACTCGACGCCGTCGGCCTCAACTTCAACGGCTGGGGGAACCGGCAGACCCACGCCAACGACGCGCTGGTCGCCCGGCGCATCGCCGCCTACGTCGGGGTGCCGTTCACCGCAGCCGGCCTGATCGCCGAAGGCGGCGCCATCGAACAGGACGGCGCCGGCACCCTGATGGCCACCCGCAGCAGCATCGTCAACGACAACCGCAACCCCGGGATGAGCCAGGCGCAGATCGAGACCGCGATGTGCCAGGCCTACGGCGCGTCCAAGGTCATCTGGTTCACCGGCATCAGGAACCAGGACATCACCGACGACCACGTCGACGCCACCTCGCGCTTCCTCGCCCCCGGCGCCGGGCTGGTCCAGATGCCGCTGGCGACCGACACCGACGCGTGGGCCAACGACGCCCGCGAGCAGTACCAGATCCTGTCCGCCGCCACGACGGCCGCAGGCGGTCCGACCGCGGTGACCAAGCTCCAGGGCCCGGACTACGACAAGATCCGCTCCACCAACCAGAACTTCGTCGCCTCCTACGCCAACTACTACGCGTGCAACGGCGCCGTGATCTCCGCCCAGTTCGGTGACAGCACGGCCGACGCCGCCGCCCGGGCGACCCTGGCCCGGCTCTTCCCCGGACGCACCGTCGAGCAGCTCAACATCGACTCCCTCGGCGCCGGCGGCGGCGGCATCCACTGCGTCACCCAGCAACAGCCCGCCGTCTGACACCCGGGCGGAGCGGCGCGCACACCGGCACGGCCCACCGGCCACGCGCGGGCGTGCGCGCCGAACCCCCCGCAATCGCCCGGCTACAACCCCTACCGCACGATGAGCGGCTGCCAGGACGACGGCGGCGAGCGGCCCGGCCCCGGCGAGGTCTCCCCGCCGCTCCGGGCCGCCTACGGGCCGGACGAGGCCGGTCGCCTGCCGGTTCGGGTCAGAGCAGCCGTGCTCCCGGCTTGACCTCCCGGTCCGGGGCGATCAGGACCACGTCGCCGCCGCCCTCGCCCGGCACCCCGAGGACGAGGACCTCGGACATGAAGTCCGCGACCTGCCGGGGCGGGAGGTTGACCACGGCCATCACCAGGCGGCCTTCGAGGTCATCGAGCGCGTACAGGTCGGTGATCTGGGCGCTGGATTTCCGGACGCCCAGGTCGCCGAAGTCGATCCACAGCTTGTACGCGGGTCGGCGGGCGCGCGGGAACGCCTCGGCGCGGACGATCCGGCCCGCGCGGATGTCGACGTTCAGGAAGTCGGTGATCGTGATCTCGTCCGCCGCCATCAGACCGCCACCGAGGGAAGCAGTCCGACCGACATCGGCAGGGCGCGATGGCGGGCGAGGGAGTCGTGCGTGTGGGAGATGTGACCCTCCAGGGCGGGCTTCCGCGTGAAGAAGATGAGCATATCCCTGGTGGATGTCTGCTGCGGGTCGGCGGCGACCACCGGGGAGAGGCTGTGCTTCCGCTCGTGGTCGACGACCAGCATGGTGTCGAGGAAGTGGCGGTGCTGGTACTGGCCCACGACGAGCTCCGGTTCGACCTCGTCCCAGCGGACCGCGTTGATCTGCCGCATGTCGTGGAGGAAGGTGATCGCGCTGTCGGCGGTCATGTTCTCGCTGCCGAGCAGGGTGGTCATGGTGTGGTCCACGCCGTCGCTGTGCACCCCTTCGAGGGCGGGCTCGCCGACGAGTTCGGGCGTGGTGACGGTCCGCAGGTTGAACAGGGTGCACACCCAGCCGGGGTAGTCGTAGTCCAGCTTCGGACGGTGGGCGATCTCCACGTCCTGGACCATGAACGCCTTGAACAGGAGCAGCCCCTGGAAGGCCCGGTTCAGCTGGAGGTCGTCGCCGACCTCCGCGAACTCGCGCTTCTGTCCGGAGTCATGACGGACGAAGTCCTCGTCGGCCGACAGCGCGAACGGCTGGAACTCACCCCGGTCGATCGTCCCGTTCTTGACGTCGAAGTGGAAGCGGCCGTTCTTCGACTGGCGGAAGGGGAGGGTGGGATCGTCCGGCAGGTCGTCGCTCACCCGCTGGAGCTGGGCCAGGTCGGCATCGGTGGCGCCGAGCCCCTTCAGTAAGCCGGCCATGCGTTCTCCGGGGACGAACGCCGAACGCTGCTCGACGTACTCCTTCTTGATCTGGGTCAACTCGGATATCACCTGGTCGAGATCGTTGGTGTTCATAAGATGGATACTCCGTTCCGGTTCTGGGGACGACTCCCCGCGAGATCTCTCGTGCCATTGGCGACGTCCGCCCGGGGTGGAATCGATCGCCTCCGACGAGAAAAACGTATGACCCGCTGATCAATGATCAGTCAACGATAGATCTACGTGCGCGACATGGCTGGTTCAAGGCCTTGACGGTTCCACGAGCCCGCAGATCACAGTCAGGTGACGACCAGTCAGGCACATGAGTTCCTGATGATCAAGGCCAACCGCAGGGATCCGGCCAAGACCGCTTTCACCACGACCGGGTTCGAGTAGTTCGGGGAAGCACAGACCGCGTTGCCGCCGAATACGTGTCGTGAATTCGGTCGTCGGCCGCCTCAGAGGCGCACCAGCGCCTCGCGGGTCAGGTCGGCCAGGGTCGGGTAGCCGTCGACCGCCATGAGCAGGTCGGCCTCCGCCAGCAGCGAGCGCAGCACGTGCACCACGCCGTCCTCGCCGCCGAGCGCCAGCCCGTACGCGTACGGGCGGCCGACGCCGACCGCGGTGGCACCGAGGGCGAGCGCCTTGACGACGTCGGCGCCGCTGCGCACCCCGGAGTCGAAGAGCACCGGCAGACCGCCCGCCGCCTCGACCACGGCGGGCAGCGCGTCCAGGGCGGGCAGGCCGCCGTTGGCCTGGCGGCCGCCGTGGTTGGAGCAGTAGAGGCCGTCGACGCCGCCGTCCCGGGCCCGGCGGACGTCCTCGGGGTGACAGACGCCCTTGAGGATGATCGGCAGGTCGGTGAGCGAGCGCAGCCACGGCAGGTCGTCCCAGGTCAGCGGGTTGCCGAAGACACCGGCCCACTCCAGGATCGCCGCGCCCGGATCCTCCTCGGGGGCCTTGGCCAGGCGGGCCCGGAAGACCGGGTCGGTGAAGTAGTTCGCCAGGCAGTGGCCGCGCAGCTGGGGGAAGTTGGAGGTGGCGAGGTCGCGCGGGCGCCAGCCGGTGATCCAGGTGTCCAGGGTGACCACGATGCCCCGGAAGCCGACCGCCTCCGCCCGGTGCACCAGGCTGGCGGCGAGGTCGCGGTCGGTCGGGGTGTAGAGCTGGAAGAAGCCGGGCGTGTCGCCGAACTCGGCCGCGACCTGCTCCAGCGGGTCGACGGTGAGGGTGGAGGCCACCATCGGCACACCGGTGCGGGCGGCGGCCCTGGCGGCGGCGAGGTCCCCGTGGCCGTCCTGGGCGCAGAGGCCGATCACACCGACCGGCGCCATGAACAGCGGCGAGGGCAGGGTGTGGCCGAACAGGTCGACGGTCAGGTCGCGGCGGGCGGCGCCGACCATCATCCGGGGGTAGAGGCCCCACCGCTCGAAGGCCCGGACGTTGGCGCGCTGGGTGTGCTCGTCCCCCGCGCCGCCGGCCACGTAGGACCAGATCGACGGCGGGAGGGCGGCCTGCGCCCCAGCCTCCAGCCCGGCGTACGTCATCGGCAGGGCGGGCTGCACCCCGCGCAGGCCGTCGAGGTAGATCTCGTTCTGGTAGTCACCTGTCCTGTGTCAAATGATCTTGACCGTTTGTCAAACGATCTTGATCACATCAGAACGGTTAGCGGTGATCACGAGGTTCGGCTTCACCGGAGCA
>NZ_JBIWAP010000052.1:0-57161 GCF_044760075.1 Kitasatospora sp. NPDC098663 | reverse complement strand
CGTGCCGGACCAGGATGTGGCGCACCTTGGCCGAGTCCATCAGCGGGTCGTACGCGGGAAGGATGGCCCCGCCCGGGATGCCGAAGACGGTGTCCACTCCGACCGCTTCGAGCGAACGGATCAGTGCCTGGGCGCCGGTCATCCCGGGCTCCACGGGCCCGGTCCGTGCGTCGGGGGTGACCGGAGCGGGGGTCGGTTCGGTGGTCTCGGTGCTGTGGATGGTCACGGGGGATTCGGTCAGCTGGGTCATCTGGCGATCTCTCGGTTTCGTCGACGTGGTGGTCCCGCGGGGAGTGCGGGGTGGTGTCCGTGGCCGGGGCCGCTGCGGTGCGCGGCGCCGCTGGGCGGCCAGGGGCGTGTCGGGGAAACCGGGGCAGCAGGGTCTGTCTCCGCGCCGGTCGTCGGTCGTCGCGTGCTGAGGGGTGTTTCAGCGCTCGGTGCGACGCCGTACCGTCAGGAAGCGTCGGCCGGAGGGGAGTTGTCCGGCCCGCAGGAGGTGTCTCGCGCCTCAGCCCTTGTTCGTGGGCGAGTGGCGGGTGAAGAGCAGGAAGATCAGGGCGATGGCGGCGATGGTCGCGCCCAGGCCGTACACGGTCGCGGCGCCGGCGCCGAGGGTGGAGCCGCCGATGATGGTGCCGAGGCCGATGCCGAGGTAGATGGAGGAGGAGTTGAGGGAGACCACCAGCGGGGCCTCCTGGGGGGCGACCTCGATCAGGCGGTGCTGCTGCGGGGGTGTCTGGCACCAGCTGCTGGCGCCCCAGAGGAGGACCAGCAGGCCGACGACGGGCTTGAGGTCGGAGTCGGAGGCGGCGAGCCAGGCGAGGGACCCGAGGGCGACGACCATGGCGGTGTAGCCGACGATCAGGACCTTGGTGGAGCCCCAGCGGTCGGTGGTGTAGCCCGCGGCGAGGTTGCCGATGACGGCGCCGAGGCCGTACAGGAAGAGCATCCACAGGATGGAGCTCTCGGGCACCTTGACGGCTTCCAGCATGGGCACGCTGTACGCGTACGCGGTGTAGCTGGCGCCCATGCCGAGGATGGTGAGCGGCAGGACGGCGAGGACGGCGGGCCGGCGCAGGACGGCGAGGCGGGTGCGCAGCGGCACCCGGACGTTGCCGGGGAGCCGCGGCATGATCAGGCGCAGTATGACGGCGACGAGCAGGCAGAGTCCGGCGACGAGGCCGAGGGCGGTGCGCCAGCCCAGCCAGTGGCTGGCGGCGTTGCCGAGCGGCACGCCGAGTGCGGTGGCGATGGTGAGGCCGCCGATGACCACGGCGAGGGCTCGGGCCCGCAGTTCGGGGCGGACGAGGGAGGCGCTGACGGCTCCGGCGTTGGGGGTGTAGGCGGCGGCGCCGGCGGCGGCGATGATGCGGCTGATGATCAGCACGGCCATGTTGGGGGCCAGTGCCGAGCCGAGGTTGGCGATGCCGAGCGTGAACAGTGCGGTGATCAGCAGGGTTCGGCGGGGAAGCCGGGCGAGGAGGGTGGCCAGGACGGGGGAGAGGACGGCGTAGGCGGCGGCGAAGACGGTGATCGACTGGCCGGCCGTGGCCGGGGAGACGTGCAGGTCCTGGGCCATGGAGGGGAGGAAGCCGGCCACGACGAAGGCGTCCGTGCCGACGGCGAACGTCCCTAAGGCGAGGACGAGGGTGGAGGACAGGCCGCCCTGGGGTGGTGAGCCGGGTTCGGCCGGAGCTTTCCGGTCGGCCGGAATCGAGACACTGGACATCCGGATTCTCCTTGCGGGTCGGTGCGTGTGCTGTGATGGCGCCGCGCGGTGAGGCGGCCGGACCGTCGGGCGTGCGGTCAGCCGGTCATGCGGGCGTAGTGGCGTCGGGTGCGGTCGGCGGCCCCGCCCGGCGCGGCGGCCATGAGGTCGGCCACCGTCTGCCCGGCGAGTTCGCGGCGCCAGGCCAGTTCGGCCTTGCGCATCGCGGTGGCGATCCCGCACGGCTGTCGGAACTCCCGTGCGATGGCGCCACCGCCGTCCGCACGCTGGCGGATCTCGGTGCAGCGGAACACGTCGTCGGGGCCCTCGATGGCGGCGACCACGTCCATCAGGGTGATCTTCTCCGGCCGTCGGCCCAGCCGGAAGCCGCCCTTGGAGCCCGGTGTCGAGCTCAGGATGCCGGCCCGGACCAGCGCCTGTAGGCGCTTGGTCAGGTAGGCCGGCGGCAGGTCGAACCAGGCCGCCAGCCGTGCCGTCGGAACCGGTTGGTCACTGTCGAGCCATGCCAGGGTGAGGCAGCAGTGCAGGCCCCACTCGACTCCTTCACCCATTCGCATAACCAGGACAATACACGTCCAGGTTCTGCGACGCAGGCCGGACGCGCCGGAGGCCCGGAATATGTCAAGTCGCGGCCCTGCGAGGCCGTTGCGGCCCCGCCGGACCTCCGGTACAACGGTTGGCAGCCGTCCGGTCAGGCCCGCGCGTCGGGCCTGAGGACCACCCGTCTGCCGTGCAGCTCGCCGCGTTCCATTCGGCCGTGGACCTCGGCGGCGGCGCTCAGCGGAAGGGTCTCGACCGCCAGGGGGCGCAGCCGTCCGGCCGCGAGCAGGCGGTTGATGCCGACGGCGGCCTCGGCCAGTTCGGTGCTGGTCGCGTGCGAGATCACGAAGCCGGCGATCGAGCAGTCCTTCATGTAGAGCGGCCCGACCGGGAGGACCGGCCGCGAGCGGGCGCCGGCCAGCAGGACGATCCGTCCGCGCGGGGCGAGCAGGTCGACGGCGGTGGCCAGGTCGTTCTCCCCGGACGTGTCGAGGTGGAGGTCGACGCCGCCGGGGCAGGCTCGTGCGAGCCGTTCGGCGAGGTCCGGATCGCGGTAGTCCAGGGCCTCGGCCGCACCCAGGGCGAGGCACTGCTCCAGATCGTGGGCGGAGGCCGTGGCGACGACCCGGGCCCCGGCGTCGACGGCGAGGGTGACCAGCGCGGAGCCGACGTTCCCGGCCGCGCCGGCCACCAGGACGGTCTCGCCGGCCCGCAGGCGGCCGTGCGTGAACAGGCCGAGGTAGGCGGTCGCGGCCGGGTGGACGACGGCGACGGCCTCCTCGGGGAGGACGCCCTCAGGGAGGTGGTAGAGGCGGTCGGCGGGGACGACGACCTGCTCGGAGGCGGCGCCCTGGCGCCCGCCGTGGCCGAGGCTGTTGGTCCACACCCGGTCGCCGACGGCGAAGCCGGGGGTGACCGGCCCGGCCGCGGCGACGGTGCCGACCAGGTCGCGGCCGATCACGAACGGGAACGCGACCGGGGTGCGGAAGAGGCCGGAGCGGACGAAGGTGTCCACCGGGTTGACGGTGGTGGCCGTGACGTCGACCAGGACGTCGGTCGGCCCGGGACGGAGGGAGGGAAGTTCGCCGTAGCGGATGTTCTCGGGCGGCCCGAGGGCCTCGATGAAGGCTGCTCGCATGCTCGGAGAGTCTTCCACCGGTCAACGCCGGGGTGCCGCACGGAAGCCGTTTGTTCGTCAACTCGCGCGCGGCCGGCCCGCCCCTGATGGCCCCGGCACACCCCGCCGGGCGGCTCCGGGGGCGGTCGCGCCTGCCCGCGCGCGCTGTCCGGTGGTCCGGCCATAGGCCGCGCGTGCAGCCGTGTGTCCGGTGCACCTGGGCCGGGCCCGTGCCCTCTGCATACCGTCGACCCATCTGAAGATGCGTCTGCCATGTAGAGGTTGGGGATCTCGATGAGCGACTTCGCCCTGCACATCAGGGATACGCGAACGCCCGGGCGCACGCCGGGCGTTGGCAGTTCCCACGACATCGTCCTCTCGGAGCTGTGCCCGGCGCTGTTCGCGTCGCTGCCCCGGGCGGACCAGCGCCGCAAGGGTGTGGAGTACCTGCGCGGACTGCTGGGCGCGGAGGGCCGCAAGTCGGTGCGCAACATCGCGCGGCTGATCGGCGGGCAGGCCACGGAGCAGAACCTGCACCACTTCATCAGCAGCTCCACCTGGGAGTGGGACCCGGTGCGCGCCGCGCTGGCGCACTACGTGACGTCCGTCGCGCCGCCGCAGGCCTGGGTGGTGCAGCAGACGGTCATCCCGAAGGCCGGGGAGCACTCGGTGGGCGTGGACCGCCGGTTCATCTCCTCGCTCGGCCAGGTGCTCAACGCGCAGCAGGCGGTGGGCGTCTGGGCGGCGTCCGAGGAGGTGAGCATGCCGGTGAACTGGCGGCTGCACCTGTCCCGGGCGTGGCTGGACGACGTGCCGCGGCGCAGCCAGGCGTCCATCCCGGCGAGTGTGGACACCCGGACGCTGGGCGACTGCTCGGTCGAGGCGGTGCTGGAGCTGACCTCGGACTGGCGGCTGCCCACGCTGCCGGTGGTGATGGACGTCCGGGAGCTGGACGGGATGAAGGCGCTGCGGCGGCTGCGCGAGGCGGGGGTGCCGTTCCTCGTGCGGATCAACAGCACGCTGCCGCTCCGCCCGGCCGAGGGGGCCGGGCACGGAGTGGAGGCGATGCCGGCCCACCGGATCATCGGGGCGTGCCGGGACCGCCGGCGGATGGTGACCTGGACCGACCACGACCAGGACGCCGGGCCGCGCACCGCGCTGGTCGGTGCCGTCCGGGTGCGGACGGTGACCGGGGCGGCTTACTCCCCGGGAGTGAACCGCAGGCCGGAGGGCCCGGACCGCGACCTGCTGTTGCTCGGCGCGGGCAGCACCGGCCGGCGCTGGCCGCAGGAGCTGTGGCTGGCCGACGTCCCGGACGCCACGCCGGCCCAGCTGTTCCGGCTGAGCCTGCGGATCGGCCGGGTCGAGCGGGACTTCGACGAGATAGCGGACCGCACCGGCATCCGCGACTACACCGGCCGTTCCTTCAACGGCTGGCACCGCCACGTCACCCTCGCCTCGGCCGCACACGCGGTCGTGGCCCTCTCCCACACCGGCGGCCGCTCGCTCCGCCGGGCGAGCCAGGCCCTGTCCGCCTAGGTCCCCTGGTCGCCCCCGGTCGACGGGCCGTCCTTGACGAGGAGGTCGCGGACGCGCGAGAGCCGGAGGGCGAGCTGGACTTCGAGTGCCTGGCCGGGGTCCTGCCAGTCGGGGCCGAGCAGTTCCGCGATGCGTTCAAGGCGGCGGGCGACGGTGTTCGGGTGGACGTGCAGCTTCTGGGCGGCCCGGGTGGGGCTGGCTCCGGTCTCGAAGTAGGCGTCCAGGGTGCGGCCGAGGTCGGTGAACCGCTGCCGGTCGTACTCGAGCACCGGACCGATGACCGAGTCGACGAAGGAGCGGACGTCCCGGTTGTCGGCGAGCAGGACACCGAGGAAGCCCAGCTCCCGGGGGGAGGCCGAGCGGCCGGTGGCGTCGAGGGCGATCATCGCCTCCAGGCAGCGCAGCGCCTCCTGGTGGCAGTGGTAGACGGAGGCGGCGTCCGCGACCGGCCCGGCCGCCGCCACCGTGATCGGTTCGCTGAGCAGCGGGGCGAGTTCGTTCAGGACGGCCCGGGCCGTCGCGCCGGCGTCGGTGCCGGGCAGCAGCAGCACGGCGTTGCCGCCGTGCCCGACCCGCAGCCCGTTCAGTCGCTGGGCGAGGCCCGTGGCCAGGGCACAGGCCCGGCCGACCGCTCGGGCCTCGGGGCGGACGACCACCACCACGTGCGGCGTGGCCAGGTTGATGCCGAGGCGGCGGGCGCGCTCCTCCAGCTGCTGCGGCGGGCGCTGGGCGCTGGTGAGCAGGTCCTCCATCAGCTCGCCGTGGGCGCGGCCCTGCACGACGGTGGTGTCGCCGGTGCGCAGCAGTTGCACCGCCACCGCCTGGGCGGCCAGTTGCAGCAGTTCGTCGATGCCGGCCGCGGGGAGGTCCTCGGGGTGGAACACCAGGGTGCCGAGTATCTCGCCTCCGGCGGTGACCGGGGCCGCCCAGAGGCCGTCCGCGGTGTGGACCGGGCGTTTGGCGGCGTGCACCTCCGCGGCGGCCGGTCCGGTCTCGGGCATCCGGCCGGTGGTGGTCAGGACGGTGCCGTCCGCCGCGTGGATCCGCAGCGCGCCACCCAGGTTCCGGCTCACGGCTTCGGCGAGGCCGTGCAGGTCGCCGTCGGTCAGAGCCCGTTCGATCAGCTCGTGATGGATGCGCCGGTGCTCGCTGAGCTCCCGCAGCGACTCGGTGGTGCGTCCGTGCTCCTCGCGCAGGGTCTGCACGGTGGCCTTGGCGTCGTCGAGGACGAGGGTGCGCTGGACGGCCAGGCCGGCGAGCTCGCCGAGCAGGTTCGCGGTGGAGATCTCCTCCGGCGTGTAGTGCCGCACGTTGCGGTCGGCGACGTAGAGCGCGCCGAAGGGGTGCGGGCCGTAGCTCAGCGGGACGGCCATGATCGCGCGCAGCGCCTCGGCCCGGACCACCTCGTCGATGTCGGTGCTGTGCCGGATCCGGTCGTCGTCGAGGTAGTCCGGGGTCCAGACCGGCGCGAGGTTGGCGACGGCGGCGTGGCCGAGGCCGGAGCCGCCGGTCAGCCGGAGGCCGACGTTGAGCATGGAGGTGTGGCCGTCCGACGCCCGGATGTAGGACAGGCCGTCCTCCGGTCCGGGGAAGCTGACGTACGCCATGTCCGCGCCGAGGAGCAGGCGCGAGCGCCGGGTGGCGACCTTGAGCACCCCGTCGAGGGTGTCGGGGACGAGGAGGTCCCGGGCGGTGTCGAGCAGCGCGGACAGGCCCGCTTCGCGGTGCTGGCGCCCGCGGCGCTGGGCGCAGATGTCCAGTCCGAGCCGGACGGCCCGTTCCAGTGCGGCCGTCTCGGCCTCGCGGGCGCCGTCGCGGGCGGCCTCGGCGAGCAGTGACTCGATGCGGGCCGGTGGTGCTTCCGCCACCAGCAAGGTCAGTACCGTCAGCGCGTCAGGCCTTTTCCTGACCTCCTGTTGGGCCACGCTTTACCCCCACCTGTGCACATCGGCCGTTTTGCCTGGCACATGCCAGGTGATGCAAAGTGTTTATCATGTCACTTTGGGTGGGGCTCGGGTGATTCCAGGGTGTGGACGGTGGAGGGGGCACCGCCGAGTGGCCCCCGATGTGTTGCCGGGTCACCTTCCCGCCGCCCGCGCCGGTTGAGGAGGATGACGTGGAGGCCGCCGGGGAGGTGGTCCGGGCGGCAAAGCCCAGCTGGCGCGGTGGGGGGCACGGGCGGACGGCATGAAGGCGCTACAGGACTACCACCGTTCGCTGGAGCGGAGCAGGGCCGCGCTGGAGCACCCGCACCGGCCCGCCACCTTCCGGCTCTGCGGCCGCGAATGGGACCTGCTGCCAGGGATTTTCGCCCCGGTCTACTCGCCCACCAGCGAGATCTCCATGCGCCTGCTCGGCCTGGACGACCCGCGGGCCGCCGGGCGCTCCGGCTCGCTGCTGGAGATCGGCTGCGGCACCGGTGTCATCGCGGTGGCCGCGGCACTGGCCGGGCACACCCGGGTGGTGGCCGGCGACATCAACGAGGCCGCCGTCCGCAACACCGGGATGAACGCCCGCCGGCACGGCGTCGCCGACCGCGTCCACGGCGTGCACAGCGACCTGTTCGCCGCGCTCGCGCCCGAGGAGCGCTTCGACACCGTCTTCTGGCACTCCAACTACGTGCTCGCGCCGGAGGACTACCGCTACCGGACGATGCACGAGCGCGGCTACGTCGACCCGGGCTACGCCGCCCACCGCCGCTTCCTCGTCGAGGCTCCGGGCCGGCTGGCTCCGGGCGGCTCGGTGCTGCTGCACTTCAGCGAGCGCGGCGACCTCACGGAGCTCCTCCGGATCGCCGAGGAGTGCGGGCGCACCCTGCGGGTGGTGCGCGGCGGCGTCTTCCCGGAGGGCGAGGAGGAGGTCGAGCACATGTTGGTCGAGGTGACGGTGGCGCGCGGCCGGTCCGGCGGCGAGGCGGCAGCTGGTACCGGCCTCTGACGTCCGGGTCCGGAGGCCCGATCGGCCGCGCCGACTTCGGCATATGCCACGAGGTGGCGGCGCACGGTGGTCCGCCCACCTCCGGGGTAGCCGTGGGCCACCAGGGCCCGGCCGTGCCCGACGGCGTCCGGGAGGCGCGCGCGTCCGAGCCGTTCCATGGCCGGATCTCGCCGGTCCGCCACCTCGGGACGGACGTGTCCGAGGGCTGCCGTCACCGTTTCCCGTCGTGCCCGGGCGACATCTGACGGAGTGTGCCGCCACCTGATGGAGTATCCGCCACCTGACGAAGTGCGGGGGCGGGCGTTGGCGGCGCCTGGTGGCGCGCCACAGGATCTGGAAGAGCCTCGACCGTTCGGCGGCCGGCGGACCGCTGCCGGACCGTGACCCGGCCCGCGGGCCCGCCGGTCCTGCCCCACCCGTGCCATCCACGGCCTCGCCACGACGCCCTTCCGTGCGCGCCCGGAACGGCGCCACACACCACCGCACCGCGAGAGCAACCGAGAGCGCAACCGAGAGAGCAACCGAGAGAGCGACGGGCCGGCCACGCGTCGGCCCCGAGGGAGGTCCGGCAGTGACGAACACGATCGCCCTGGTCACCGGGGCAGCAGGCGGCATCGGCGCGGCCGTGGTCCGGGCCCTGGCCGAACAGGGCACCGCGGTGGCCGCGGTGGACCGCGACGAGGAGGGCCTGCGCAAGACCGTGGCCGCCCTCGCCGCGGAGGGCCTGCGGGCCGAGGCCCACCCGGTGGACGTCAGCGACCACCGCGCCGTCGACCTGCTCGTCGACCGGGTGGAGCGCGAACTCGGGCCCGTGGACCAACTGGTCAACGCCGCCGGGGTGTTGCGCCTGGGCGAGGTCCGGAACTTCTCCGTCGAGGACTGGGCGGCCACCTTCGCGGTCAACGTCAACGGCGTCTTCCACGTGTCCCGCGCGGTGGTCGACCGGATGATCCCGCGCGGGCGCGGCGCCATCGTCACCGTCGCCTCCAACGCCGCCCGCACCCCGCGCACCGAGATGGCCGCCTACGCCGCTTCCAAGGCCGCCGCGACGATGTTCACCAAGAGCCTCGGCCTGGAGGTCGCCAGGTACGGCATCCGCTGCAACCTCGTCGCCCCCGGATCCACCGACACCCCGATGCTGACCTCGATGTGGCACGACGAATCCGGCCCGCAGGGCACCCTGCACGGCCGCGCGGACGCCTTCCGGGTCGGCATCCCGCTCAACAAGCTGGCCAGCCCCGCCGACATCGCCGCCGCCGTGCTCTTCCTGCTCTCCGACGCGGCCGGCCACATCACCCTGCACGACCTCACCGTCGACGGCGGCGCCGGCCTCGGCGCCTGACCGGCTCGACCAACTCACCATTCCCCCAGGAGAGTCCACCGCATGGCAGGCATTCCGACCATCGAGCCCTATCCGATGCCGACCGCGGGCGAGCTGCCCGACAACACCGTGTCGTGGACCGTCCGCCCGGACCGCGCGGTGCTGCTCGTGCACGACATGCAGCGCTACTTCCTGCGCCCCTTTCCGGCGGACGGGGCACCCGGCCGGGAGCTGCTGAACAACGCCGGCCTGTTGCGCCGCCGGGCCGCCGAGCTCGGCGTGCCGGTCGCCTACACCGCCCAGCCGGGCGGCATGACCACCGAACAGCGCGGGCTGTTGCTGGACTTCTGGGGCCCCGGGATGCGGGTGGACCCGGTCGACCGCGAGGTCGTCGAGTCGCTCGCCCCGGCCCCCGGCGACTGGCTGCTCACCAAGTGGCGCTACAGCGCCTTCTTCCGCTCCGACCTGCTCCAGCGGATGCGCGAGGAGGGCCGCGACCAGCTGATCCTGTGCGGCGTGTACGCCCACGTGGGCGTCCTGATGACGGCCGTCGACGCCTTCACCAACGACATCCGGCCGTTCCTGGTCGCCGACGCCGTCGCGGACTTCTCCGCCGCCCACCACCGGCTCGCCCTGGAGTACGCCGCCGCGCGCTGCGCGATGCTGACCACGGCCAAGGAGACCTTCGGATGACCGACCGGACGACGGACCGGACGAGCGGGCGGACGGCGGACCGGACGACCGGGGAACTGCTGCGCCGGGTGCTCGCGGAGCGGCCGCCCGCCTTCGCCCTCCTGCACCGGCCCGAGACCACCGGCCCGGGCACGCTGGACGTCCTGTTCGGCGAGGTCGCCACCGCGCACACGCTGGACGCCGTCCCGCTGGGCCCCGAGCCCGGCCGCCCGGGCCCGGAGGTCCTGGTCCTGGTCCCGTACCGGCAGATCGCCGAGCGCGGCTTCGAGGCCCGGGACGACGGCGCCCCGCTGCTCGCCATGACGGTGACCGAGCACGCCACCGTCGACCTCGGCGAAGCGCTGGCGCTGATCCCGGACCGGCCCACCGAGCTGACCGGCGCCCGCTTCGACCTCGGCGACGAGGAGTACGCCGACATCGTCCGCCGGGTGGTCGCCGAGGAGATCGGGCAGGGCGTCGGCGCCAACTTCGTCGTCCGCCGCACCTTCCTGGCCGAGATCGGCGACTACACCCTGCACGCCGCGCTGGCCTTCTTCCGCCGGCTGACCGAGCGCGAGGCGGGCGCCTACTGGACCTTCGTCGTGCACACCGGGGAGCGGACCTTCGTCGGCGCCAGCCCCGAGCGGCACATCAGCCTGGCCGACGGCGTCGCCGTGATGAACCCGATCAGCGGCACCTACCGCTACCCGGCCTCCGGCCCCACCCTGGCCGGCGTGATGGACTTCCTCGCCGACCGCAAGGAGGCCGACGAGCTCTACATGGTGGTCGACGAGGAGCTCAAGATGATGGCCCGGATCTGCGAGGGCGGCGGCCGGGTGGTCGGCCCGTACCTCAAGGAGATGGCCCGGCTCGCGCACACCGAGTACCTCATCGAGGGCCGAACCGACCGCGACCCGCGCGAGATCCTCCGCGAGACGATGTTCGCCCCGACCGTCACCGGCAGCCCGCTGGAGAGCGCCGCCCGGGTCATCCGCCGTTACGAGCCCGCCGGGCGCGGCTACTACAGCGGCGTGGCCGCGCTGATCGGCCGGGACGAGCACGGCGGGCGCACGATGGACTCCGCGATCCTGATCCGCACCGCCGACATCGACGCCGTCGGCCGGATCCGGATCGGGGTCGGCGCCACCCTGGTGCGCCACTCCGACCCGGCCTCCGAGGTCGCCGAGACCAGGGCCAAGGCGGCCGGGCTGCTGGCCGCGCTGGAGGCCGCAGGCCCGCGCACCTTCGCCGGCCACCCCCGGGTCCGGGCCGCGCTGGAGCGGCGCAACACCGTCATCTCGGACTTCTGGCTGGCCGAGGACGCGGACCGCGCCCGGCGGCTCGCCGAGTTCGCCGGGCGTCGGGTGCTCGTGATCGACGCCGAGGACACCTTCACCGCCATGATCGGCCACCAACTCCAGTCACTGGGACTTGAGGTGACGATCCGTCGGTTCGACGAGCGCTACGCCTTCGACGGCTTCGACCTGGTCGTGATGGGCCCGGGGCCGGGCGACCCTCGGCAGGCCGACCACCCCAAGATCGCCAGTCTGCGCGCCGCGGTGGCCGAGTTGCTCGCCCGGCGGCGCCCGTTCGTCGCGGTCTGCCTCAGCCACCAGGTGCTGTCCACCCTGCTCGGCCTGCCGCTGCGCCGCCGGGACGTCCCCAACCAGGGCGTCCAGCGCGAGATCGACCTGTTCGGCGCTCGCGAGCGGGTGGGCTTCTACAACACCTTCGCCGCCGTCAGCCCGCACGACACGGTCGACGTGGACGGCGTCGGCACCGTCGAGGCCGGCCGCGACCGGGAGACCGGCGAGGTGCACGCCCTGCGCGGCCCGCACTTCGCGTCCATGCAGTTCCACGCCGAGTCGGTGCTCACCCAGGACGGCCCCCGGATCGTCGGCGGCCTGATCGCCGAGGTCCTCCGGGCCGGGGCGATCCTTGCCGGGTAGTCTCCGGGGGACCGCACGGGAGAGAGGCCGACAGGATGGGTGATGACCGCGCCACCGGCGAATGGGGAGCGGAACTGCTCGACGTCGGGGCCTACCTGGCCCGCACCGGCGTTTCCGGTCCGCGGCCTCCCGAACCCGGGACGCTGCGCCGGCTGCACCGCGCCCACCTGCTGGCCCTTCCGTTCGAGAACCTCGACATCCCGCTCGGCCGCGGCATCCCGCTCGACCTGGACCGCGTCCAGGCCAAGCTGGTCGCCGGCGGCCGCGGCGGCTACTGCTTCGAACAGAACCTGCTCTTCGCCGCGGTGCTGGAACGCCTGGGCTTCCAGGTCACCAGGCTCGCCG
The DNA here is from genome assembly GCF_044760075.1 of Kitasatospora sp. NPDC098663. Classification (NCBI taxonomy): domain Bacteria; kingdom Bacillati; phylum Actinomycetota; class Actinomycetes; order Kitasatosporales; family Streptomycetaceae; genus Kitasatospora; species Kitasatospora sp. NPDC098663. The sequence goes on along the minus strand of NZ_JBIWAP010000052.1, from coordinate 45,012 downwards.
CCCGAGCCCTGCTGAACGCCGGCCGACCGCTGCCGCGCACCCACCTGGTGCTGCTGGTGACGGCCGGCCGGGCGCGTTTCCTCGCCGACGTCGGCTTCGGTGACAAGGGGCCGCTGGAACCGCTGCCGCTGACCGACGGCGCCCTGGCCGAGCCCGACGGCTGGACTCACCGGCTCCGCCGGGTCGGCTCGGCGCCGGACAGCTGGGTGCTCGAACTCCTCCGCCCCGACGGGTGGTTGCCGCTCTACCGGTTCGAGACGGGCCTGCCGCTGCACCAGGTCGACTGCGTGGTGATGAACCACTACACCTCCACCCACGAGCGCTCCCCGTTCACCGGCCGGGCCTACCTGTCCAGGATCACGCCGCAGCGGCGGCTCTCCCTCGACGGCCGGCGGCTGGTCGTCGCCCGCGCCGACGGCACGACGGAGGCCGCGGAGCTCACCGACGAGCGGTACGCCGCCGTCCTCGCGGAGGACTTCGGCGTCCGGCTCGGGCCCGGGGACCTGCGGTCCGTCCTGCGGAGCCTGCCGGCCGTCGGCCCCGCCTGACACGCGTCGGCCCCGGCGGGTCTCACGACACCGCCGGGGCCGACGCCTTCCCCGGCTCAGGCCTCCTCGGCCGTGGCCAGCTCCCTGGCCAGCTCCAGCCGCTTCACCTTGGTCGTGGCGGTGTGCGGCAGCTCGTCCAACCGGCGCTGCACGGGCGGGGCCAGGGTGGGCAGGCCGGCCACCGCGCGCTTCCAGCGGGCGAGGTCGAGCGGCCGGTCGTCCCGGGTGCAGACCACGGGCACCGGGGCGCTGTCCCCGCCGGGCACGATGATCACCTCCAGCAGCTCGGGCAGCCGGGTGAACAGCTTGTCCTCCAGGTCCAGGGTGCTGTTGATCCCCGGGATCTCGTCGACCTCGCGGTCCAGCAGATGCAGGCAGCCCCACCGGCCGCGGTAGCCGAGGTCGCCCATCCGCCACCAGCCGTCCGGCGAGAACTGGCCCTTGAAGCGCTCCCGCTCGCCGAAGTAGGTGACGATCTGCCCGCCGCTGCGCACCTCGATGTGGCCGGGGGAGTCCTTGGTCACCGGCCGGCCGTCCCGGCTGACCACCCGGACCTCGGTCATCCCGGGGAAGGTCCGCCCGACGCAGCGGCCGTCGGCGCCGCTGCGGCGGTGCCGGGTGTAGGTGCGGGCGGCGATGGCGCCGGTCTCGCTCTGCCCGTACGTCTGGGCGAAGAACGGCAGGCTGCGCTCGGACGCGCCCAGCAGGGTGTCGACCGTGCGCGGGTGGATGGCGTCGAAGGTGTTGCTGAAGCAGCGGACCTTGGCCAGCGGTTTCGCCGGGTGGTCCGCCAGGACCTCCCAGCTCAGCAGGGTGTTGGGGTGGGACTCGATCACCCCCGGGGGGATCCGGGCGAACAGCTTCGCGACGTGCTCCGGCTCGTCGTCCCGCAGGATGATCATGGGATGGCCGCGCAGCGCGAACAGCGCGGCCCCGCTGATCATCCGCGAGTGGACGAAGGAGACGTGTACGGCGATCGGCTCGTGCCGCCCGACCGGGGCGAGCAGCACCGACTGCGGGCGGCAGCGGGCCTGGATCGTGATGCCGGTCTGGACGGCGAGCTTGGGCAGGCCGGTGGTGCCCGAGGTGTGGGTGATCAGGGCCGGCCGGTCCTGCGGCATGGTCACCGGCGCCACCCGCTCGACCCCGGCCAGCCCGGCCAGCGCGGTCGCGCCCGGGAACTCCCCGGTGGCCACCAGCACCCGCTCGGTCAGGTCGAACACCTCGGACGGGAGCGCCTCCTCCAGCTTCGCCGCGTCGGTGAGCAGCGTCGGCCGGGACAGTCGCCCCAGCAGGCGGGCGACGGTGGCGCCGTCCAGCTTCGGGGACAGCAGTACCGGCACCCCGCCGACCCGGGCGACGCTGTAGGCGAGCAGGGAGATGTCGAAGCTGTCCGACTTGTGGATCACCACGTGCGAGCCGGGGCGGACCTGGGAAGCCCACAGCCGGGCGGCGAAGTCGTCGATCAGGTCGGCGAGTTCGGTCAGGGTGACCCGCCGGCCCAGCTCCGGGGCGATGTCGAGGTCGTGGTCGAGGTAGACCGGGCTCGCCGGGTGACGGGCGGCCGCGCGATCGAAGACCGTGCCCAGTCGGATGCCTCGGTTGCCGACGCGTTGCAGGAACATGCTCCTCTTCCCCTTCGGTTGGTCGCGGATCGCTCGGGCGGCCGGCGCCGGGGCGCCGACGCCGGCCGCCCTCACGGCTCGCGCAGGGCCCGGTCGACGAGGGGCCCGGCCGCCCCGGTGTACGCGGTCGGATCGCACAGCCGAGAGAGCTCGGCCTTGCCGAACACGCCGTCGAGAGCGGGCAGTTCGGCGAGCACCTGCTCCAGTGGCCGCCCGTCGCGATCGGCCTCGCCGGAGGCCTCGGTGAGCAGCTGCCTGGCCGCCGCCTTGCCGAGCCGGGGCGCCAGGACGGCGACGATCCGCTCCGAGACGATCTGACTTCCCGTCAGTTCCAGGTTGGTGCGCATCCGTTCGGGCCGGACCTCCAGTCCCTCGGCGAGCTCCACCGCGGTGTGCGCGGCGCCCCCGGTCAGCCGCAACGCCTCGCGCAGCAGTTGCCACTCGGCGTGCCAGGCGCCCCCCGAGCGCTCGTCCTCGGCCAGCAGGCACTGGGTGAGCCCGGCGGCGATCACCGGCACCTGCAGTGCGGCGCTACGGATCAGGGTGGCCAGCACCGGGTTGCGCTTGTGCGGCATCGCGGAGGAGCTGCCGCGCCCGGCCGCGGTGGGCTCGGCCACCTCGCCGACCTCCGTCCTGGTCAGCGACTGCACGTCGATCGCGATCTTGCCGAGGGCGCCGGCGGTGAACGCCAGTGCGCCGGCGAGGTCGGCGATCGGGGTGCGCAGCGCGTGCCAGGGCAGCACCGGGCGGGCCAGCCCGGTCTCGGCGGCGAAGGCGGTGAGCAGCCGGTCCAGGTAGTCGCCCGGGTCCGGCGCCGCCCCGTCCGCCCCGCCCGCGGCCGCGCCGTCGATCCGGGCGTACTCCAGGTACCCGGCGAGGGTGCCGGCGGCGCCGCCGAGCGAGACCGGCAGGCCGTGCTCGGCGACCCGCCCGAGCCGCTGCTCGGAGTCCAGGACGAGCCGGCGCCAGCCGGCCGCCTTGAGCCCGAAGGTGGTCGGTACGGCTTGCAGGGCGAGCGTGCGGCCGGGGAGGACGGTGTCCCGGTGCCGCTCGGCGAGGACGGCCAGGGCCCGCGCGGTGCGGGCGAGGTCGGCGCGGATGATCCGCAGGGCCTGGGCGGCCACCAGCATCGCGCCGGTGTCCAGGACGTCCTGGCTGGTGGAGCCGCGGTGGACGTACTCGGCGGCGGCCCGGTCCTCGGCCGCCACCACCGCGGTCAGCGCCCGGACCAGCCCGACCACCGGGTTGGCGGTCTCCCGGGACTCGACCGCGAGGGCCCGCAGGTCCAGCAGCTCGGCGCGGGCCAGGCGGGTGATCGTGTCGGCGGCGGTCTTCGGCAGGGTGCCCAGCCCGGCCTGGGCCCGGGCCAGCGCCGCCTCGGCGTCCAGCATGGCCTGCAGCCAGGCCCGGTCGCAGACGGCGGCCTCGACCGGGGTTCCGGCGCGGACCGGCGAGAGCAGCCCGGCGTCGGTCAGGATGCCGACCGCGTCGAGCGGGCCGTGCGCGTCGTGCGGGCCGCCGGGGCCGTGCGGGGCGGCCGGCTCGTCGGGGTCGGTCATATCAGCACTCCGGTCAGGTCGGTGACGGCCGCGTCCGGCCGGACGCCGAAGGGCAGCTGGGTGGTGGGCGGCAGGGCGAGCAGCGAGCGGGCGATCGCGTCCGAGTCGCCGAGGGTCACCGAGTCCACGCCGGGCCGGATTCCGGCCGCCGTCACCCAGTGCACCGACTCGGTCGGCACCCCGTAGGCGTAGCGCCGCGGGTGCGCGCGGCCCCGGGTGTCCAGCAGTCGGTACGGCCGTTTGGTGACGGCCAGGCCACCGGTCTCGTAGTCGGTGCCGCCCGTGCCCGGGATCCGGTACGCGGTGGCCTGCTCGGTGCTCAGCAGGTGCTGCAGCAGCGGGTCGGTGGTGCGGCGCAGGTCGGGTTCGGGCAGCCGGGCCTCGATCAGGACGGTGGCCCGCACCGGCGGCTGGGGCACCGCCCGGGAGGTCAGCACGTAGGCGGCCGCCTCGGTGTCGATCCGGATCTCGGTGCCCGGGCCGGTGAGTTCGACCACCCCGGCCTCGATCAGGGCGATCAGCTCCTCGATCCGGGAGACCGGCGGGCCGATCGACAGGAAGGCGTTGAGCGGGGTGTACCAGCCCTCCAGGTCGTCCCGGTGCGAGCTCCCCTCCAGCCCGCCGTGGTCCACCGCGAGGCGGATCTCGTTGCGCAGGTCGCGCAGGATGTCCAGGGCGGCCTTGAGCGGGCCGCTGAGGTTGCCGGCCCGGGCCGCCTCGACGTCCTCGGCCAGGTATCCGAGCAGCCAGTCGCGGAAGTCCTCCGGCCCGGTGAACTCCCGTTCCCCGTAAGGGCGGAAGAGCCGCTCCCAGTCCCAGCGCTCCGACTCGGGGATGCCGTACTCGTCGAGCAGGGCCGCGAAGCCGCCGCCGTGGTCGACCGTCAGGTACCGATCGACGAAGGGCTCCCGCTCGGCGCCGCGGCCCTTCGCGTCGAGCAGCGTGCCGTAGTAGACGCTCTCCACCTCGCGCGAGATCAGCGGCCACAGGTCGGTGCGGAACTGCACCGGCTCGCCGGCCGCGGACTGCTCGCGCAGCCCGGCGATGTACTCGGCGGTCAGCAACCGGGGGAAGTAACGGCCGTACGCGCCCTTCTCGTTCTCGCCGCGGGCGTGGTACGGGATGCCGCGGCGCGAGGTGGCGAACAGCTTCGGCTCCCGGCCCGACGGCCGGTACACCAGCCGTCCGTCCGCGCGGACGAAGGCGCCGCCCCGGCCGACCGTGAACAGGGCCATGTGGTCGAAGAAGTTCAGCCCGAGGCCGCGCACCAGTACGTGCTGGCCCGGCAGGATGCCGCTCAGGTCGAGGTCCGCCGGGTTGGCCGGGGTGATGTAGGTGAGGTGGTGGATCCGGGACAGGCTGGCCGTCCGCTCCTCGTGCGGGGTCGGCCGGGCCGCGACGTGGCCCTGGGCGAGCACGATGGCGTCCAGGTGGTTGAGCCGGCTGCCGTTCTCCAGGCGGATGCCCTGCGGGCCGCCGGGGACACCGTGGGTGTCCGCCATCGCCACCGCCCGCGAGCGGTGCACCCGGACGGTGACGTGCGCGGGCGCGCCGTCCACCACCCGGCGGAAGCTCGCGTTCAGGTAGCGCCCGTAGAACGCCCGGGTGGGGTAGCTGTCGGCTCGCAGGACGCGGGCCTCGGCCACGCACTCCTCGTCCTGCCCGGAGGCGGCGCCGGCCCCGGCGACCTCCACCGCCCACTCCCACAGGCTCGGACCGGGCTCGATCGGCCCGTCGATCCGGGAGCTGTCGTCGGTGTACACGGTGATCTGCGAGGCGACGGTGTTCATCAGCAGGTGCCGTGACTGGTCCTGGCGCCAGACGGCGCCGGCGCCGGGCGCGGCCGGGTCGACCATGTGCACCGTGATGGAGCCGTGCGAGGGCTCCGCGCGCTCGTTGGCGCAGAGCCGCTCCAGAACGGACAGGCCGCGCGGGCCGGCCCCGATGACGCAGACCTCCAGCGCCGCCCTCGTACCCACTCCGCTCATGCGCCCGCCCCGCTTCGCTCGGCACGGGCGTCCGCCCGCGCGCACCTCTCGATGACGAGCTCGCTTCGCTCACTCACGGCTTCACGTCCTCCACGTCTTCCACGTCCGTCCGGGTGCCCTGCGGGGCGTCGGCGAGCAGCAGGCGGGCGAGCTCCAGGCGCTTGATCTTGGTGGTGGCGGTCCTCGGCAGCTCGTCCAGCCGCCGGTGGACCGGCTCGGCCATCGGCGGCAGCGACGCCGCGGCGCGCCGCCAGGCCGCCAGGTCCAGCGGTTCGTCGTCCTTGGTGCACACCACCGGCACGGCCCTGCCGTCCGGGCCGGGGATGATGATGACCTCGGCGAGGCCGGGCAGCTGGCCGAACAGGGTGTCCTCGGCCGCGAGGGTGCTGCCGAAGCCCTCGATCAGGTCGACCTCGCGGTCCAGCAGGTGCACGCAGCCCCACTTGGTGCGGTAGCCGACGTCGCCCATCCGCCACCAGCCGTCCGCCGACACCTGGGCGTCGTAGCGGTCCTGCTCGCCGAGATAGGTGACGATGCGCCCGTCGCTGCGCACCTCGATGAAGCCCGGGTTCCGCTCGGACGGCGGGTTGCCGTTCCGGCTGACCACCCGGACGTCGGTCATCCCGGGGAACGGCATGCCGACGCAGCGGCCGTCGTCGTCCAGGGTGCGGCGCCGGGTGAAGCCGCGGACGATGGCCGGGCCGACCTCGCTCTGCCCGTACAACTGGCCGAAGAGCGGCGAGCGGCGCCGGGTGGCGCGCAGCAACCGGTGCACGGTCCGCGGGTGGATGGCGTCGAAGGTGCTGCTGAACAGCTTGACGTTGGACAGCGGGCCGCGCGGGTCCTGCGCCAACTCCTCCCACTCCATGAAGGAGTTGGGGTGTGCCTCCAGGATGCCCGGCTTCAGCCGCGCGAACAGGTCGCCGACGTGCTTCGGGTCCGACTCGCGCAGCACGACCAGCGGGAAGCCGCGGTAGAGGGAGATCGCCAGCGCGGTGATCAGCCGGGAGTGGACGAAGGAGACGTGGATGGCGATGGTCTCCCGGCCCGGGATCAGCGGGGCGATGACGGAGGCCTGCGGGCGGTAGCGGGACTGCAGGCTGAACCCGGTGTGCACGGCCAGCTTGGGCGTCCCGGTGGTGCCCGAGGTGTGGGTGATCAGCGTCGGGTGGTCGGCCGGCATGACGACGGGCTCGACCCTCTCCACCCCGGCCAGCGCCCGCAGTTCGACGGCGTCCCGGTACGAGCCGGAGGTCAGCACCACCCGGTCGGCGAGGTCGAAGACCGTCTCGGGCAGCACGTTCTCCAGCTTCTCCTGGTCGGTCACCAGGAACGGCCGGTCGGTGCGGCGGACCAGCTCGGCGACGGTCGCGCCGTCCAGTGCCGGCGACAGCAGCACCGGGACCGCCCCGATCCGCGCCGCCGCGCACGCGAGCAGCGTGATGTCGAAGCCGTCGGCCTTGTACACCACCACCCGCCGGCTCGGCCGCACGCCCGCCGCCCAGAGCCGGGACGCCAGGTCGTCCACCAGGTCCGACACCTCGGCGACAGTCGCCCTGCGGCCCAACTCCGGTGCCGCGTCGAGGTCGTGGTCGAGGATGAGGACGTTCGCGCCGTGTCTGGCCGCGGCGCGCTCGAAGAGCATCCCGAGCTGAATTCCCCGGTTTCCGATACGTTGAAGAAGCACCTGTCCGCCTCCCGGTCCGCGGCTGTGCGCCGTCGGCGCCTGACGTGAATGGAATGGACACCACCCGCGGTGAAAGGGACACCGTCCGAGGTGAATTGGCGTGCCCGGGCGTCCGAATGGCCGCGTGCCCGGGTACGGGCCCGGGAATTCCGGGCGAATCGCGGAAGGCCGGATACCGCCCGGCGTCACGCCTCTTCGATGACGGCCTTGATGCGCTGCAGGGTGGCGGCCAGATCGCCGGAGATCTTGTCGCCCCACTCCGCGAAGAAGCGCTGCTTCTCGGCCGCGTCCATCTCCGCGGTGATGCCCTTGATGCCCTGGGTGGCCGAGTCCATGCGGAAGTGGTGGATCAGCAGGCTGCCGCCCTCGGCGGCCTCGATGTCGAAGCCCCAGACGCTCTCCTGCTTCTGGCCGTCCGAGTTGTGTATCGCCCACCGGAAGGTCCGGCCCGGCTCCGCGGTGACCACCTCGGACTGGGTCGTCCACCGGCCGCGGACCACCGGCGCCCAGGCGACGATGTCGTCGCCGCGGAGGTTGTCGCCGCGGAACACGGACCCGACGGCGGCCGGCTCGCCGACCGTCCATTCACCGCCCAGGCATTCCGGGCTCCATTCGCCGCTGCGCGGCAGGTCGCTGATCACCGCGTAGACCTCGATCGGTGTCGCGGAAATGCGGATGTCGGCGTCGGCGGAGAATATCGGCTGCTTCTCGTTGATGGTTTCGCCCATGCCGGGAATCGTCCCAGCCGGGCCCCGGCGGGGGTCAAGGACAGGGCGGCGGGTCCGTCAACTCCGTGATTCCGTGTCAACTCCGGCGCGGCGCCGCGGCGAACGGCCGCGAACCGGCCGGCACCACCGGCCGCGAACCGGCCGTCCCCTCGAACCGGCCGTCCCCTCGAACCGTTACGAACCGGCCCGGATCTCGCGGGCGAAGTGCAGGGCGACGATCGACATCCGGGCCGTGTGGTAGAAGCGGTGCGCGCCGTGGTTGGTCACCCCCGAGTCGAGCTCGATCCGGGCGCACCCCGCCCGTCGGGCCCGCTCCTCCAGCTCCGCCATCAGTCGCCCGCCGACCCCCGCCGACCGCACCGCGCGGTCGGTCACCAGGTCGTCGACGAACAGCAGCCGGCCGCGGCTGGTCGCCAGCACCCGGTGGGTCGCCACCCCGACGCACCGCCCGCGACCGTCGTACGCGGCGGTGAAGACCAGCCCCTGTGCGTGCGCCTCGGCGGCGAAGGCGGCGAACCCCTCGGCGGTCAGGGCCGGCCTCAACTGCCGTATCAGCGGCCCGAGATCGGTCGCCATGGCGGCGTTCCCCGGCGTGACGTCAACCATCGTCAGTTCCATTCCCCGATCTTCGCAGGGAATCCCGACGGGGGCCGTGGTCAGCCCGTGGTCAGCCCGCGCAGGCCGGGCAGAGACCGCGGTAGGTGACGGCGGCGTCGGTGACGGTGAAGCCGAAGCGCTGGTCGGCGGGGAGGCCGGCGAGGGGGTCGTCGGTGGGGTGGACGTCGCGGATGGTGCCGCAGTGGGTGCAGACGAGGTGCTGGTGCGGGTGGTGGGCGTTGGGGTCGTAGCGCTTGGCCCGGCCGTCGGTGGAGACCTCGGTGACCTCGCCGAGGGTGACCAGTTCGCCGAGGGTGTTGTAGACGGTGGCCCGGGAGATCTCGGGCAGGCGTTCGGCGGCCCGGGCGTGGACCTCGTCGGCGGTGAGGTGCACGTGCTCGCCGTCCAGGACCTCCGCCACGACACGCCGCTGGGAGGTGAGGCGCCAGCCGCGTCCGCGCAGTCGCTCCAGCAGGTCACTCATATCGGTTCACCTATTCAGGTCAATGGGAGGTCAGGATTTTACCAAGTTATTTCGGCTTCTCTCCGGTTCCCGATCGGATATGTGTTTGGTGTCGTTCTTGACGTGGATCGTGTCCATCGTAGGATCGGCTCCGGCGATAGCCTGGGTAGCAGGAAGTAGCAGTGAAGACACCGTGATCCGCCTTGTAGGGAAGGATTTCCATGTCTGAGAACCACGATCCGATCGTTACCGAACCCGAGCCGCAGGCGGAGGGCACGGGCGGCTGCCCGGTGGCCCACGGGCGCGCGCCGCACCCCACCCAGGGCGGCGGAAACCGCCAGTGGTGGCCGGAGCGGCTCAATCTGAAGATCCTCGCGAAGAATCCGGCCGTGGCGAATCCGCTCGGCGCCGACTTCGACTACGCCGCGGCGTTCGGATCCCTCGACCTTCCGACCGTGAAGCGCGACATCGAGACGGCCCTCACCACCTCGCACGCGTGGTGGCCGGCCGACTACGGGCACTACGGCCCCTTCATCATCCGGATGGCGTGGCACAGCGCGGGCACCTACCGGATCAGCGACGGCCGCGGCGGCGCCGGCGCCGGGCAGCAGCGCTTCGCCCCGCTGAACAGCTGGCCCGACAACGCCAGCCTGGACAAGGCCCGCCGCCTGCTGTGGCCGGTGAAGAAGAAGTACGGCCGCGACCTCTCCTGGGCCGACCTGATGATCCTGGCCGGGAACGTCGCCCTGGAGTCGATGGGCTTCGAGACCTTCGGTTTCGGCGGCGGCCGCGTGGACGAGTGGGAGCCGGACGAGGACGTCTACTGGGGCCCGGAGACCACCTGGCTCGGCGACGAGCGCTACACCGGCGACCGCCAGCTGGAGCGGCCGCTCGCCGCCGTCCAGATGGGCCTGATCTACGTCAACCCCGAGGGCCCCAACGGCACCCCGGACCCGCTCGCCGCCGCCCGCGACATCCGCGAGACCTTCTACCGGATGGCGATGAACGACGAGGAGACCGTCGCGCTGATCGCCGGCGGCCACACCTTCGGCAAGACCCACGGCGCGGGCCCGGCGGACAACGTCGGCCCCGACCCCGAGGACGCCCCGATCGAGCAGCAGGGCCTCGGCTGGAAGAGCACCTTCCGCACCGGCAAGGGCGGGGACGCGATCACCAGCGGCCTGGAGGGCGCCTGGACGGCCACCCCGGTGACCTGGGACAACAGCTTCTTCGAGACGCTGTTCGGCTACGAGTGGGAGCTGACCAAGAGCCCGGCCGGCGCCTTCCAGTGGAAGCCGAAGGGCGGCGCCGGAGCGGGCACCGTCCCGGACGCCCACGACCCGTCCAAGCGGCACGCCCCGACGATGCTGACCACCGACCTGTCGCTGCGCCTGGACCCGGTCTACGAGCCGATCTCCCGGCGCTTCCTGGAGCACCCCGAGGAGCTCGCGGACGCCTTCGCCCGCGCCTGGTTCAAGCTGACCCACCGCGACATGGGCCCGCTCGCCCGCTACGTCGGCGCGGAGGTGCCGACCGAGCAACTGGTGTGGCAGGACCCGCTGCCCGCGGTCGGCTACCAGCAGATCGACGCCGCGGACGTCGCCGCCCTGCGGGAGCGGATCGCCGCCTCCGGGCTGTCGGTGTCCGAGCTGGTGTCCACCGCGTGGGCGGCGGCCTCCTCCTTCCGCGGCAGCGACAAGCGCGGCGGCGCCAACGGCGGCCGGATCCGGCTCCAGCCGCAGATCGGCTGGGAGGTCAACGAGCCGGACCGGCTGGCCTCGGTACTGCGCACCCTGGAGGGCGTGCAGCAGGAGTTCAACGCCCGGTCCGGCGCCAAGCAGGTCTCGCTGGCCGACGTGGTGGTGCTGGCCGGCGGCGTCGGCGTGGAGAAGGCCGCCCGGGCGGGCGGCCGCGACGTGGTGGTGCCGTTCACGCCGGGCCGGGTGGACGCGACGCAGGAACTCACCGACGTCGACTCCTTCGCGGCGATGGAGCCGACCTCGGACGGCTTCCGCAACTACGTGGGCAAGGGCAGCCGGCTGGGCGCCGAGTACCTGCTGCTCGACAAGGCGAACCTGCTGACCCTGAGCGCGCCCGAACTGACCGTCCTGGTCGGCGGCCTGCGGGTGCTGGGCGCCAACTACCAGCAGTCCCCGCACGGCGTCCTCACCGAGACCCCCGAGGCCCTGACGAACGACTTCTTCGTCAACCTGCTGGACCTGGACACGGAGTGGAAGGCCACCTCGGAGGACGGGCACACCTTCGAGGGCCGGGACGCGGCCACCGGCGCGCTCAAGTGGACCGGCACCCGGGCCGACCTGGTCTTCGGCTCCAACTCCGAACTGCGCGCCGTCGCCGAGGTCTACGCGAGCGACGACGCGAAGGAGAAGTTCGTGGCGGACTTCGTCGCGGCGTGGGTCAAGGTGATGAACCTGGACCGGTTCGACGTCGCCTGATCCCGGATTCCCGTGCGGCTGAAGGGAGTTGGCGTCAGCCGTCCGGAAAGCGGGACCGGCCCGCCATCGGCCCGGAGGTGTCCGCCTCCGGGCCGATGGCTGCCCGCCGTCCGGGCGGCCCGGGCGCGGACGGTCGAGGCGCTGCGGGCGCGGTGAGGGGCCGGGCGGCGGGTCAGGCGCCCTCGCCGGGCCGGTCACCATCCGCCTCGGGCTCCGCCGCGTTCTGCGCGGCCGTGTCCTGCTCCGCCGTGTCCTGCTCCGCCTTGTGCTCGGCGGCCCGGACCTGCTCGGCGAAGTCCTGCGCGTCGATCCGCTCGACCGTGGCCCCGTGCCGGGAGGCCAGGTCGTCGGCCCGGTCGGGGGAGGACTCCCGGAGCTCCAGGACGAGCAGCGCGCCACCGTCCGGGACGCGGGGCGAGAGCATGATCAGCCCGGCGCCGCCCTCCGTCGCCCGGCCCTCCTCGGCGGCGTTGCCGATCGCCGCACCGGCCGCGAAGCCGAGCAGGACGCCGATCGGCCCGCCGACCAGGCCCACCAGGCCGCCGAGGACGCCGGAGCCGACGGTGGTCACGCCCGCGCCCCGGGTGAAGGTGTCCTGGATCTCCAACAGGCCGTCGGCGCTGCGTTCCAGCGCCGCCAGCTGCCGCAGGCCGGGCAGGTGCTGCGCCTCGTCGAAGGCCGTCCGCCATGCGGCGGCGTCCGGGAAGGTCAGCAGGACGACGTTGTGCTGCTCGCTCATCGTGCTCCGATCGGGCCGGGGGCGGGGGTTGCCGGATTCCATCGTGACCTTCGGTGCTCGGCCTGGCCACAGGAGCGACGGGCGCGCGACTGCCCGGGGCCCGGCCGTTCAAACGTGAGGCCCGGTTCAGGCTCCCGTCACCGCCCGGATTCCGGACAGGTGCACCCCGACTCGCCCTTGCCGCCTCACCGCCCCCTTCCTTCGCGCGCTCCATCCCCCGACCCCCCGACCCCCTGACCCCCGACCTTCTGGCCCCGCGTCCCGCCCCCTGAGATGGTCGGCGAGGTCGGGCCGCGCGGGCTTGGCCGGGACGTTCCTGTGATTGTCGGACCGCGTGCCCGGAGTGCACCGCAATCGGCCCCTGAATCGAACATCGCGGACCCTCCCGGTGATCGATTGCCACCAACTCGCCGCCGCCGACACGGAATCGCCCGGATCGAGTGAGACCGGCCGGGACACGCCGGACGGCCCGGCGGACCGCTGCCAGGATCGGGGTCCGCACCGCAGCCAGCCCTTCGCAGAGTGCCCTCCGGCACCGCTGCCGACCCCACACGCCCACGCGGCGGTGAGGGCTGCCCGCGCGCGGATCCGCTGCGGCCACCGGCCGCCGTACCAGGGAACAAGGGAGCACTGTGTCCGAACAGATCGTGAAGCCCGGGAAGCCCCACACCCCGCCCGACCGCACCTCGCCCGTCCAGGACCGGCCCGTCCAGGACCAGCACGAAGAGGAACTGCGCCTGCGCTTCCCCGGCGACCGCCGCGCCGAGGCCGGGGCGTCGATGTCGGCGAGCGCGATGCTGCGCCGCCTCCCGCACCTGGTGCGCCGCGCGCTGGCGCTGGCGTGGGCGGCGGACCGGACGTCCACCGTGCTGCTGCTGGTGTGCCAGGCGCTGGCGGGCGTGTTCGGGGCGTTGGCGCTGTACGCGACGACCGGCACCCTGGGCGCGCTGCTGGTGGCGGGCCCGGTGGGGGAGCACCTGCGGACCGCCGCGCCGTCGCTGCTCCTGCTGACCGTCTCGGCCGCGCTGCGCGCGGTGCTGGGGATCGCGGTGGTGGGGCTGTCCGGCCGGGTGTCGCCGAGGGTCACCCGGGAGGCGGAGCTGGCGCTGATCGCCGCCGGGTGCGCGGCCGAGCTGCGGGCGTACGACGAGCCCGCGTACAACGAGCAGTGGGAGGCGGCCGACCGGGGTGCCTCGACCACGCCGGACCTGCTCTCCAACGCCCAGGACGTGATCGCCTCGACGGTCTCGCTGGCCGCCGCGGCGGGCGTCCTGGCGACGCTCCACCCGTGGCTGGTACCGCTGCTGCTGCTGGGTTCGGTACCGACCGGGGTGGCGGCCGTCCGGACGGCCCGGATCCACTACCTGGCGGCCGTGGCCACCAACGAGGACCGTGGCGCGCTGCGCGTCTACCGCTGGTTCCTGATCGACAAGACCCGCGCGGACCAGGTCCGTTCGGACCAGGTCACGCCGTTCCTGATGGCCAAGTACCGCCGCGCCGAGGAGAAGATCGTCGAGGCGACGGACCGGGCGACCAGGGAGGCGGCGAAGGTCTCCCTGCTGGCCTCGCTGGGCACGGGGGCGGGCAGCGCGCTGGTCTGGGGCACGCTGCTGTACCTGGTGGCGAGCGGCCGGATCGACCTGGCGGCGGCGGGTACGGCGACGTTCGCGCTGCGGACGGCCTCGTCCGGGTTGCAGGGCCTGGTCGGCAACGGCGCCCGGCTGTACCGGATGGGCCTGTACCTGGACGACTACTTCACCTTCCTGGACGAGGCCGGCGGTCACCGGATCCGGCGCGGCGGGATCGTGCCGGACGCGCCGCAACTGGTGGAGGTCGCGGACCTCGGGCACGCCTACCCCGGCGAGCAGCAGGAGCCGGCGCTGTGCGGGGTCAGCATGACGCTGCGGGCCGGGGAGGTGGTGGCGGTGATCGGGCAGAACGGCAGTGGCAAGTCCACGCTGCTGAAGCTGCTGTCCGGCCTCTACCTGCCGCAGTCCGGCCGGATCTGCTGGGACGGCGTGCCGGTGGAGGAGTTGGACGCGGACGGCATGTGGTCGCGGGTGGCCCGGGTGCCGCAGGAGTTCGCGCGCTGGCCGCTGGGGGCGGCCGAGAACGTTCACCTGGGGCACCTCACCGAGCAGGTGATGGCGGACGTGGAGCGGGCGGCCGCGCGGACGGGTTTCGACGAGGTCGTGGCCCGGCTGCGGTCGGGCTGGCGCACGCTGCTGGCCCAGGGATGGTGGGGCGGCGCCGAGTTGTCGGGCGGCGGCTGGCAGCGGGCGGCGGTGGCCCGGGCGCTGTACCGGACGGTGCGCAGCCCGGGGCTGTTGATCCTGGACGAGCCGACCTCGGACCTGGACCCGCGCGCCGAGCACCGCATCCTGCACGCGCTGCGCGCCCTCGCCCCGGGGCGGATCACGCTGCTGGTGACGCACAACATCGCCAACGCGGCGGTGGCGGACCGGGTGATCGTGATGGACCGGGGCCGGATCGTGCAGACCGGCACCTGGGCGGAGCTGGCGGCGCGTCCGGACGGGCTGTTCCGTGAGCTGCTGGACCTCCAGCGGGACCGGACGGTCCCGGCGCAGCGGGTGTAGGGCGTGTCCGACCGTCCTCCGTACCGTCGTCGTCACGACGGTACGGAGGACGGGCGGCGCCCGCCGGACGCGCTGGGTCTCGTTGACGGCCCTGCGCCGGTGGGCCGGTGCGTCAGTGCGTCGTGCGTGCCGCGTCGCGCAGCCTGCGCCAGGTGCGGCTGACGGACGCCAGCCCGGTCCGCCCGGCGCCGGTCCCGCCGCCTTCCCAGGTCCGGGCCGCCTCGGCGAACGACTCCGCGCGCTCCGCGTTCTGCGCCGCAGCCTCCGCCCGGGCCGCCCGCGCCTGTGCGGCCCGGGCGGCGAGCCGCAGGTCCTCCGGTTCGATCTGGTCGAGCCTCGCCCGGACGTGGTCGAGCAGCGCGGCGCAGGAGTCGCCGATCGCGGCCTCGCCGAGCGGGCGCGCCGGGAGGTCCAGCCCGTCCGTCAACCGCCGCTCCAGGGCGGTCCGCAGGTCCGGTACGGAGATGTCGCGGATCGTCAGTGAGAGGTGGGCGGAGAGTCCGGCGGCGCCGACCGCGCGGTGCGCGAAGCCGCGCGGGACGTAGAGCACGCTGCCGGGTTCGAGGACGCTGTGCAGGAGCCGCGGGGAGTGCTCGTCGTCGGGGAGTTCTCCCGGCGTCCAGTGCGCCACGGTCGGCGCGGCGTGGACGTACCAGGTCTTGCGTCCGGCCGCCTGGAGGACGAACACGTCGGCGTCGTCGCGGTGCACCGCGAGGCCCTGGCCGCCGGCGGGTGTGACGAAGAAGAACGCCTCGACGCGCCGGTCGAGTTCTTCGGACAGCCGCGCCACCAGCTCGCCCGTCGGGCGGTGCCACTGGTCGACGCAGCGCAGCAGCAGCGTCGCCCCGGTGCCCAGGAGTGCGAGGACCTTCGCGCGGTCGGCGAAGCCGTGGTACGTCACGCCGTTGACCACGCGTGACGTGGTGTAGGCCTCGGGCGGGACGGTCACCTTGGTGGAGCGGACCATCTCCAGGTAGGGGGTGCGCAGCAGCCCGGTGTCGAAGGCGGCGTCCAGCGCGTCCAGGTCGAACGGCGGGGCGAGTTTCTCCGGTGTGAAGACCGCGGGCTCGCGCTGCCACTGGTGGCCGGTGAAGCTCCGGACGTCGCCGACCCAGTCGGCCAGCGTGGGCGATTCCATGGTGTGTCCCGTGGTGTCAGGGTGTTCGGGGTCCGTGGGTCAGGCCCTGGTCCCGGCGTCGAACCGCACGGAGAGCAGGGAACGCAGGGGGACGTGCGCCTCCTGCCGCGGGCCGCGAATGGCGAGCCCGTGGTCGAGGGCGACGTTCAGCAGGCGTTCGGCCAGGGGGACGACCAGGTGCTTGGCCCAGCAGCGGGCTCCGTCGAAGCCGAACGGCATGAACCCGGGCGTCTTCTCCGGGTCCGCCACCCCGGCCCACCGTTCGGGCCGGAACTCCAGCGGGTCGGACCAGTGCTCCGGGTGGCGGTGCATCAGGAGCGGGAAGAGCGCGACGCGGTCCTCGGGGTGGATCTCGGGGTGCAGCCCGGTGTAGGCGCGGCCGTCGTTGCGGAACAGCATCCATGCGGGCGGGAGCAGCCGCAGGGTCTCCCACAGGACCTCGGTGAGGTCGGCGCGGGCGTCCTCCCGCTCCCGGTCCGGCCCCATGAGCCACAGGGCGTTGCCGGCCAGCGCGGCCACCCCGTCGCAGAGGGTGGCCGTCGACCGCCGGTACAGCGCGATGGCCTGCCTCCGCTCCCGGGTGCCGTCGGCGTCGCGGATCTGCCCGGCCAGCGCGGTGCTCCTGCCCTCGGCGGCGGATCCCGGCCAGACGGTGACGGCGCGGTCGACGATCCGGGAGAGCCGGTCGGAGCGGGTGACGCCGCGTTTCGACAGGAGGGAGACCGGCAGGGGGTCGGACGCGAAGAGCCATCGGCGCAGGTAGGAGGTGGCCGCGTAGGGCCAGGCGCCGGACAGTCCGCGTGCCGGGGGCGGCGGGGCCTTGATGCCCGCCATGACGTCCTGCCCCAGCGCGCGGATCGTCCGGGTCGCGCTGTCGTGGTGGATGTCCGCTCCCGCGGCGGGCTTGTAGACCGAGCGCTCCGCCGACCGCACGGGGCGCGCCGCGACGATTTCGGCCATCAGCCCGCTGTCGGAGACGCCGACCGTGCGGGCGTCGATCCGGAACACCTTTTCTTCCCTGGTCAGCAGGTCCTGGATCTTCGGGGCGTAGGCGATGGAATGGCTGCGGCCGATTGCCGGCGCCATTTCTTCCATGAGAATCGCGCCTCCAACGGAATGGCGATGAAATGGCGATGAAATGGATTCCCCCGGCGGGCGGAGAACCCCGGGCGGACGGGAGGGCTCCGGTCCGGTGGACGGGTGGGGCGTTCGGCAGCGCCGGCGGGGGGCCGTGGCCGGCCGTAGCCCGGCCACGGCCCCCGATAGTGACGATGCGTCAGATGACGTGCGCGATCCACGAGTGGTCGGCGAGGTCCTCGTCACGCTTGAACTTCTTCACGATCGCCTTGATCATCTTCATGGGTACTCTCCATTCCCGGGATGGCAGGCACGGTGGAGCAAGGATGCCCGAGGCTTGGCGGAAATTCGGTATTCCGATCGGAACCCCGAACCGACTTTCATCTAACTCCGGACCTTAACCGAAAGCCAGGGTTCCTGACACCCTTTTGACAAAGGATGACCTCCTCGCCGGTCCGTATTGTGCGGCGCATTGGATGGCCGATCGTTATAACTTCCCGAGGCGTGCGGTGGGGGACCATATCGGTATGGAGCTGAGGATTGAGGCCACCGACCTGCCGGGGCGTGAGTGTGCCGCCGCGCCGGGCTTCCCGGGCTACCGGGACCTGCACGTCGCCGTCCAACGCCGGGGTCGCCCGGCCGAGTTGCTCGACCCGGTCCCGGGGGACGCGCCGCGCGCCCGCTGGTCCCTGGAGTGCGAGGCGCAGCCGGCACCTGGAGGTGCGGACCTCACCGGCGGCGTGGACATCACCGGCCGGTACGTGCAGGGCGGCCCCGGTGCCCGGTTCGTCTACCTGAACTGGGTGACCGGGAGCGGCGACGGCTGGGCGCTGTTCCGCCGGGCCAAGCTGCTGCTGGCGGCGGTCGACCGGGAGGTCGCCGGGGCGGCGGTGGAGCGCGGCGTCCTGGTGGCCCGGCTGCGTCTGACGGACGCCAAGGGCCGTCCGTTGTGCGCCGCCGTCCGTCCTCCCGTGGTGACCTGGTCGGCGGAGGGCTGAGCGCGAGGGGCCCGAACGCGCGAGGAGGGCCCCGCCGCACGCGGGGCCCTCCTCGATGTCCGGGACGCGGACGTCAGTTGTACGTGGTGGTGACGGTCACGCCGCCGAAGCCCTGCTGGGCGTAGAGGCTGAAGTACACCCAGCCGGACGGCGGGTTGGCGATGGTGAGGGTCTCGCCGTTGCCGGGGTTGGTGGACTTGGCCAGGTTCGACCCGGTGGTGGCCCACGCACCCCCGTTGTAGTAGAGGTCGGCGTTGCCGGTGCCGCCGCTGGTGGTGATGGTCAGCTGCTTCACGCCGGCGGGCAGGTTGAGGAAGCTGTAGCTGTAGTTGCCGGTGGTGGCGGCGACGCCGTCGCGGCGGCAGTTCTTGTCGTACTGCCGGGTGTCGCCGGCGGTGCAGAGCGGGGCCTGGTTGGTGGGCAGCGAGCCGCAGTTGTCGGCGCCGCAGGCCTTGAGCCAGGTGGCGAAGTCGGCGTCGTACTTGGTGCCGATGGTGGTCTTGAGCAGGGCGCGGGCGCCGTTCCAGTCGCCGACGCGGTACTTGGCGAGGAGCGCGTCGACGTCCTGCGGGTGCGACTGGAGCATGTAGCGCACGGCCAGGTAGCCCCAGTTGTAGACCTTGGTGGAGTCGGAGTTGTCGTAGGTGTTGTCGAAGAGGGTGCTCAGCGCGTAGGTGCCCTTGGCGGCCTGCGCGACGGCGTCGTCGTAGTGGACGCCCCGGTAGCTGTACGAGATGTACTCGGCGAGGCCCTCGACCCACCAGACGGTCGGGGTGGTCATGCCGGCGTCGAAGTCGCCGTAGAAGTCGTAGCGTCCGTCGAGGTAGTGGGTGTACTCGTGGTTGAGGTTCCAGATCTGGAAGCTGGGGCGCAGCCAGTCGGCCTGGTGGGCGATGAAGCGGGCCTGGTTGCCGACCTTGGCCGGGTCGCCCTCCTCGTACATGCCGCCGTTGTCGACGGCGATGTTGTACATCTCCCAGGCGTACAGGCTGTAGTTGTAGTAGTCGTCGAAGACGACGACCTCAAGGCTGGTGTTGTTGTCGTTGGCGACCGGGCCGTTGTCCTTGACCACCTTGTGGAA
Source organism: Kitasatospora sp. NPDC098663 (assembly GCF_044760075.1). Classification (NCBI taxonomy): domain Bacteria; kingdom Bacillati; phylum Actinomycetota; class Actinomycetes; order Kitasatosporales; family Streptomycetaceae; genus Kitasatospora; species Kitasatospora sp. NPDC098663. The sequence continues at coordinate 25,731 of NZ_JBIWAP010000052.1, read as the reverse complement.
GAACGCGTCTTCGTTGATCAGGCTGGTGCAGGTGTCGGCGAACTGCTGCGCGGTCATGCTCTGCGCACGGATGCGCAGGTTGGCGTTGCAGGTGTGGTCGGTGGTGAGCACGAGCGGGACGAGCCGGGTGGGCAGGTCGCAGGTGCCGTAGTAGGAGCAGTTGCCGGTGTCCTTCTTCTCCGCGAACCAGACCAGGTTCATGGTGAGCGGACCGGTGTTGCCGACCAGCGGGTAGCGGTTGATCAGGTCCTTGACGATCGGCCGGCCCTGGGCCTTGGTGGCGTCGTTGGCGACCAGGTTGCCGATCTGGATGCCGATCGAGGTGACCAGGTCGGAGCCGTTCAGCTGGGCGCCGTTGCGGGTGACGAAGGACGCCATGGTGGTGGCGAAGGACGGGTCGGCCTGGAGGGCGGCGGTGAAGGCGGGGAGGTCGAAGCCGCGCTCGATGACGGTCTTGGTGTTGGCGACGGCGGTGGCCATCGAGCCGGTCCACGAGCCGGTGTAGTCGTTCAGCAGTCGCTTGACGACGCCGGTGTAGCGGGCGTTCTCCTGGGCGCTGTCGATCAGGGTGACGGCCTCGGCGAGGGTCGCGCCGTTCGCCTCGGTGACGTCCTTGCTGCGCGGGGCGGCGAAGAAGCCGTCCAGCGCGCCGCGGATGGCGGTCTGCAGGGTGGCGCCGTACGGGCCGACCACGTCCGGGTTGTACCACTGCACGTAGTAGCCGGCGCGGAGGTAGACGACCAGCTGGCCGGCCGAGGTGGAGTCGTCGCCGGGGTAGGCGGCGGAGACGTCGCGCAGGGCGTTGGCGACGGTGGCCATCTGCGCCTCGTTGAACGCGCCCTTGGCGTCGTTGCCGGTCAGGTTGTACAGGGTGTTGATGCAGCCGAGGTCGGCGGCCTTGACCTTCTGGACGAGCGCGGCACCGGTGTTGCCGGTGAAGGCGGAGACGTCGCAGGCGGCGGCCGCCGAGAGCTGCCTGGCGGCCTTGGCGGCGGCGTGCGCACCGGTGGCGCTGCCCGCCGCCGGGGCGCTGGACTTGGCCTGCTGGTCCGAAGCCAGCGGACGGTCGTCCTTCGGCGTGTCGGGGGACTTGGGCACCGGGACGGAGCGCGGCGCCGCCGCCTTGCCGGCCTGGGCCTGGGCCTGGGCCTGGGCCTTGAGTGTGGTGGCGGAGTCGGCCGTCGCGGCGTGTGCCTGCGGGGCGAACAGGCCGAGCGCGAGGAAGAATGCGGCGCCGAGCGCGGGCAGTTTCCGCGCCTGGGCCGTGGTTATCCGGAAGGGACGCATCTGTGGGGGCCTCCGGGGCCGTCGAGGGTTGCCGTGTGGTTGGGGACACACGGGTTCCTGATGTGTGACATGTAAAATGGCACAGCGATTGCGGCCGGGGGAAGGCTTGCGAACGGATTCGCGTCGGGCGAGATCGAACCGTTGCCGGATCAACGCGCCGTCAGACCGGCGACGGGGGTGCGATCCGGAGTAAAAGCGGTGAAACCCTCAGGCGGCCGCTGCCCGCACCAACGGCGTCAACGCCGCGAACTCCAGCGGCGCCGAAGGATCCACCGACAGCTCCGCCGGAGCCGGCTCGGCGCCGGAGCGGACCAGCAGGTCGCCGATCGCCGCCACCATCGCCCCGTTGTCCGTACAGAGCCTCAACGGCGGCACCCGCAGCGTGATCCCGGCCGCCGCGCAGCGCTCCTCGGCCAGCGACCGCACCCGGGAGTTGGCCGCGACCCCGCCGACCACCACCAGGGTGCCGATCCCGTGATCGGTGCAGGCCCGCACCGCCTTGCGGGTCAGCACGTCGGCGATCGCCTCCTGCAACCCGGCCGCCGCGTCCGGCACGTACGGGTCCGAGCCGCCCGAGTGCTGCGCCTCCACCCAGCGGGCGGCGGCCGTCTTGAGCCCGGAGAACGAGAACGCGTACGGGTCGTCCCGCGGTCCGGTCAGCGGGCGCGGCAGGCGGACGGCCGTCGGGTCGCCCTCCCTGGCCGCCCGGTCGATCGCCGGTCCGCCGGGGTAGGGGAGGCCGAGGATCCGGGCGACCTTGTCGAAGCACTCGCCGGCCGCGTCGTCCAGGGTGTCGCCGAGGTGGACGATCGGATCGCGGGCGAGGTCGCGCACCAGCAGCAGCGAGGTGTGCCCGCCCGAGACGATCAGCACCACGCAGGGGTTCGGCAGCGGCCCGCCGTCCAGCGTGGCGGCGGCGACGTGCCCGGCCAGGTGGTGCACCCCGTACAGCGGGACGCCGAGCGAGAACGCGTAGCCCTTGGCCGCGGCCACCCCGACCTGGAGCGCCCCGGCCAGCCCCGGGCCGGTCGTCACCGCGACGGCGCCGACGTCGTCGAGCGTCAGCCCGGCTCGCGCCAGCGCCTCGCCGACCACCGGCGCCATCGCGTGGACGTGCGCCCGGGCGGCGATCTCCGGCACCACCCCGCCGAAGCGGGCGTGCTCGTCCATCGACGACGCCACCGCCTGTCCGAGCAGCACGCCGTCCCGGACCAGACCCGCGCCGGTCTCGTCGCAGGAGGACTCGATCCCCAGCACCACCGGCGATCCGGTCATGGTCACTCACCCTTGTCACTCATTACATGTACTTGTGACCATTGTGCCCGACGAGACGTGCGGAATAAGCAGGAGCCCATGCTTCGTTCCTGCAACCCATACGCAATAGTGTTGTCCCGGCACGATCACCACCGTTCAACCCGCCGAAAGGGGCCGTGTCCTGATGGGCACCTACTCGCTTCCCGACCTGCCGTACGACTACTCCGCGCTCGAGCGGGCGATGTCCCCCGAGATCCTCGAACTGCACCACTCCAAGCACCACGCCGCCTACGTCAAGGGTGCGAACGACACCCTGGACCAGCTGGCCGAGGCGCGCGACAAGGAGCAGTTCGGCGGCCTGGTCGGCCTGCAGAAGACCTTCGCCTTCCACCTGTCCGGCCACGTGCTGCACTCGCTGTTCTGGCAGAACCTCTCCCCGGAGGGCGGCGACCGCCCCGAGGGCGAGCTGGCCGACGCCATCACCGAGCACTTCGGCAGCTTCGAGGCCTTCCGCAAGCAGCTCACCACCGCCACCACCGGCGTGCAGGGCTCCGGCTGGGGCATCCTCTCCTGGGAGCCGCTGGCCAAGCGCCTGATCGTCGAGCAGGTCTACGACCACCACGGCAACGTCGGCCAGGGCACCACCCCGCTGCTCGCCTTCGACGCCTGGGAGCACGCCTACTACCTGCAGTACCGCAACGTCCGCCCCGACTACGTCGAGAAGCTCTGGGACGTCGTCAACTGGCAGGACGTCTCGTCCCGCTTCGCGGCCGCCAAGGCCGTCTGACGCGGACCAGCTGATCGGCCCCGGCCGGAATGACGGTTTCCAGGGGCCGCGGCGACACGCGGTCGGTTCGATCAGGCCGCGAGCAGTCCATGCAGGCGCCCGGCCGGGGCTTCCCGGTCGGGCGTTCTGCGTGCTCGTCCGCAACGCGCGCCGCGTCCGGAGGCGCCATGGGCTCGCTCCTGGCCGATCCGCCGACCGGCTGCCCGCCCCCGATGGCCAGCTGAAAGGCCTCGGGTAGCGCCCGGTCGTGAGGCACCGCCCTCCGTGTCCGCCCGGTGAACTCGTGAACTCGACCCCTTCTGCGGAGAGTTGTGGGAGAGCTGCCCGTTGGCCGTGTTGCTCGGCGGCCGCATTCGGCCATTCATCATCCTTGAGGCATCACGCAGACCGGCGGGGGATAGAGAATCTGAGCACTGTGGGTGTCCGTGTGACAACGGTTGAGTGACTCAGGGGGTACCAGCACATGGCAAGCACCCGTGTCATCCATGCTCGGGCGGAGAAGTTCGCCGAGGACGGATTCGTCGTACTGCCCGGCTTTCTCCCAGCCGACCTCGTCGACCGTCTCCGGCCGGAGGTGGACAAGTGGGTGGACGCGGGTTGGCGTCAGAGTTCGATCGACGCGTCATTGCGGTCGGACGCGGGGCCGCCGCAGATGGTCGAGCTGGACCTGGAGGCACACGGTGAGCTTGCCGTGTATCCGCCGCTCATGGACCTCCTGAGCAGCCCCGGTCTGCTGGGAGGGGCGTTCGTCTTCCACCATCTGCACAGTGACCGCAGACCGGCTGGGGGAGGCGGCAAGAGCTGGCACCACGACTTCGAACAACGGCCCCAGCGCGACAGGCGCTTGCACATGATCCACGCGTTGCACTACATCGACGGGCTCCGGCCTGACCTGGGTGCCCTGGCCGTGCTGCCGGGATCGCACCTGGAGGTCGCGGAGAAGGACGCCCGCAGTCATCTGGGAACGGACGTGCTGCCCGGCGAGGTGGTCATCGACGACCTGCCGCCCGGGTCGACCGTCGTCCTCCACTCGGCGCTCTTCCACACCCGCCGGGCCCCTTCCGGGTCGGATCCGAGCGCCGCACCGCGCTACATGATCGACGGTTCCTACTGCCGCACGGGCACGCTCTGGCCGCCGGTCAAGCCGTACTGGCGGCACGTGCTGGCGGTGGCACGCTCGCGCGGCCTGGGCGAGGGGTGGCCGGAGCTCTTCGCCGAGCGGCACTTCAGCGAGTACGAAGAGGCGGGGAGACGCCGCGCATGAGCGTGTCAGGAGCGGTCCCGTTCGAAGCGCTTCCGCGGCATGTCGCCGAGGCCGAGCCGCACCGCATGCAGGCCTGGGCAGAGGCCGGGCAAGGGGTGTCCGGCGGCTGGTTCGAGGCGTTCGCGGCCGGCCTATCCCCGGCCCACGTAGGGCATGGCACTGGGCATGACCAGCACGGACTGGATGTTCACCCCCGGTGGCAGAGCGGCCATGGTCCGCACCATGTCGACGACGTGCCGCACGTCCATGGTGGGTTCGGCCTGCCGTGACCCGTCGGCCTGGAGGACCGCGGGCTGCGGGCGGTCCTGCGGGGTGACGTTGCCGATGTCGATCTGGCCGCACGAGATGTCGTGGCGGCGGCCGTCCAGGGACAGCGAGCGCGTCAGCCCGGACACCGCGTGCTTGGCCGCGGTGAACGCGATGGAGTCCGGCCGGGGCACCTGAGCGGACGGTGCTCCGTTGTTGATGATCCGCCCTCCGCGCGGCGTCTGCCCCTTCATCACCCGGAACGCCTCACGGGAACAGAGAAAGGTCCCGGTGGCGATGGAGTCCATCACGCGGTGCCAGTCGTCGATGCCCACGTCCTCGGTCGGGGTGTACGGCATGACGTCGGCGGCGTTGTTGAACAACACGTCCAGCCGTCCGAACCGGTCCACGACGAACCCGAACAGCTCGCCCACGGCGGCGGGATCGGTGATGTCGGCGGCGAACGGGACGGCACGGTCGCGGTCGGCGACAGGGGCCGACGCCGCCGTCTCCTCCAGCGCCTCCTTGCCCCGGCCCACCAGGACCACCGTCCAGCCGTCCGCCAGCAGGCCCAGTGCGCACGCCTGCCCGATGCCCCTTCCCGCCCCGGTGACGACCACCGTCTTCTCCGCCACGTCCCTGCCCGTCCTCTCCTCGGAAAACCCATGTGCCCGAAGGGCCTTCCGAGTGTGCCCGAGCAACCCTCACCCAAACAGGAGCCGCACATGAATGGCCGTATCCAGGCGCCGGGCGAACCAGACACCAGCCGTGCCTGGTTCGCCCGGGCCCAGGCATCGCTGGCCGGCGGTATCAGTTCCTCCTCCCGGCTGACCTCGGCCGGACCACGTTCCTATCCGCTCTACATGGCCAGCGGATCCGGCGCGCGCATCCGGGACGTGGACGGCAACGAGTACGTCGACTACCTCATCTCCTACGGCAGCGCGATCCTGGGCCATGCCCATCCGCAGCTCACCGAGGCGCTCACCGCCGTCCTGCGCACCGGCACGATGTTCGGCACCTGCAACACCGTCGAAGTGGAACTCGCCGAGCTGATCCGCGAGATGGTGCCGTGTGCGGACCTCATCCGGTTCGCGAACTCCGGAAGCGAGGCGGTGCAGGGGGCCGTGCGCGCCGCCCGCGGATTCACCGGGCATTCGAAGATCCTCAAGTTCGAAGGCCACTACCACGGATGGTCCGACACGCTGGCGGTCTCCAACCGCCCCGACGCATCCCAGGCCGGCCCCTACGCCGCCCCTCGGTCCGTACCTCATTCGCCCGGCATCCCGGACGGTGTCGTGGGCGACGTGGTCGTCTGCCCCTGGAACGACCCGGCGGCGCTACGCGAGATCCTCGACGCCCACCGAGGGGAACTCGCCGCGGTCATCTGCGAACCGATCGTCGCCAACAACGCCTGCACGATGCCCGAGCCGGGCTACCTCGACCTGCTGCGGGAGGAATGCTCGGCGCGCGGGATCATGCTCATCTTCGACGAGGTCTGCACCGGATTCCGCACCGGGCCCGGAGGAGCGCAGACGCTCTTCGGGGTCGTGCCGGACCTCGCCGTGTTCTCCAAGGCGCTGGGCGGTGGTCTGCCGATCGCCGCCTTCGCAGGACAACGACACGTGATGGAACCCCTGGCGCAAGGACACGTCAAGCACGGCGGCACCTACAACGCCTCTCCGCTGTGCGCGACTTCCGCCCTGGTCACGCTGCGCTCGCTGAACCAGCCGGACGTCACCAAGCGCATCGACGAGAGCGGCCGGCGGCTCATGGAGACGATTCGGCGCGCCGCCCACGACCGGCGCATCCCCTGCGCCGTGCAGGGCGTCGGCGCGATGTTCCAGGCCGTGTTCACCGCCGACGGCACGCCGACCCGTCAGTACCGCGACCTGCTGGGCGTCGACCGGGCCCGCTCCGACGCGTTCCGCCACGAGCTCCTCAAACGCGGAGTCCACGTCAACGCCTACGGCATGGCCTGCTGGTTCGTCGCCGCCGCGGTCACGGACGACGACCTGGACGCCACGTGTGAAGCCTTGGGAGAAGCCTTCAGCGTCCTGTGAGTGAGGACGCCGACGCTGCCGCCGCCAAGGAGATCGTCTGAGGGCGGCCGGTGGGTCCTGGGTGGTTCCCGTAGTCCTTGAAGCCGGGTTGTCCGGTTCCCGTGCTCCACGGCGGACCGTCGGCGCGGCGTGCCGGTGGAGGCGTCGGCGCGAGCACCCGAAGACCACAGAAGCGCCGTGCCCCACCCACGCGTGGGTGGGGCACGGCGCACGACCTCCGCTCGCTCTGCGAGGTGGCGTAGTGGCGCCCGTTGCGCGCCTGGTGCGGTGGGTGCTCTTCTCTTCTGCCGGGGTGGCCGCATTCACAGGGCACCGGGACCGCCGTCATCGGCGTGCCCCCTGCGGCCACAGCACCTCAACCGGTACGCCTCGCCCTTGCGCATACGAGACCACGTCCGCTGTCCCGCCGTAGCCGCGAGCCGGCAGGCCGTCCCAGACGGCGAGGAGCTTGTCGGCCTGGGCTACCAGGACCTCGCTCCCCGCCATGTGCGCGGCTTCGTCGGACTCCACCCGGCCGGTTCGGTGAACGGCGTTGGCACTGCTCAACAGCCGGTCGTAGACGGGGTGGTGCCAGTTCGGCAGCCCGTCCCGGTACTGATCCGCCGGAATGACGGCCTCCAGCCGAGCCCCCCGTTCGAGCGCGATCTCCGCCAGCCACGCGTCCGGCCCGTCCGCGATGCAGGACACGACTGTGAGGTCGTTGGGATCCTCGCTCGCGAGGGCGTCTTCGAGTAGCCGCCGGACCTGGCTCTCGACCTCGGGCGTCAGCCCTCGGTGCCCCGTGATCCCGATGCGCATCACATTCCTTCCCTAGAGATAGACGTCGTGCAGGCGCTCGTCGAACGCCCGGACGATCTTGGGTGGCGAGGAGGTACTGACCGACCGCCGAAGTACGCGGCCTTTCTCGATGATTCGTCCTGAACGGTACTGGAGGCCGATCCCCAGAGCTTGCGAGGCGAGTGCGAATGCCGTGTCGATCCGTCCTGCGGCGAGATGGCCTGCCGCGAGGTCCAGCAGCAATAGTGCGCGCTGCTTTGCGTGGCTGGTAGTGAGAAGAGTCCCTGCAGGGTCCGAGACCCACCTGGAGAGTCCGAGCTTGGCGCCGCAGGTCACCCTGAAGGCGGCAACCTTGGACTCGTCGAAGGCGAACACCCAGGGCCAGGGCGGCGGTTCGTCTCCGGTGTTGGCTTCGACCGTTGTTCGGCTGCGTGTCAATGCGCGGTCGGCACTTCGCTGGTCGCCTGCGGCGGCGTGTCCGAGTGCCTCCACTGATGCGAGCCATGCGTCGGCGATCACGGGTGCCCCAGGCTTCAGGAAGCTGCGGGCCTTCTGTGCGAGGTTGAGCGCCTGGACCGCGTTGCCGGTGTGCGCCTCGAACTGAGCGAGACTTCCGGCTTGGTACGCGGCAAGGAGAGGACTTGCTCCCGATCGGGCGGCTTTGATCGCAGCTCCGTAGAACGACCGTGCGGACCCGTGGTCCCCCATGTCCCAAGCCAGCCATGCGGCCAGGCTCGCCGCCTCGCTCGCGACGCCGGCGAGCCCGATTCGATGGGCCTCCGTCCGCGCCGAGCCGACCAGCCCCTGGATCAGCCGTAGGTGGGAGTGGACGACATCGGCCAGCTCCCGTGAGGGGGTCGATCCGTCCAGCCGACGGTAGGAGGCTGTGGCAAGACGGAGTGCGACGGCCTGTTGCTCGCCCTCGTCCGAGAGGCCTGAGACGGCCGCGAGCACGGGAGATGCGGCGATCGCCGCGGATGCTCCCAAGAATTGACGTCTTTCCACGTTCTCAGTTTCGATTCGTGTCTGAATCGTAGATTCGGCAAGGCCGAGCAGAGTCGGCGGGATGCCCAGATGGTGCGACACCCGCAGCAGCACATCCATGGCATACGGGCTGATGCCTCGCTTCTCCAGTCGCGAGATGGCTGATTGTGACAGTCCGCAAGCCTCTCCCAGTTGCGACTGCGTCATGCGCCGGTGGGTTCGAGTCAGCTCAATGATCTTGCCGTAGTTCTTCGTCCGGGACACATCCCGGATCACTGCCGAATTCCAGTTCAACAGCCCACCCAACGCTACGAGCCATGCCAAGCCAAATGATGCAGTCCGATGCGCTCCGCGCATATCCGTATGCGGGCACCGCATCATCGATGGTCTCACGATCGTGACGGACTGTTGACTGACGGTAAGAAATTGGCTGTGCGCTGGTGTCCTGGCAGCCGCCAGGACACCAGCGTCGGCCCGGCACTGGCAGTTGGCTTGCCCGGCTGGCTTGGAGGGTGTCCGTGGTAGTCAGTCCACTGAGTAATGCCCGGTTTCCGGTGCCTCTTGAGTGGGGCGTGCCGCCGGGGGCCGACGCCGTGCCGGCGGCGCGGCGGTTGGTGGGGGCGATCGTGCGGGAGTGGGGTGTGCCGCTTTCGGTTGATGCGCTCGGGGAGGTGGAGCTGTGCGCCAGCGAGGTGATCGCCAATGCGCTCGTGCACACCAAGGAGCGCTGTGTCGTTACCGTCCGGTGGTGTGCCGGGCGGGTGCGGGTGGAGGTCGCCGATCGGTGCCCGGAACTCCCGAGGCGCGAGCTCGACGTCGGCTCGACCAGAGGGCGTGGCCTCCTGCTCGTGGAGGCGCTGGCGCACGCCTCGGGGTGGCACCCGGCGGGGGTGGGCAAGGTGGTCTGGTTCGAGTACCTGGAAGCCGCCGAAGTGCCGTGCCCCACGCATGGGTGGGGCACGGCGCTGGACCTTCACGCGCTGCGAGAGGTGGCGTAGTGGCGCCCGCCCGGTCATTCCGGCGGGCCCCACCCCGGGGACCGCGCCGTCAGGCACCGACGTGCATACTTGCCGGACGATCAGTAGGACGTAGAGGTGATGACGCGGTGAAACTGGCTGAAGCGCTCGCGCTGCGCGCGGCTGCGGTGCGGCGGGTGGAGCAGTTGCGGGCGCGCGTCGTCGGCAGTGCCCGGTACCAGGAGGGCGAGGAACCGGCCGAGAGCGCGGCGGAGGTCCTGGCCCAGGCCGGGGAGGTGCTGGACGAGTTGGAGCGGCTGATCCGCCAGATCAACCGGACCAACTCCACGGCGCTCATCGAGGGCGGCGGAACGCTGACCGACGCGCTCGCCCGCCGGGACGTCCTGCGGCTGCGCCACTCGGTGATCACCGCGGCCGCCGACGCCGCCTCCGGGCGCGACCAGCACGGAGCCGTACGGCAGTTGCGGTCCGAACTCAGGATCCTCTCGGCGCTGCCGGTCGCCGAGCTCCGCGCCCAGGCGGACGCCCTGGCGAAGGAGATCCGCGAGGTGGACACCCTGATCCAGCGCACCAACTGGGAGATCGACCTGATCGAGGACTGACCCCGCAAGCCGGGTGTGGGAAGCAGGTAGTCGTCACGGAGGCGTGCACACACCGCGGGCCGGCGGTTCATCCGGCCCTTGGCGCGTGAAGAGCAACGCAGGGGTTCGATTCCTCACCGAACAACGCAGCTCAGCATCGCGTACAGGTGACAGAGCACACCGCACAGCTCACCACCACGTGCAGATCCGGACGACGAGGGCGGGAACGGGGCGCCCCACACCCGGTGCGAGGGCCGTGCACACCAGCACGGCCCTCGCACCTACTTCACCCCGGAGCCACTCGGGAAGCGCCGTCAGGGGGCGCCTCCGGTCAGGGGGTCCCGAAGAAGGCGTCCAGGATCTGCTGCGCGGCCAGCCCCGCCGGGAGGGTGCCGGCGCGGACCTGGGCCTCCAACTCGACCGACAGCCGCCGCACTTCGGGGTGTTCGTGCAGCCGCGCGTAGAGCTGGTCGTGGACCATGGCCCACGTCCACTCGACCTGCTGGTCGCGCCGCTTCGCGGCCAGCGCGCCGGTGGCGTCCAGTACCTTGCGGTGCTGCTGCAGCCGCTCCCACAGCACGTCGAGTCCGGCGCCGTCCCGGCCGCTGCAGGTCAGCACCGGCGGCGTCCACGCCGCGTCGGGGGCCTGCAACAGCCTTAGGGCGCCCGCGAGTTCGCGGGCGGCGGCACGGGCGTCGGGTTCGTGCGGGCCGTCGGCCTTGTTGACGGCGATGACGTCGGCCAGCTCCAGGACGCCCTTCTTGATGCCCTGCAACTGGTCGCCGGTGCGGGCCAGGCTGAGCAGCAGGAAGGTGTCGACCATCCCGGCGACGGCGGTCTCGGACTGGCCGACTCCCACCGTCTCGATCAGGACCACGTCGTAGCCGGCGGCCTCCATCACCACCATGGACTCCCGGGTGGCCTTGGCGACGCCGCCAAGCGTCCCGGAGGTGGGCGAGGGGCGGACGAAGGCGTGCGGGTCGACGGCGAGGCGTTCCATCCGGGTCTTGTCGCCGAGGATGGAGCCGCCGGTGCGGCTGGACGTGGGGTCGACGGCGAGCACCGCGACCCGGTGGCCGAGCCCCGTGAGCATGGTGCCGAAGGAGTCGATGAAGGTCGACTTGCCGACACCGGGTACGCCGGTGATGCCCACCCGGACCGCGCCGCCCGCGTGCGGCAGCAGCCGTTGGAGCAGTTGCTGCGCGAGCGCGCGGTGGTCGGGCCGGGTGGACTCGACGAGGGTGACGGCGCGCGCGATCCAGGCGCGCGAGCCGTCGAGGACACCCGTCACATAGCTGTCGAGGTCGATCGTCCGCGGAGGCATGCGATCAAAATCTCACAGCTCGTGGCCGAGATCGGCCGCCAGTGAGGTGAGCAGGTCGTAGGCGGCGTCCGGGATGACGGTGCCCGGCGGGAAGACCGCCGCCGCCCCCGCCTCGTACAGCGCGTCGAAGTCCTGCGGGGGGATCACCCCGCCGACGACGATGGTGATGTCCTCCCGGCCGGCCTCGGCGAGTGCGGTGCGCAGCGCGGGGACCAGGGTGAGGTGCCCGGCGGCGAGCGAGGAGACGCCGACGATGTGCACGTCCGCCTCGACGGCCTGGCGGGCGACCTCGTCGGGGGTCTGGAAGAGCGGGCCGACGTCCACGGTGAAGCCGAGGTCGGCGAAGGCGGTGGCGATCACCTTCTGGCCGCGGTCGTGGCCGTCCTGGCCCATCTTGGCGACCAGGATGCGCGGGCGCCGGCCTTCGGCCCGCTCGAACCGCTCGACCAGGTCGCGGGTGCGCTGGAGGGAGGCCGAGGGGCCCGCTTCGTCTCGGTACACACCGGAGATGGTACGGATCTGGCCGCTGTGCCGGCCGTACACCTTCTCCAGGGCGTCCGAGATCTCGCCGACGGTGGCCTTCGCCCGGGCCGCGTTGACGGCCAGGTGCAGCAGGTTGCCGTCGAGCGAGCCGCCGCGCTGCGGGCCGGCCTCGGCGGCCCGGGTGAGCGCGTTCAGCGCGTCCTGGCAGGCCGTCTCGTCGCGTTCCTCCCGGAGCCGGCGCAGCTTTTCGAGCTGGCGGGCGCGCACCGAGGAGTTGTCGACCTTGAGCACGTCGATCTGCTCGTCGCTGTCCACCCGGTACTTGTTGACGCCGATGACCGGCTGGCGGCCGGAGTCGATCCGGGCCTGGGTGCGGGCGGCGGCCTCCTCGACGCGCATCTTCGGGATGCCCGCGTCGATGGCCTTGGCCATGCCGCCGGCGGCCTCGACCTCCTGGATGTGCTGCCAGGCGCGGCGCGCCAGGTCGTGGGTGAGCTTCTCGACGTAGGCGGAGCCGCCCCACGGGTCGATGACCCGGCAGGTGCCGGACTCCTGCTGGAGCAGCAGCTGGGTGTTGCGGGCGATCCGGGCGGAGAAGTCGGTGGGCAGGGCCAGCGCCTCGTCGAGCGCGTTGGTGTGCAGCGACTGGGTGTGGCCCTGGGTGGCGGCCATCGCCTCCACGCAGGTGCGGGTCACGTTGTTGAACACGTCCTGGGCGGTGAGCGACCAGCCGGAGGTCTGCGAATGGGTGCGCAGCGACAGCGACTTGGCGTTCTTCGGGTCGAACTGCTTGACCAGCTTGGCCCACAGCAGCCGGGCCGCGCGCAGCTTGGCGACCTCCATGAAGAAGTTCATGCCGATCGCCCAGAAGAACGACAGCCGCGGCGCGAAGGCGTCGACGTCCAGGCCCACGTCCAGGCCCGCGCGCAGGTACTCCACCCCGTCGGCCAGGGTGTAGGCCAGCTCCAGGTCGGCGGTGGCCCCGGCCTCCTGGATGTGGTAGCCGGAGATGGAGATGGAGTTGTACCGGGGCATCTTCTGCGAGGTGTACGCGAAGATGTCCGAGATGATCCGCATCGACGGCTGCGGCGGGTAGATGTAGGTGTTGCGGACCATGAACTCCTTGAGGATGTCGTTCTGGATGGTCCCCGCCAGCTTCTCGGGTGCCACCCCCTGCTCCTCGGCGGCCACGATGTACAGGGCCAGGACGGGCAGGACGGCGCCGTTCATGGTCATCGACACCGACATCCTGTCCAGCGGGATGCCGTCGAAGAGTTGGCGCATGTCGTAGATCGAGTCGATCGCCACGCCCGCCATGCCGACGTCGCCGGTGACGCGCGGGTGGTCGCTGTCGTAGCCGCGGTGGGTCGGCAGGTCGAAGGCGACCGAGAGGCCCTTCTGGCCGGCCGCCAGGTTGCGGCGGTAGAAGGCGTTGGACTCCTCGGCGGTGGAGAAGCCCGCGTACTGGCGGACGGTCCACGGCTGGTTGACGTACATGGTCGGGTACGGCCCGCGCAGGTACGGGGCGATGCCCGGGTAGGTCTCCAGGAAGTCCAGGCCGGCCAGGTCCGCGGTGGTGTACAGCGGCTTGACGCCGATGCCCTCGGGGGTGTCCCAGACCAGCTCGTCGACGTCCTTGCCGGTGGACTGCCGCCAGGCGGCCCGCCACTGGCCGTCGGTGACGTCCCCGGAGGGATCCCCGTTCAGCCCGATTCCGGTGAAGTCGGGGATCATCGTGCCACTCCGATCTGGTCGAGCAGGGAGGTGAGGACGGCGATGGCGTCCCCGCCCGCGTGGATGAACTCGTCTACTCCTGCCGGGGTTTCGCCGAGTCGACCGGCCAGCAGCACCCGTCGGGCTCCGGCCGCCTTCAGCGCGCCGGCGACGGCCTCGGCGTGCTCGCCGTACTGCGCGTCGCTGGAGCACAGGCAGGCGGCGGTGGCGCCGGAGGCGGTGAAGGCCTCGGCGAAGGCAGCCGGGTCGACGGACTCCAGCGAGGTCGTCGCGATGCCGCCGGCCTGGAACAGGTTGGCGGCGAAGGTGGTGCGCGCGGTGTGCGCGGAGGCGGTGCCGATCGAGGCCAGGAACAGCTTCGGCCGCTCGCCGGTGGCCGCGAGCTGCGCGTCCGAGCGGTCGCGCAGCGCCTCGTACGCCTCGGCGCGGCGCACCTGCGGCAGCCCGCCGCCCGGTGCGGCCGGGGCCGGTTCGCGGACCAGCGGCTTTTCGTCCAGGTGCGGGAACTCGCTGACGCCGGTGACGGGTTCGCGCCGCTTGGCGAGCTTGACGGAGCGCTCCGCCCAGGTCGCGGCGATCCGCTCGCGGACCGTCCCGTCGGTGAGCGCCGCCTGCTGGCCGCCGGCCCGCTCGATCTCCTGGAACCAGGCCCAGGCGGCCGCCGCCAGCTCCTCGCTCAGCTGCTCGACGTACCAGGAGCCGCCGGCCGGGTCGATCACCCGGGCGAGGTGGGACTCCTCCAGCAGGATCGACTGGGTGTTGCGGGCGATCCGGCGGGCGAAGGCGTCCGGCAGGCCGAGGGCGCTGTCGAAGGGCAGCACGGTGACGGCGTCGGCGCCGCCCACGCCGGCGGCGAGGCAGGCGACGGTGGTGCGCAGCATGTTCACCCACGGGTCGCGGGCGGTCATCATCACCCGGGAGGTGACGGCGTGCTGGCGCTGCGCCGAGGCCGTCGCGGAGGCTCCCGACACCTCGGCGACGCGGGACCACAGGCGGCGCGCGGCACGGAACTTGGCGATGGTGAGGAACTGGTCGGCGTCGGCCGCGTAGCGGAACTCCAGCTGGCCGAGCGCGGCGTCCACCGGCAGCCCGGCGGCGGTGAGCGCCCGCAGGTAGGCGACGCCGGTGGCGAGCGAGCAGCCCAGCTCCTGGGCGGGCGAGGCGCCGGCCTCGTGGTAGGGCAGGGCGTCCACGGTCAGCGCCCGGACATGGGGGTACTCGGCGGCGCAGCGGGCGGCCAGCGCGGTGGCCTCGGCGAGCAGCGCGGTGGTGCGCCCGGTCTCGCCGGTGCGGGCCTGGAGGCCCAGCGGGTCGGCGCCGAGGTTGCCGGCGGCGGCGCCGGGGGAGACCTCGCGCTCCTCGTACAGGGCGAACAACTGCTCGGCGGCGGCGGTGAATTCGGGCCCGGCGTCGAGTGCCACGGCGGCCAGGTCGAGGTACACGCCGGTCAGCGTCTCGGGCAGGGCCGTGACGGGCAGGCCCGCGCCGCCGAGCTCCAGCCAGAGCGAGCCGACGCCGTTCTCCAGGTCGGCCAGGACCGCCTCGTTGGTGCGCCGGCGGTCCGGGTCGGCGTGCCGCTGGCGGACGTCCCAGCCGGCGACGACGGCGCCCTGCGGCCGGCCGCCGCGGACGAACGGGGGGAACCCGGGGTAGCCGGCTTCGGCCGGGGCGTCCTCGGCGGTGTACAGCGGGCGGGCGCGCAGCCCGTCCGGGAGTTCGGTGGTGAGCGCCCGCTCGGCTGCGGCGCCGTCCGCGGGGTGCGCGCCGGACTTGCGCAGCACGCCCTCGACGAGCTGCTGCCACTGCTCGCGGTGTGCGGCCGGGAATTCGGCGGCGAGGGGGAGCCCTTCGGGCAGGACGTTCATGACCGCAGGTTAGCGCTCGTTCGCAGGCCCGCAGGAGGGGCGGTCCGTGTGACCTTTCCCTCGATTCGGCACGTTCTCAGCACTCCGGGCGGCGAGGAGTGCCGCGGACGGTGGCACCCGAGGTCAACGCCGGTGCCGGGGGCCACGATCGATCGCCCGGAACAGTCCGGAACAGGGGGATTGCGGAACCCCTCCACTCATCTATTAAGTTACTTCGAAGAAGGTGGGTGGGGACCGAACCCCCGTAGGTCCTCGCCCGCCTTCGCCGTCCCCTGCCGTCCCCCGAAGGAGAGCCCCCCGCCATGGGAAAGCGTCGCAAGCCCAGCCCCCCGAGCCGGGCCCGCATGGCGGTCCTCACCACGGCCATGGCCGGCGGCGCCGTCCTCGCCTCCGGCACCGCCCACGCCGAGCCCACCCCCAACCTGGCCTCCGTCAAGGAGCAGGTGGACAAGCTCAACGAGGAGGCGGAGCAGGCCGTCGAGCAGTTCAACGGCTTCCAGGAGAAGCAGCAGAAGCTCCAGGGCGACGCCGGCAGGATCCAGGAGAAGGTCGCCCGCGGGCAGGAGGCGATGAACGAGCTGCGCTCCCAGCTCGGCGCCGTGGCCGCCGACCAGTACCGCACCAACGGCATCGACCCGTCCTTCCAGCTGATGCTCGACTCCGACCCGGCCGCCTACCTGGAGCGCGCCTCGGTGCAGAACCACCTCGCCGACTCCCAGATATCCCTGCTCAAGCAGGCCCAGAACGAGCAGCGCAAGCTCGACCAGGACCGCGCCGAGGCCACCGCCACCCTGGCCCAGCTCGACTCCGTCGGCACCGAGCTGGGGGAGAAGAAGAAGCAGATCCAGGCCAAGCTCGCCCAGGCGCAGGGCATGCTCAACAAGCTGAGCGCCGAGGACCGCGCCAAGATCAACGCCCAGCAGAACGCCGAGAAGGCCAAGGCCGAGGCCCAGGCGGCGGCCGCCGCCGACCGGGCCTCCCGCTCCTCGGAGCGCCAGAACATGAACACCCCGGCGCCGCCCGCCAGCGGTCGCGCCGCCGCCATCCTCCAGTTCGCCTACGCCCAGCTCGGCAAGCCCTACGGCTGGGGCGCGACCGGCCCCAACAGCTTCGACTGCTCCGGCCTCACCGGCGGCGCCTACCGCTCGGCCAACGTCAAGCTGCCCCGGATGTCCCAGGACCAGTGGAACAGCGGCGCCCGCGTGCAGCGCGCCGACCTCCAGCCCGGCGACCTGGTCTTCTTCTACCCCGACATCCACCACGTGGGCATCTACATCGGCGACGGCAAGATGATCCACGCCCCGCGCACCGGCAAGAACGTCGAGGTCCTCCCGATCAGCGCCATGCCGTACGTGGGCGCCGTCCGGCCGTAGGAAGTCCGGCACGGGCACCGGCAGTCCGACAGCCCGGCAGTCCGACAGCCCGCTCCCGCCTCGGCGGGGGCGGGCCTTCGCGTTCTCCGGCTCCGCCCGGTCCTCCTCGTGTGGCGGAACGCGGAAACAGGACCATCGGGGAAGTACTTGCCCCTACAGTCTCCCCACACCCCCAGGGTCGTCACGGAGAGGGAGCACCATGGCCGACACGCCCGCGCCCCGGAGCATCGAGAGCTACGGCTACCAACAGGAACTCCGCCGGTCCCTGACCTTCACCGACCTGCTCGTCTACGGGCTGGTCTTCATGGTGCCGATCGCACCGTTCGGCATCTTCGGCGGTGTGTTCCAGGGCTCCGGCGGCATGGTCGCGCTGGCCTACGTCCTGGGCATGGTCGCGATGATGTTCACCGCCCTGTCCTACGCCCAGATGTCGCGGGCCTTCCCGATGGCCGGCTCGGTGTACACGTACGCCGGGCGGGGCATCGCGGCGCCGGTCGGCTTCCTGTCCGGCTGGATGATCCTGCTCGACTACGTGCTGGTGCCGGGGCTGCTGTACCTGGTCGCCGGTGTCGCCATGAACTCGCTGGTCCCGTCCGTCCCGGTGTGGCTCTGGCTGGTCGGCTTCGTGCTGCTCAACACCGTGGTCAACTACCTGGGCATCGAGACCACCTCCAGGGTCAACAAGGCGATGCTGGTCGGCGAACTCGTCGTGCTGGCGCTGTTCGTGGTGGCCGGGGTGATCGCGCTCGCCTCCGGCAGGGGCCGGGGCTTCGACCTCACCCCGCTCTACAACGCGCACACCTTCTCGTGGAGCCTGGTCTTCGGCGCGGTCTCGATCGCGGTGCTCAGCTTCCTCGGCTTCGACGGGATCTCCACCCTCTCGGAGGAGAACCGGGACTCCACCAAGGCCATCGGCCGGTCGATGGTCGCCGCGCTGCTGCTCGCGGGCACGCTGTTCATCGTGCAGACGTGGGTGGCCGCGCTGCTGGTGCCGGACCCGGGCGCCCTGATCCGGGACGGCGATCCGAACGGCACCGCCTTCTACGACGCGGCCCGCACCGCCGCCGGCGGCTGGCTCGCCACGCTGACCGCCGCCTCCACCGCCGTCGCCTGGGGCTTCGCCAACTCCCTGGTCGCCCAGGCCGCCACCTCGCGGCTGCTGTACGCGATGGCCCGGGACCGCCAGCTGCCCGCCTTCCTGGCCCGGATCCACCCCGCACGCCGGGTGCCGGTCAACGCCACCCTGCTGACCGCCGCGATCTCGCTGCTGCTCGGCCTCTACATGGCCTCGCGCGACGACGGCATCACTCTGCTGAGCACCCTGGTCAACTTCGGCGCGCTGACCACCTTCCTGGTCCTGCACGTCGCCGTCGTCGTCCACTATCTGATCCGCCGACGCAGCAAGGACTACTGGCGCCACCTGATCGCGCCGGTCCTGGGCTTCGCGATCCTCGCCTACGTGGTCGTGAACGCCGACATAGCGGCCCAGCGGCTCGGCTTCGTCTGGCTGGCCGTCGGCGCGGTCGTGCTGGCCGGGCTGGTGGCCACCGGCCGCACGCCCCGCCTGGCCGTCACCGACGCTGAATCCGTCACCGACGCTGAATCCGCCGCCGAGCCCGACCCCGCCACCGAGCCCGACCCCGCCGCCGGGCCCGATCCCGCCACCGGGCCCGATCCCGCCACCGACGCGCCCACCACCCGCGAGGAGAACCCGTGAGCCTGCCCGAGACCGTCCAGCTGGCCCCCGCCCCGGCCGACTACGCCTACACCTTCGGCGGACGCGAACCGCTCGTCACCGTGCAGCCCGGCACCATCGTCGAACTGACCACCGAGGACTGCTTCGGCGGCAAGGTGCGCGGCACCGGCGACCTGCCCAGCCAGGTGTGCGTCTTCCCCTACCTCAACCCGGTCACCGGGCCGATCGCGGTGGCGGGCGCGGAGCCCGGCGACGTCCTCGCGGTGCACTTCGTGGAGATCACCCCGGCCCGGGAGTACGGCGTCTCCAGCACCTTCCCGCACTTCGGCGCGCTGACCGCGACCCACAGCACGGCGATGCTGCACCCGCCGCTGGAGGAGCGGGTCTGGGTCTACGAGCTGGACCTCAAGGCGGGCGTCTGCCGATTCCGGGCCCGGAACAGCGATTTCACGGTGGACCTCCCGCTCGACCCGATGCACGGCACCGTCGGGGTCGCCCCGGCGGCCGGCGAGGTGCTGGCCTCGATCACGCCGGGCGCGCACGGCGGCAACCTGGACACCCCCGAGATGCGGGCCGGCACCACCGCCTACTTCGGGGTCAACGTCCCGGGCGGGCTGCTCGCCATCGGCGACGGCCACGCCCGCCAGGGGGAGGGGGAGGTGTGCGGGACGGCGGTGGAGGCGGCCATGCGCACCACCGTGATCGTCGACCTGGTCAAGGGCGGCGGACCGGCCTGGCCGCGGCTGGAGGACGACCGCTTCCTGATCAGCACCGGCTCGGCCCGCCCGCTGGAGGACGCGTTCCGGATCAGTCAGCACGACCTGGTCGGCTGGACCGGGCACCTGCTCGGCCTGGACCAGCTCGACGCCTACCAACTGGTCAGCCAGGCCGGGCTGGCACCGGCCGCCAACGTCTGCGACACCAACTACACGATGGTCGCCAAGCTGCCGAAGAGCCTGCTCGGGCGGGTCCGCGCCTACGACGGCCTGCACGACCGCCTGCGCGAGACCGCTGAGGCGTACCTGCGGCACCGGTAGGGCTGGTCCGGCATCGTGACCGGGGGGTGACGGACGCCCTACGGGTGCGGCGCGCAGGCCAGCAGGTACGGCAGCAGCGGAAGCGCCGGCACCACCGTCCAGGAGGCCAGTTGGCGCCTTCGCCGGCCGTGCCCCGGGCGGGCCAGTCGGCGGACCCGGGCCAGCACCCCGGTGGCGGCCACCGCCAGCGCCCCACCCGACGCGGCGTACGGCATCGCGCCGGACGTCGCCAGGGCGCAGAGCGCGGAGGCCAGTTCGCTGCGCGACACCCGCGCCAGCGCGGCGTCGTCGGCCGCCATCTCCAGCAGCAGCCCCACCTCCGCCCGCCCGCGGCGGGCCAGCGGCAGCGGGCCGAACAGCAGGGCGAAGGTGTCCGCCGGCAGCCGGAACAGGTGGTGGCGGCCGCGGATGTGTCCGTGCTCGTGCGCCACCGCCGCGGCCAACTGCCGTTCGTCCAGCAGCCGCAGCGCCCCGCGCGACAGGACCACCCGGGAGCTTCGGCCGGGCAGGCAGTAGACGGTCGGGTGGGCGTGTTCCAGGATCAGGGCGCCCCAGCGCCCGTCCCGGACGGCGACCAGGTCCAGCATCGCCCGGTGCCGCCGGCGCGCCCGCCCGGCCCGGAGGCCGACGGCCGCCACCACGGTGGCGATCGCGGCCCCGGCGGCGGCCAGCAGCCACCAGTCGTGGGTGTGCGGGGCCACGGGACCGGGCGGCTCCTGGTGCGGGAACAGCCCGACCAGCCCGGCCGGCTCGTGGGCGAACGGCTCCACCGCGTGGTGCGCCGCCAGCAGCAGCGCGACCAGGAAGGAGGCCATCAGGGCCAGCCAGAGCGCGGCGCCCGCCGCCGGGCGCGCCTGCAACCGGGCCGAGCCGGCCAGCCGGCGCGGCAGCAGGACCCCGGTCACGGCCAGGTGGAGGCCGAGCAGCGCGAGGGTCACTCGGCGTCCCGGGCCTTCACCTGCTCCAGCGCCGCCAGCAGCGCGGACGCCTCGTCGCTGCTCATCCCGTCGACGAAGTGCAGCAGCGCACCCGCCCGGTCCGGCGTGGTCTCCAGCGCCTGGCGCATCAGCCGCGCGGTGTACGCCTCCCGGGTGCAGGTCGGCTCGTACGCCCAGGCCCGGCCCACCTTGTCCCGGCGCAGCCAGCCCTTGGTGTGCAGGATGTCGGCCACCGTGGTGACGGTGGTGTACGCGACCGGCCGCCGCCGCTGGAGGTCGTCCACCACCTCGCGTACGGTGGCGGGCCGGCCCCAGGACCACAGCCGGTCCATGATCTCGGCCTCCAGGTCGCCGAACCCGCGCAGCACCGCCGTTCTCTCCCTCGCCGACCGCCGGCGCCCTTCGCCCGCTGGAACCCGCCCATGGTACGGCGCTCTCGCGCGGGGGTCGCCCGTGCACGCCGAAGCCCGCCCCCCGTTTCGGAGGGCGGGCACCGGTGTGCGCCAGGGGTCAGGACAGCCGCCGCCCCATCGGGATGCGGGAGCGGGTCAGCAGGGCGGCGAGCAGCCCGGCCAGCACCGGGAGCACCAGGACGACCAGCAGCAGCTGGCCCCAGGGGGCGGTGATCAGGGCCGGGTGGCCGCCGAACCCGCTCGCCCGGGACTTCAGCAGGCCCACCGCGGGGACGAAGCCGTTGACCGCCCCGAGCAGCGCCCCGAGCAGGGCGATCATCGCGCACTGCAGTCCCGCCATGGTGCGGCGGATCCGCGGCGGTGCGCCGACGGCGGCCAGGGTGGCCTGGTCCTGGCGGGAGTCGGCGGCGGCCAGGCCGGTGGCGATGCCGGCGGCGCCGAGGACGACCAGTGCGGCGAAGCCGCTGAGGGCCAGGGTGAGGGCGTCGCCGCGGGGCTGGAAGCCGCGCTCGACCTCCAGCTGGGCGGCCCGGTCGAGCCGGACGACGGCGGCCTCGGCGCGCTGCTGGGCCTTGCGGTCGGGCGGGGTGGCGGGCACCCAGATCGAGCCGGTGGGCTTGGCGGTGAGCCCGGGCAGGAGCTTGGGCAGCGCCGAGGGCAGGATCAGGCCCTGGGCGAAGCGGGCGGCGGTCGGGTTCTCGACCAGGACGGCGTCGGCCGGGATCTCCTGGAGGTCGGGCTTGGGGATCTCGCCGGGCTGGAGCGGCGCGCCGGAGCTGCCGCGCAGCTGGAGCACCGCCCGGCCGTCGCCGGCGAGGAAGGCGCGGTCGAAGACCAGGACCTTCCCGGCGGCCAGGGCCTGTTCGGCGGCCGGGTCGTGGATGCCGAACTGGGTGCGGAGCATGGCGGCGTCCCCGGAGGCCAGGCGTGGCGGGCCGGACGCGGTGCGCCAGTTCACGGTGCCCTTGAGCTGGACGGTGCTGGAGCAGTTCGTGCAGAACTGGTACACCGCTTCGCCGAGGTCGGCGCGCGGCCCCAGGTCGGTCAGCTGCTTGCCCACCTCGGCGCGCAGGCCGTCGAGTTGCGGCCCGTCGACGGTGGAGAGGAGCTGCACGGCGCCGTACGGGGCCTGCGGCCGGTAGTCGCGGCGGTTCTCGGCGTCGGTGCTGGTGCTGTAGACGCCGATGGCGACGGCCCCGGCCACGGCGGCCATCACGGCGGCGACGGCCGGCGCGGTGCGCGAGCGGTGCCGGGCGGAGTCGCGCAGGGCGAGTCGGGGGCCGAGCGGCAGCCGCTTGGCGAGCCGGCCGAGCAGGGCGACGAGTGCGGGGGTGCAGGCGAGCAGGCCGAGTTCGGCGATGACGGAGCCGCCGAGCACGGTCAGCGTGCGGGTGTCGTAGGTGCCGACGACGGGCATACCGCCGTGTTGCAGCGCGCTCGCGCCGTACAGGGCCAGGGCGGCGCCGGCGGCGAGCAGCAGCACACCGAGCACGGTGACCCAGCGGTTCGGGGCCTGGACGGTGTCCCGGTCGGTGAGTCCGGCGGTGACGCTGCGGCGGGCGGCCTGCCGGGCGGGCAGCGCGGCCGCGAGGAGCGCCGTCAGCAGGCCGATCCCGCCGATCGCGAGCAGGTCCAGTGAAGGCAGGGCGAAGTGCCCGAAGCGGGCGCCGCCGGCCCGTTCGATCCACGGGCGCAGCCCGGCGACGAGACCGCCGCCGAGGACCACGCCGACCACGGCCCCGGCCGCGCCGAGGACGACGGCGCCGCCGAGCACCACCGCGCCGACGTGGGTCCGCCGGCCGCCGGCGGCGCCGAGCAGCGCGAGCTGGCGGCGGGAGCGGCGGGCGCCGACCGCGAAGGCGGGCCCGGCGAGCAGGGCGACCTCCAGCAGGCCCATGCCGGTGACGGTGGCCACCACGACCTTGGTGTTGTCGTCGGCGGAGGGGCCGAAGGAGTGGTAGGCGTCCCGGTAGTAGGGGACGGCGGCGCGCGGCGGCGGGGCGAGCGCGACCGAGCGGGCGGTGAGGGTGTAGCCGTGGGCGTTGAACTCCTGGACCTTGGCCCAGTCGAGGGTGGCCCCGGCGGGGAGCCGGACCAGCCAGGCGCCGCGTTCGGGCTCCGGCGCTGCCGCGGCCGGGCCGCCGGGAGGCGTGGCGGCGGCGAGCTGGCTCAGCAACGCGCCCGGCTGGGCGACGAGTTCGACCCGGTGGAGATCGTCCGGGTGCTCGACGACGCCGGTGATGGTGAAGGTGGTCCGCTCCAGGCCCGGGAAGGTGGTGGTGCCGCCGACGGCAAGCCCGGCGTTGTCGAGGAAGGCCCGGGTGGCGGCCAGTTCGCGCGGGCCGCCCGGGGCGTGGCCGTCGACCAGGTTGAGGCGGCCGTGCCAGAGCGGGTCGGTGAGGTCGGCCTCGGTGGTGAGGGCGCGGACGAGGCCTTCGGGGGAGGTCGCGCCGGTCTCCGGGCCCTGCCGGGCGGAGGTGAGCACGCTGCCCGGCGGCAGCAGTCCGGTGACCAGGGTGACCGGGTCGGTGCCGGCGCCCTTCTGCTGCTCGGCCGTGGGCGGCTGCCCGGGGCGGGGCTGGGCCGCGAAGACACCGTCCTCGGCGACCGGGGCCTGCTCGACGGTCCGGCCGGGGGCGAGTGAGGTGACCAGGGCGTCCGCCCCGCCCAGCACCCGTTCGACCCGTTCGGCCGGGGTGAGCTGCCCGCTGCGGTGGACGACGTCGGCGCCGGTGACGCCGAGGACGGGCAGCGCGATCATGGCGACGATCAGGGCGCTGCGGCCCTTGGCGCGCAGCGCGTCGCGGCGGGCGATGCGCAGGGCGACCTTCCAGGCGCCGAGTCTCATCGGGCCACCTCGCCGAAGCCGTCGGCCGGGTGGCCGAAGTCGCCGACCGCGTGGCCGGCGCCGGTGGCCGCGTGCCCGGCCCCGTCGGCCGCGTGGCCGTAGCCGTCGGCCGGGGCGCTGAGCGGCTCGGCGGTCAGCCGGCGCTTGCCGGTGCGCCGCCCGTGGCTCTCGGAGGCGACCGCGCCGTCCTTCAGGTGGACCACCCGGTCCGCCCAACTGGCGTGCGAGGCCTCGTGGGTGACCATCATCGCGGCGGCCCCGGCGTCGCATCGGGCGCGCAGCACGGCGAGCACGGCCTCGCCGGTGGCGGAGTCGAGGGCGCCGGTCGGTTCGTCGGCGAGGACGAGGCGGCGCTCGCCGATCAGCGCGCGGGCGATGGCGACGCGCTGCTGCTGGCCGCCGGACATGTCGTCGGGGAAGCGGTCGGCGAGTTCCCCGATGCCGAGTTCCTCCAGGGCGGCGAGCGCCTCGCGGCGGGCGGTGCGTCCGGAGACTCCGTCGAGTTCGCGGGGCAGCGAGATGTTCTCGGCGGCGGTGAGGGCGGGGATCAGGTTGTAGTCCTGGAAGACGTACCCGATGGAGCGCCGCCGAAGGTCGGCGAGCCGGCCGCGGCTGAGGCCGCCGAGGGCCACGCCCTCGACCAGGATTTCGCCGTCGCTGGGCGCGTCGAGCCCGCCGGCCAGGGTCAGCAGGGTGGACTTCCCGGAGCCGGACGGGCCCATGACGGCGACGAACTCGCCGGGGTGGACGGCCAGTTCGACGCCGCGCAGGGCGTGTACCTCGGCGGCTCCCCGCCCGTGCACCCGGGTGACGTTGGCCAGGTGCAGGACGGGTGCGGATCGGGTCGGATCGCTGTGGGACACACTTCCCCCTCGTGAGCTGTTGAGCTGTATATGTCGGTGAACTATATATGCCGGATGGGGGTGCACGTCGAGGGGTGGGTTTGGTCAAGCTTCTACAAAGCTGTCGAAGTTCGGTCGAAACGCCGCTATCCGGGTGAAGGGGAGGGTCTATGCTTGACGAGGTTTGAAAGGCACCTCGTTCGGTGAGGCGTCTTCACGGACACAGGCCACTGACCCGACGACGTCGAGAGACGCCCAGGTTCAGGACAGGTCTTCCCGAGTTAAGGGTTGACCCCAAGTGGCTTCCGGCCCGACCGGGTTGGACACGCCGTGGAGTGCCAAAGCTCTGACGAGTTGGGGTGTGCCGGTCCCGTGGGCCGGTCCGCTCCTTGCCGTGTCGCGATGCGGTGCACAGACGTGCGCCCCCGACCGGGAGGAGGCGAGAGACATGGACTGCGATAGTCCGGGCCATAGTCGCCCCTACCCCCGCATGCTCTCGATCACCTCCGGCACGCGGTAACAACCTTCCCTGCGCGCGTTCACCTGACGCTGCGTCATGCGCTCGACCGCGCCCCGACGCACGACGTCTGACGCCTCGTCATGTCCTCACGGCCGCCGCCGCTCAGCGTCGCCGTGCGGTCCGGCGGCATGTGCTCGCAGGGAGGATCGCTGCTGCGTGCCCCCTGTCGCCCCCTCAAGGAAGGGGGCAGGGAGGCCCTGCCATGACCAACGTGATGCTGGACCCGAAGGTCCCCACCACCACCCGCACCGCCGTGCTCGACGACGCCCACGTCGGCGACATCAAGGGTGCGCTCGGCACCATCCGGCTCGACGACACCACCCCGCGCCACGGCCTGTCCGCGCGGCTCAAGACCCTGCTCGCGATCGTGGGCCCCGGCCTGATCGTGATGGTCGGCGACAACGACGCGGGCGCCTTCTCGACGTACGGACAGGCGGGGCA
>NZ_JBIWAP010000051.1:0-57605 GCF_044760075.1 Kitasatospora sp. NPDC098663 | reverse complement strand
CCACACCACGCCGCGCCGCCAACCGCGCGAACGCCCCCACCGCCTCCACCGCCCCCGGAAACGCCAGATCCGGGTAGTACGTCAGATACGCCGCAGCCACCCCCTCCAGCGCCGCCTCCCACGTCCCCTCGTCATGCCAGTCGAACGCCACCGCCCCCGACCGCGACCCCACCCGCACCTCGTACCCCGACCCCGACAACCGCTCCGCCACCCGCCGACCGGTCTTACCCGTCCCACCCACCACCAGCACCACACCAGCACCGACCGGAAGATCCACAACACCCTTACGAGCCATCACGAGCACCTCATTCGGAGAGACGGAGGAAACTGACGGAACCGACGTCCCGAAAGCGCCGGCGGCGCCCGGGAGGTCCGACGCGATCCGCGGGCCCCTACCGCTCTGCGAGCCCGGTCGGTTCATCGTCATGGCACCATTCAAATCCACCCCGAGTCGGCGAACCATAGCCACCGCACTCACATCCATGCGCGAGCGTCTACGCCGCCCACCAGCGGCTGTCCGGCCGGTCCGGGCCGCCACGGGGGTGCGGCCCGGCTCCGCCACCACCCCACCACAACACACCGCACCCCCGCCGGAAAGCCCTTTCCAGCACCTCTCCACCCCGTCTCCACCACCTCCGGAAATCGACTTCGAAAGAGTTCCGGAAAGCGGCGGGGAAGAAAACCACCGCCGGTGCGGAAATACGGGTGGAATTCCGGCGGGACACCGGGGCGGTGGCGACGGCGGGCCCCGGGAGCGCGTCCGGCACCTCGCACCCCGCCTCCCCCACCGCCGGCTCGCCGGACTACTGGAGCGGGACCCACCTGGACCCGTACCGCGTCCAGCTGATCGCCTGCCTGGGCTCACCCGACGAGGGCGAGTTCCTCACCGACTGCAAGTTCACCTCGGACACCCTCAAGCTCTACCGCGGCACGTACGAGGTGACCGTGTACGAGGCCAGGACGGGGAAGAAGGTCGGCACCGAACAGCTGCTCGGCAGCGCCAAACCCAGCTGCCCCAGCATGGTCTACCTGAAGAAGGACGTCTCCAAGCTGCACAGCGAGCCGGAGTTCGCGGACTACCAGCAGGTACTGCGCAAGTACGTCGAGCCGTAGCCCGGGAGCCGGCCGCACCCACCGCCGCAGGTCACCTCAGCCCGTCGAGGTGAGCGCGGAACAACCCGCCGAACCGATCGACGGCGGCGGATGCGGCCCGGTTTCGGCAGGCCGCGGTACCCGGACACCGTGTCCGAGCCGCCAACCTCCCGGCCGGATCACCTCGGCTCCGGCGGGCCGAGAAGATCGCCTCCGATCCGACGCGCCTCGGCCCGGATCGTGCTCTCCCACTGGTCCCACAACGTCCGCAGCCTCGATGTCACGAAGACGAGATCGACCGAGTTGTCCGGCAAAGCGGTGCGCAGCCCGATGGCATGGTTCACCTGGTACGCGGCTTTCTCGACGACCTCACGATCGAAGTCGAACAGCTCGGCGGTGGCCAGCCAGTCCGGCACGTCGTCGCCACAACCCAGAACGGCTATCCGGGCGCTTCCCGCCATGTGGCGCAGCTGCGCCAGTTCGTCGGTGACGTCGACCGATCTGGCCTTGGCGACCGCGTCGAGGACGAGCAGGTACTCGTCCTCGACGTTCCAGTCGTGGTGGATCTGGAACTGGGAATGCTGTTCACGGGCGAACCAGGACCACAGGAGTTCGACCACGGTGTCCGGGTGTTTGTGGAGGACCATCAGCATGTTGGCGCTGCCGCTGCTCAGGTTCGGCACGACCGTCCTGGGGTGCGGCGCCTCGATAGCCCACGCGGCCCGGCTCACGACGAATCGCGCGCCGCGCCCGAACAGCCGGTACGCCAACTCCGTGTCCTCGCCTCCCCAACTGCGGAAGTCCTCGTCGAATCCGCCGGCCGCCCAGAAGTCCGCTGCGCGCACCGAACAGTTCCCCGACCAGAACCACTGCCACGGAACCGCGCAGTTCCCGAGGTCGAAGCCGAAACGCTCGAACGCGAGGTGCCGAGCATCCCGGAACTCCGGCGAATCGCCGTGGTTCCGGATCAGCTGTTCGGGGTCCAGGGTCCACGTGGTCTCGTCGAGTGCGGCGACCGGGCCGTCCGGCTGGTAGCCGAAGATGTACCCGGCCACGGCCGAACCCGGCAGCTGAGCAGACAGGTGGGCGGACAGGTGGGCGGACAGGAAGTCCGGACCCGGCAGCACACCCGCGTCGAGGAACACCAGGATCGGTGCGGATGTGCGCCGGGCCCCGGCGTTCCGCGCGGCCGAGGCCCGGAAGCCGAGGTCCTCCTGGAAGTGGTACTGCAGCCGGAGTCGGTCGACGAAACCGGCGACCGTGTCGCTGGTGTCGTCCGAGGAGCCGTCGTCGGAGACGACGACCTCGAACTCGCTCACCGGAAGCCGCTGCCTCGCCAGCGCCGCCAGCGTGCTGCGCAGCAGCGCGGATCGGTTGTACGTGGGGATCACGACCGCGATCCGGGGCTGGTTCGCGCGTTGCGGTGACATCGCTGCTCCGATCTGCGGCAGGTGGCGACGGGGGTGGGCGCGACGGTGGCGGGGGCGCGGCGACGCAGTGGGCGACCCGCCGTGAGTTCAGGATCCCGGGTCGGGGAGCACCGGCCACAGCGTGTCGACGCCCACGAAGGCGTATTCCTCGGAGAGGAACTGCTCGATGATCCCGGGCAGGGCCGCCACGGTCTGCGACCGGTCGCCGCCGCCGTCGTGCAGCAGGGCGATGGGCCCGTGGTGGACTTGCCGGACGACCCGCTCGGTGATCTCCGCTGCCCCCGGCGCGGCCCAGTCCCGGCTGTCGTTGTCCCACAGCACGCAGACCAGGTCCCGCTCGACGAACCAGTCCAGCACTTCGGGCCGGCCGGCCCCGTAGGGCGGGCGGACCAGGCGGGGCCGCAGCCCGGTGATCCTGGAGATCGCCGTGGCGGTCGCCTCGACCTGGAAGGCGAGTTCGTCCTGGCCGAGGTCGGGCAGAAAGGGATGTGACCAGGTGTGGTTGCCCAGCGTGTGCCCCTCCTCGGCGATGCGCCGCAGCGTCGTCGGGTAGCCGACCGCGTTCAACCCGACGCAGAAGAAACTGGCCGTCACCCGGTAGGACCGCAGGATGTCCAGGATCCGGTCGGTGTAGGGCGGGCACGGGCCGTCGTCGAAGGTCAGCGCGACCTGGAGCGGCTGCCCCCCGCCGCGTTCCGGCAGGGTGCCGGCGGGAGTGGCGCGTCGCTGGAGTCCGGCCGGAATGCGCATGTGGTGGTCGGACGCGTCGGTGCGACCGCTGAGCATGCCCGCACCGGCCGTCAGCCGCGTGATCGCGGTCGGGTCGGCCGCGGCTGCCCTGGCCAACTCGGTCGCGGGCACCGAGCCGTCGACCGGCCTGCCGGGCAACAGCCCCGGATCGGCCCGGCACACGGTCAGACCCGCGGTCAGCAGGTGCAGGTCCAGCGTTCCGTTGGTGCTGTCGATGACGCAGCTCAACCCGCCGTCGGCGGTCGCCGTCCGCTCGCGCAGAAAGGCGATCAGGGCATCGAGCGAACCCGGTGGGAAGTCCCGGGCGAAGACCTCCTCGCCGGTCGCGTCCACTCCGGCGGCGCGGTATCCCACCGCCCCCCAGGAAATTCCACAGAAAAGCATCGGATCCTCCAGAAAGCGCTGCCGGGCAACGGAATTCGCCGGCCGGGCCGGGGCAGCACCCGTCCCGGTCCCGTCGGTCAACCGCTGCGGCGCTGGTAGAGCGTTCCGGCGCTCCAGACGCGGTCCACCTGTCCCCACTCGATGGCCGAGGCCACGTCCGGGAAGAATCCGCTGCCGTTGAGATTGGCACTGGTGTTGCACAGCACCGGAATCCCGCTGAGCCGGTGGTACTCGACGAGCACCTCGCCCAGGACCGGGTCGTCGGCCGGGTCGACCGTCTGCAGCCGGGCGGTGCCGTCGAGGTGCACGACCGCCGGGATGCGGTCCACCCAGTCCGGCCGCACGTCGTGGTCGAAGAGCATGTACGGGTCCGGGACGCCCGGGTCGAAGATCTTCGGGGCGGCGTCGACCAGACAGATCGGGGCGACCGGACGGTAGGGCTCGCGCGCCTTGATCCGGTTGAGTTCGTCCTTCATCCCGGGAGCGGTCGGCGCGGCGAGGATACTGCGCCCGCCCAGGGCCCGTGGCCCCAACTCCGCGCGCCCGCTGAGCACCACCACCGGATCGCCGGTCTCGTGCAACAGCCCGGCGAGTTCGGCCGGTGAGCACGGACGGGCCGACCAGCCGCCGGGGATGTTCGACACGGGCAGCAGTTCGGGCCCCAGCCGGGTGGACCAGTCGAGGGCCGAAAGCTTCGCGTGCGCGGCCCGACCCAGCGCCGCGGCGCCGATGGCCGAGCCGGAGTCGTTGGGAAACGGGGGCACCCACATCTCGCGGACGGCCGGCAGCGCGCGGAGTGCGCTGTTCCACTTGATGTTCAGCGCACAGCCGCCGGTGAAGCACAGGTTCACCGGCCCGGCCGCGCCGGCCGCGCGCAACGCACCGGTGATCCGCTCGCAGAGCAGGTCCTCGAAGAACTGGTGGATGCTGGCCAGCACGTCCTCGTCGGACACCGCGGCCGGGTCGGTCCTCGTACGCACCGCGGCGTAGAACTCGTGCACCGGCGGCATCGAAGGTTCGAACGGGCTGCCGAACCCGCCGGTGCGGCGCCGGTATTCCACTGCTTGAGGCTGTTCGCTCTCGAAAATGCGGTGGAACTCCTCACGCAACACGGCGAGCACCGGTTCACGGGGTGTGCCGAGCGCGATGTAGGCCATGAGTTTCCCGGCCACCGTCAGGTCCCAGGTATCGGGCTCGCCGGGCTTGCGGAACGGGCCGAAATGCTGGCCGGCGACCGCGTAGGCGTGTCCCAGCACCGGGAACAGGTCGCCCAGGTTGCGCACCCCGGTGGCGGGATCCACCGAGTACAGGGCCGGGAACAGACCACCGTCCCAGATGAGCACGAACGCGGGCTCCCCACGCCGGGCGAAGGGGCTGGTGCAGTAGGTGCTGGACAGGTGGCCGGCGGCATGCGTGTAGCTGGTGTACTGGTAGCCGTGGCCGTCGATGGTGAACTCGTCGGAGTAGCCGGGCAGGAGCAGATCCGGGCAGGCCAGGCACTCGCGGTACGGCGCGACGGTGATCTCGACCGGTTTCCCGTTGTCGTGCATGGTGAAGAAGAGCGGCCTGGGCTGGTCACCGTCCCAGCCGTCGATCACCCACTCGTCCACGTCCTCGGGCCGGTAACCGAAATCGGCGAGTATCCCGGGGATGATGTTGAGGTCGGTGATCCAGCTGAACCGCTTGCCGTTGCCGATCTTCTCCATCTCGACGCTGAACACCAGCCGGTCGCCGTCGATCAGCGCCACGGCGCCGTCGTGGGTGAGCTTGAGTCCGCAGGAAATCATGCATCACGCTCCTTGTGCGATGACGGTGGAGCCTCGACGGGGCAGCGGTGAGTGGCGTCCGCCTGCCGGCGCCGCGGATCGCACCGGACCATGGGTTCTACGCCGTGCCGGTGTTCGGGTTGTCCAGCCGCGGTGCCCGAGCGACCAGCACAGTGGCCTGGTCACCCACGGCATGGGGGCGGCGCGCGAAGTGCTCGCGCAGCGCCGGTTCCAGAGCGCGCCGCATGTCGGCGGCACGGGCATGGCCCTCGAACCAGAAGTCGACCAGCGTCGCCGCCGCGGCGGTGATCCGGTCCGGCTCGGAAACCTCCGGGAAGTGCAGCGCCGCCTCGGTACGCAGCAGGCTGAACTCGGAGAACCCGTGGTCGGAGAAGACCCGGGCGGCTTCGGCGAGGAGGAAGCCCTGGTGATCGGGCTGCTCTCCGGCGATCGGAACGCACACGTCGTTGAGCAGGCGGACGAGTTCGTTGTCGGGGGATCCACCGACTACGACGATCGTGGCCTCGGGGTTGGTGTCGTCGCAGACCCGGGCGATCTCTTCGAGGGCCTGCTGCAGGTCCTGCACGTAGTGAAGGACCCAGGCGGTGTACACCAGGTCGAAGGAGCGATCGGCGAAGGGCAAGGCCTCCGCTCGGCCGGGATGCACTTCGACCGCGGCCGCGGCCGGCCCCCCGGCGTCGAGGACGGCCACCCTGTCACGGTGTGGTTCGACGGTCGTGCACTTGCCGATCTGCGCTGCCACGGCCCGGGTCAGCTCGCCGGTGCCGCCGCCGACGTCGAGGACACGGGCGTGGCCCGCGGTGAGCGACAGGATGGTGGCGATCTCCTCGGATCGTTCCAGCCGCTCGGCGAAGTTCGCCCATCCGTTTCGGGAGAGCTGATGGGGTCCCCGGTACTTTCGAGGTGCTTGGTCAACTGGTCCGCAGTGGGGATGGGTACGAACAGCGTTCGCGTCGAGCGTGTGCGTTGCAAGGGTGCTGCTGCCTGACCACATCTCGGAACTCCTCGGGCGAAGGGGATTGCGGGACCGACGGGTGCTGTCGGGGTCCGTCGTCAAAGTGATCTCGGATGGTGGGGTGTGGAGTGGTGATACGCCGCCATGAACCGGCCGGCGCCGAGTGGGAACCCGTCCACCCCGTCGCGCTGCTCGTGAGGTGGGCGTGGCGCTCTGACGGCGACTCCTAGTCGTGGACGCCGACACAGCGGAGGAACGTGCTCGCCACCGCGGCCGGTTCGTAGCCGGCCACCTGACGCACCGCCTGCTCGGAGGCCGCGTGGTAGCCGTCGGGATCGGAGAGCAGCGCCGTGGTGGCCGCCCAAAGCCTCGCGAAGCCTTCCTCAGCGCCAGGTGGTTGAGCGTTCCGGCTGGTGACGGCGCTGATGTGGTGGACTTCGGCAGCGGGTCCGAGCTCGACCAGGGCTCCGGCCGTGCCCACGAGATGCGGCAGATTTCCGAGGTGGAAGCCGACCACCGGTGTTCCGGCGGACAGCGCCTCGGCCGCGACGTTGCCGAAGGTCTCCGGCCACGTGGTCGGCATCATGGCGAGTGCGGCCTCGGCGAGGAAGTCCTGCACCTCGTCCCACGGCAGAGGAGGCAGCAGTTCGATCTGGGGCCGTCCCTCGGCCAACTTCTGGCATTCCCGGCGGACATCGTCCTGCATACCTCGCCACAGCTCGAAGCCCGCGTCCGCGAGCACGACCTGCACCGGCCGGTCGAAGTCGTCCGGGATGGCGCGAAGCAAGCCGGTAATGCCCTTGACCGGGTCCGGCCTGGCCAGGGTCCGCAGCGGACCGGTGCGCCGAAGTCCTTCACGGATACCGGATGGTGGTGGAGTGCCCCGGCGTGGAAGCGGATTCGGCAACACCTGCCACCCTGTGGTGTCCACACCTGCCCGTGCGGACTCGCTGACGAGGAAGGAACTGGCAGCGAGCACGGCATCAGGTTTGTGTGCCAGGCTCTCGTGCATCCGGCTGTCACCCCGCACGAGGTGTGCCATGAGGGCGGTTCGCACCCCGTCCGGGGCCGGGGCCAGATAGCCGAGGCCGACCACCGCGTCGGCCCAGCACACCACGTCGACGTGATGCTCGACGAGTATTCCCCTGACCTCGTCCCGCACCGGGCCGGGATCGGCGAGCACACGTGGCAAGTCGTCGAACAGCATGGGGCGGACCAGCGTGACCGAGTCCAGCCGGACCAGGTCCGGCTTGTCGGTGGCGGACGCCGGTCCGGCTACGATGGTGATGACCTGGTGACCCAGCTCACGCAGGCCGGCAGCGAGCGACCCGACGCTGCGTTCGATCCCCGCCGGCTCGTCAGGGTTGTAGGTGAGGAGGACGAAGGCGATCTTCACCGGCTCTCCTGCTCCTCGACGCGACCCGGCCCGCCGGCGATGTGGAGCGCGCGGGTGGATCCAAAGGACGTGGACAGCCCGGTGCCGCTGAGCACAGGCGGAAGCAAGGGGATGGAGTTCACATACTCCACCTTCGTTCCCCGACGAGGCCGGTCGCCTCGGCCGACTGGCCGGTTCTGCGCCGCGACATTGTCCTTTCGGTCGAGGCCGTACCACGGGGTAGCCCCTATCCTTCGCCGCGAGCTGTGCGGGACATGGGCGATCACACCCCGGATCCCCCGGGGCCGACCGCCCCGGGCCGACCACCGGATCCGGCCCACCGAGCGCCCGCAGGTGCACTGATGCACACTCAACTGGACTGCATCACGCCATCTCTGGCGATCTTTCGTTCGTCGGGGGAACCTCAAACGGCGCTGTGGCAGGATCGCCTATATGACCAATGCCAGTGGACCGGCGATCCGGGTCCTGATCGCCGACGACCAGGAAATGGTCCGCACCGGCTTCCGGCTGATCCTCCAGACCCATCCCGGCATCGAGGTCGTGGGCGAGGCGGCCGATGGCGCGGAGTGCGTGGAGCTGGCCCGGAGACTGCGGCCCGACGTGTGCCTGGTCGACATCCGAATGCCGAAACTCGACGGCCTTCAGGTGACCCGGCTGCTCGCGGGCCCGAACGCGGTCAACCCGTTGCGCGTGGTCATCGTCACCACCTTCGACCAGGACGACTACGTCGACGGGGCGCTGAGCAGCGGGGCCTGCGGGTTCCTGTTGAAGGACGCCGGTCCCGCGCTGCTGGTGGAGGCCGTCCGCGCGGCGGCCCGCGGCGACGTACTGATCTCCCCCGCCGTGACCGTACGGCTGCTGGAGCGGATCGACACGCAGCGGCCCCCTCCCCCCGGCGAGGTGGACTCCGGTCCGCTGACGGAACGGGAGTTGGACGTGGCCCGACTGGTCGCCAACGGGCGGACCAATCAGGAGGTCTGCGCCGACCTCTTCGTGTCGCTCTCCACCGTCAAGACCCATCTGGCGAGCATCCAGGCCAAATTGGAGCTGCGGAACCGCGTGGAGATCGCAGCCTGGGCATGGCGCTGCGGCGTGGTCGGCGACCGCTGAACCGGTCGCCGCACCGCCCGGCAGGTGACCTCTACACGCCCTCCTGCTCCAGCGCCCCGCGGTCAAGACTCACCCGGTCGCCGTACACACCCGTCACGGAGATCAGCATCGCCTTTTGCCCACACCCTCGACGACGGCGGTGCGGGACACCGCCTGGTCCATCCTCGCCGCCAGCCCGCTCGGGCAGCTCACGGACGGCGCGCCGTCCACCGCCCGGGAGGGCGCCGCGGGCCCTGGGCGCGGCCCCGGCGCCGCGGGACGGGCCGCCGCCGCCCGGCAAGGGGAACGCCTCCCCCGGCGGCGCCCCCACCTTCGGGGCATGATGGCGGAGGGGGCGCGAACGCTCACCCACCGTGACGGGCGGGCACCCCGTTCGGTCCTGCGGAAAGCGGGCAGACGGGAGGCGTCCCGAAACGGCGAGCGAAGGAGACCCGTATGGCCGATCCGGCGAAGTCACCCGCGCAGCGGCCGCACGACGGCACGGCCGCCACGGCCGGAGCCGGGGTCATCGAGACCAACGTGACGGCCCGGCTGGACCGGCTGCCGTGGTCCCGCTGGCACTGGCGGATCGTGATCGGCCTGGGCACCGTCTGGATCCTGGACGGCCTGGAGGTGACGATCGTCGGCAACATGGCGGCCAGGCTCGCGCAGCCCGGCAGCGGCATCGCCATCTCGACGACGCAGGTGACGACGATCGCGGCCGCCGTGTACGTGGCGGGCGCCTGCTCCGGCGCGCTGTTCTTCGGCTGGCTGACCGACCGGCTCGGGCGCAAGAAGCTCTTCATGGTGACGCTCGCCGTCTACCTGGCGGCGACCGCCGTGACCTCACTGTCCTGGACGGCCTGGTTCTTCTTCCTCTGCCGCTTCTTCACCGGCTTCGGCATCGGCGGCGAGTACGCGGCGATCAACTCGGCGATCGACGAGCTGATCCCGGCCCGGGTGCGCGGCCGGATCGACCTGATCATCAACGGCAGCTTCTGGATCGGCGCCGCGCTCGGCGCCTTCGCCTCCGTCGCACTGCTGAACACCGCGCTGTTCGCCACCGACGTGGGCTGGCGGCTCGCCTTCGGGATCGGTGTCGTGCTGGGCCTGGTGATCCTGCTGGTCCGCCGGCACGTCCCGGAGAGCCCGCGCTGGCTGTTCACCCACGGGCGGGCGCCGGAGGCCGAGGAGGTGGTGGCCGAGGCCGAACGGGTCGTGGAGCGGGAGACCGGCCACCCGCTGCCGCCCGTCACCGACCGGCCGATCCTGATCCGCGAACGCGCCCCGCTCGGCTTCGTCACGATCGCCCGCACCGTGATCAGCCGCTACCCGCGCCGCACGGTGCTCGGCCTCGCGCTCTTCATCGGGCAGGCGTTCCTGTACAACGCCGTGACCTTCGGCTACGCCGTCATCCTGACCCTCTACTTCGACGTGCCGGAGGGCGACACCGGCTACTACTTCGCGGTCATCGCGGTCGGCAACTTCCTCGGCCCGCTGCTGCTGGGCCACCTCTTCGACTCGGTGGGGCGGGTGCCGATGATCGCCGGCACGTACATCGGCTCGGGGGTGCTGCTGTTCGGCACCGCCGCACTGTTCCAGCAGGGCGCGCTGAGCGCGGCCGGCATGACGGCCTGCTGGACGGCCGTGCTGTTCCTGGCCTCGGCGGGGGCGAGCGCGGCCTACCTGACGGTGAGCGAGATCTTCCCGCTGGAGACCAGGGCGATGAGCATCGCCTTCTTCTACGCCGTCGGCACGGCGGTCGGCGGCATCAGCGGCCCGCTGCTCTTCAACGGCCTGGTGAGCAGCGGGAAGGTCTCCGACACCACGCTCGCCTTCTGCATCGGGGCGGCGCTGATGACGGCCGCCGGGCTGGTCGAGGCCGCGATCGGCGTGCGGGCGGAACGGCGCAGCCTGGAGGACCTGGCGGCCCCGCTGAGCGCCGTCGAAGCGGCGGACCGCTAGCCAGCTCCTGTCCGGCCGATCTTGTCGGGCCGACCGCGCCAACTCGCGCACCCCTCACCGCGTTTGCCACCGTCCCGAAGTCCAGGGCGTGTCTTCGGACCCCGCCTGCGCGCCGACGCCGGGCAGGCCGCACGGCGCTGCGGTGGATCGGCCCGCCCGGGAATCGCTCAGCCGTCCGGCCGTCGAAGGTCGCATCGGAGATTTTCTGATGAATCATCAGACTTCTTTGGTATCAGCCATGTTGTTCGCACGGGCCCCGTCGATCTGCGGTTAGCATGCGGGGCGTTCCGTTCGGAGACGAATTGCCCGGGAGGGCCGGCTGAGCTGCCGAGGTCGGAGCCTGGCAGGCCAGGAGGAGAGTTCATGCGCGAGTCCTTAAAGCACGTCCGGCCCATCGGTGAGGGCCCCACCGCGGGCGACGTCGCGCTGCCGCCGGGCCTGCCGTACCCCGACGGGTGGGCCTCGGTCGGCTTCGCCGACGAGCTCAAGCCCGGCACGGTGCTCACCCGCCGGCTGGCCGGGGAGGACGTCGTGCTGTACCGGCTGCGGAGCGGGGGGATCCGCGCGATCCGCCCCTACTGCCCGCACCTGGGGGCCCACCTCGGCCTCGCCGAGGTGGAGGGCGACGACCTGGTCTGCCCCTTCCACCGCTTCGCCTTCGCCCCGGACGGCCGGTGCGTGCGGACCGGGTACGGCTCCGCGCCGCCGAAGGCCTCCCTGGCGCAGCTTCCGGTGCGCGAGGTGAACGACGCCGTCTTCGTCTGGCGCCACCACGACGGCCGGCAGCCGGACTGGGAGATCCCGGAGTGGCACACGCTCGGGCACCAGCCGTCCCGGCACGCCGCCTGGGAGATGGCCGGCTACGCCCAGGACGTCATGGAGAACGCGGTGGACCTGGGCCACTTCGTCACCCTGCACGGCTGGCCGAGCGGCGAGTTGGCGGCCCCGATCGACTGGGACGGCACGCGCTTCCACGTCTCGATGCGGGTGCAGGAGGACTTCCCGCTGCTGGGCCGGCGCCAGGTCGAGATCGAGGTCGACGGTTACGGCCTCGCCTGCCTGCACACCGACGTGCACACCCCGGCCCTCGGCCTGAAGATGTGCTCGCTGGTGATGGCCACCATGGTCGCGCCCGGCCGGATGCAGTTCCGGCAGGCGAGCCGGTTCTCCTTCGACGAGCCGTCCCGGCTGCCGCCCGTGCTCGGCAGGGCGGTCAGCCGGTCGCTGTCGCGCCTGCTGGCGGGCCCGATGTTCAAGCGGAGCTGCGAGTTCACGGCGGCCGACTTCCCGATCTGGTCCACCAAGAAGTACCTGTCACCGCCCCGGCTCGCCCCCGGCGACGGGCCGATCGGCGCCCTGCGGCACTGGGCCCGGCAGTTCTACCCGCCGGACCACC
This sequence comes from Kitasatospora sp. NPDC098663, assembly GCF_044760075.1. Classification (NCBI taxonomy): domain Bacteria; kingdom Bacillati; phylum Actinomycetota; class Actinomycetes; order Kitasatosporales; family Streptomycetaceae; genus Kitasatospora; species Kitasatospora sp. NPDC098663. The sequence continues at coordinate 45,361 of NZ_JBIWAP010000051.1, read as the reverse complement.
AGGAACTCCTGCCCGCGCCGGCCGCCCTCACGGTCCGGGCCGAGAACGGTGCCCGCAGCGGGCTCGCCAAGCCCTGAGCGGACGTACGGACGTACGGCCGGGGCCCGGGTCGGGGCCCCGGCCGTACGTCTGCTCAGCTCGGGAGCCGGCCGCCGAGGAGGAAGGCGGTGAACGGCGCGAGCACCTGCGGGTCGGTGAAGTCGACGCCGTGCGCGGTCGTGTCGAAGGTGACCATCGCCGCCCGGTGCCCGAAGGCGCGCTGGGTCTGCCGGGCGCCGTTGTAGGTGGTGTCGGGGTCGTACCGGTTCTGCAGCATCAGGATGTTGCGCGGGCCGTCCGGGTCGGCCCGGACCGGCGGTTCCTTCGGGCCGTAGTGCCAGAAGGCGCACGGCCAGACGTTGCCGCTCATGCCGTTGGTGAGCGGGTAGCGGGCCCGGTCGGCGGCGGTGCGGGCGGCGTAGACGGCCGGGTCGCGGGGCCAGGCCGAGTCGCCGCAGATCACCGCGAACTGGTCCGCGAGGAAGTTGTCAGGGATGACCTGCGGCAGCGGGTTGGCGCCCGAACCACCGGTGCCCGCGCCCTCCGGCGCCGGAGCCGTAACCGGGGCCGGAGCCGGAGTCGGAGTCGTGTCGCGCTCCTCGGCCAGTTGCAGGACCCGCGCGCCGAGGGGGTAGTAGCTCGGCTTGACCAGCGAGGCGTAGACGACGCTGCGCAGGCCGCCGCCGGTGAGCAGCCGGCCGCCCGACAGCGGCAGCGGGTCGCGGTCGACCTCGCCGGCCAGCCGCAGGTAGCTCGCCCGGACCGCCTCGGGGGTGGCGCCGAGGTGCAGGGTGGCGTCCTGGGCGGCGACGAAGCGGGCCAGGGCCGGGAAGGAGTCGGAGAAGCCTTCGCTGAACAGGCTGAACCCCTGCTCCAGCCCGCCCGGCGGCACCGTGCTGTCCAGCACCACGCGGTCGGTGTGCGAGGGGAAGAGGGTGGCGTAGACCTGGCCGAGGTAGGTGCCGTACGAGCTGCCCAGGTAGGAGATCCGGGGCAGGTGCAGGGCCGCCCGGATCCGGTCCAGGTCGCGGGCCGAGTTGGCCGTGGTCACGTCGGCCAGGTAGTCGCCGCTCGCGGCCGCGCAGTCGTCGGCCACCCGCCGGGCCTGGTCGAGGTTGGCGGTGATCGAGCCGTCGGGGCCGGGGAAGGGGTAGTTGAGCTGGGCGTCCCGCTCGGCGGCGGACAGGTCGCAGTGGACCGGGGTGCTGTTGCCCACCCCCCGCTCGTCGAAGCCGATCAGGTCGTAGGAGCGCAGGACGTCCGCCGGCAGCAGCTTCGCCATCGAGCCCGGGTAGTCCAGTCCGGAGCCGCCCGGCCCGCCCGGCACCACGGCCAGGGTGCCGCGCCGGTGGGCGGGGTCGGCGGTGCGCAGCCGGGAGACGGTGAGGGTGATCGTGCCCTCGGCCGGGTCATGGTAGTCCCGCGGTACCCGCAGGGTCGCGCATTGCTGGCGCGGGTCCCGGGGGAACGGCACGCCGTTGGCGTTCGGGGTCGGCGCGGGGCAGGACCCCCAGGCGAGTTGCGCCCTCGGGGCCGCGACGGCGGTCGGCGCGAGCGGTGCGGCGAGCAGGAGGGCGGCGGTGAGCAGCGCGCCGCCGGCGCGGGCCGTGGTGCGGCCGGTAGGTCGGGTCATGTGTCCGACGCTAGGACTGCTGAGGTCCCGTCAGCCTCGGCGCGGGGGTGGAGAATTCGCCGAGGCGCTTTCTCCACCCGGCTCCACCCGGCTCCACCCGGCTCCACCTGGCTCCACCCCTGGGGTGAGTCGGACCCGGGCGGGCCGGTGTCGGCCCGCCCGGCGTCGGGCCGGACCTACGCGTGGGCGCCCGCGCACTCCGGGTGCCCCCAGCTGCTGCCCACCTTGGTGATGGTGTCGCCCTTGGCGTACGAGCGGGTGCAGGGGCAAGTGCCGGGGAAGCGGGCGGCGAGGGTCCGCGAACCGCCCGACGAGCGCTTCTTCGCCGTGGACGAGCCGGCCGACGAACTGGCCGACGAGCCCGCCGACGAGGAGGCCGGGCGGGCGGCCCGCGCCGGGGTGGTCCGGGCCGGGTCCGGCTCGGGGAGGTCGGCGGCGGTTCCGCCCGCGGCCTGCTGCCGGCGGGCGGCGTCGCTGGCGGCCTTGTCGGCGATGGCGTTCAGCGGGTCGCCGTTCACCTGGTGGGCGGGGACGTACACGAAGGTGACGTCCCGCCCGGTCAGGAGCTCGTCGATGTGCTGGATCAGCTCGCGGTTGGCGACCGGCTTGCCGGCGGCGGTCTTCCAGCCGTTGCGCTTCCAGCCGACCAGCCACTTGGTCACCGCGTCGCGGGTGTACGTGCTGTCGAGCCGGACCTCCAGCGGGACGGCCGGGTCCGTCGACGCCAGCAGCTGCTCCAGTGCCGTCAGCTCGCCCACGTTGTTGGTGCTGTGCCCGAGCGGACCGGCCTGCCAGCGCTGGGGCACCCCGGCGGCGTCCGCCACCACGTAGGCCCAGGCCGCCGGGCCGGGGTTGCCCTTGGCTGCTCCGTCACACGCTGCAATGACTCGTTCGACCATGCCCCGATCATGCCAGGACGTGGCAGGCCCGGGCCAAATCGGTCAGGCCCGGAGCAGCAGCAGGAGCAGGGCGGCGGACCAGCTGAAGTTGGTCGAGTTCCGCCCCTCCCCCGTCAGCGGGTCGTAGTTCTCCCGCACCGGAGCGTCGCCGCCGAGCCCGGCGGCCGTCGCCAGCAGCCGGTCCGTCGCCCGGCGGGCGTCCTGGTTCCAGCCGTACCGGCGCAGGCCTTCGATGGCGAAGTAGGTCTGGTCGATCCAGGCCAGCCCCCGCCAGTACCCGGCCGGGTCGAAGGAGGGCGAGCTGCGGGCGACGGTCGGGAACGGCAGCGCGGTGCCGAACTCGGCCGGGTCGAGCAGGAGCCCGCGGACCGCGCGGGCCTGGGCGGGCGAGGCGGTGCCGGACCAGAGCGGGATCGCGCCCTCGATGCCGCGCCCGCGCGCGGTGAGGCGGGCGCCGGTGGCCAGGTCGGTGTCGTGGAACCAGCCCGTGGCCGGGTCGAACATGGTGTCGCGGACGGCCCGGTCGATCGCCTCGGCCCGTCCGCGCAGCCGCTGGGCGGCGGTGCGGTCGCCGAGTTCGGCGGCGATGGCGGCCAGGGCGCGGTGGTCGGCGGCCAGGTAGGCGTTCAGGTCGACGGAGCGCTGGGTGAGCGACCAGCCCAGCAGGGCGCCCTGCGCGCTGCGGTTGGCGACGACGGCGGCGCCGAGGGCGGCGTCGAAGCGCGGCGCGTTGTCCATACCGGACTCCCAGGCCGCCGCCGCCAGGCAGTCCGCCGGGGCGGCGTTGCCCGGGTCGACGGTGGCGCCGTACTCGCACAGGCCTTCGCCGTCGTGGTCCCGGGTGCGGTACCACCAGTCCTGGTAGGCGGTCAGTTTGGGCAGCAGCTCGCGCAGGAACGACCGGTCGCCGCCGCGCCGGTAGACCTCCCAGACCGCCCAGGACGCCAGCGGGGGTTTGGAGTTGCGCTCGTTCCAGTTGCCGCCGCCGGTGCTCGGGTCGTTGTAGAAGACGCAGTCCGGGATCATCCCGGCGTCCTGCGGGCGGTCGGCGGAGTCGGGCCGGATCTGGTGGTCGAACATCGCCCGGATCTGGTCGGCGGCCAGGTCGGGGGCGAAGACGGCGGTGCCGGCGGCCTGCTTCCAGGTGTCCCAGGCCCAGACCCCGCTGAACCACTTGTACGAGAGCGTGGGTGTGACCGCGTCGTGCCGGATCCGCCCGGCCGGGCTGCGCCAGTTGGTGACCAGGGTCTGCACGCATTTGACGGCCGTCCGGCGGCGCGCGGCGGGGACGCCCTCGGTCGCCCGGGCGACGTACCCGGCCCAGCGGGCGGCGCCCGCCGCGGCGACCCGGTCGGGGGCGCGCAGCGCGGCGTCCGCCTCGGCGACGGCGCGGGAGCGCTCGGCGTCGGTGAAGGTGTAGCTCTCGGCCCAGTCCAGGGTGCGGACGGCGCCCGGGGCCAGCCGGACGGGCCCGGCCAGTTCGGTGCGGTGGCCGTCGCCGCTGACGGTGGTGCGCACCGGCGCCGCGTGGCGGACTTCGAAGCGCTCGGTGCCGTCGGTGAGGTAGTCCCAGGTCTGCCGGACCCGGGCGAACCGGACGGCGACGCCGCGCTCGGCGGCGACCAGGGCGGGGGCGTCGTGCTGGGGACCGGTGGCCGGGCGCAGCAGTGTCCCGGTCCAGGCGACCTGGAGGGTCCGTGCGGCCGGGCCGCCGTTGGCCAGCCGGGCCCTGACCAGGGCGGTGCGGTTGCCGGCGAAGCGCAGTTCCAGGGTGAGCGCGAGGCGGCCGCCGAGGTCGTAGGACTGGCGCAGCAGCCCGGGCAGCGAGGTGAGCCGGGGGGCGCCGCCGGCGGCGAGATCCAGGATCCTTCCCCGCTCGGTCAGTTGGAGGCGGTTGAGGCCGTCGCTGAGCCACCACGGGTATTCCTGGGCGAGGTGGAGGGGGCCGCTGAAGCCGCCGAGCGGGTCCTGCGGGCGCGGCAGGGCGTAGGCGTGCCAGGCGCCGAGGTCGGCGAAGACGTTGATCGGGTTGTTCCCGGTGGCGTCGCCGGGGTAGGCCTGCGCCGGGGTGCCGTGCAGGTCGAGGACGTCGGCGTAGCGGTCGGACAGATCGGACAGGTCGGACGGGTCAGCCAGGTCGGACGGGGCGGCCTGCCGGTCGTCGGCGCGGGCGGCCGGTGCGACGCCGCCGGCCACGGCGAGGGCGGTGCCGGTGGCGGCGGTGGCGGCCAGGAGTCGGCGGCGGGACAGCGGCGTCATGTGCGCTCCTCGGCGGGCGTGGACGGAGACGGGGACGGGGAGGCCGGATCGGGGCCGGCCGCAGGGACGCGGACGACGGCGGCGCCGAGCGGTGCGAGGGTGAGGCCCCGGCCGGTGCCGGCGCCGGTGAGCAGGTCGGTGCCGGGCCGGTCCAGCGCCACCCGGCAGGCGGCGGGGCCGTGGTTGAGCAGGAACAGGTAGTCGGTGCCGTCGGCGGCGTGGCGGCGGGTGGCCTCGACGCCGGCCGGCAGACCGGGCAGTTCGGCGCCCACCCCGGCTTCGGCGAGCGGCAGGTCGAGCACCCGGCCGACGTCCGCGCCGAGGTGGCAGCCGAGGTACCAGGCGCTGCCGGTGCCGTGGCGGTGCCGGGTGACGGCGGGCAGGCCCGTCAGCTCGCCGGAGGCGTAGCGGGCGACGGTCTCGGCGCCCTCGGTGTCGATCCATTCGCTCCAGTGCTCGGCCCGCAGTTCCGGCCCGCCGCCGTCGAGCCGCACGGTGGTGGCGGCCCCGTCGGGGATCGGCCAGTGCTCGTCCACGACGAGGCCGAACAGCGGCCGCAGCGGCCCGGGGTGGCCGCCGGGGTGGAGGTGGTCGTGCCGGTCGCTGATGCCGCTGAACGGGCCGCAGACCAGGTGGCCGCCCGCCTGGACGAAGGCGGTGAGCCGGTCGGCGGTGGCGGTGTCGAGCAGGTACAGGTTGGGGGCGAGCAGCAGCCGGTAGCCGTCGAGGTCGCCGGTGGGCGGGACGAAGTCGACGGTCACGCCGCGGTCGTGGAGGGCCGCGTACCAGGGCCGGAGCAGGTCGAGCCAGCGCATCCGCGCGGAGGGGTGGTCGTCCAGCTCCAGCGCCCACCAGCTGTCCCAGTCGAGCAGGACGGCCGCCCGCCCGCGGATCCGGCTGCCCGCGATCTCGCCCAGTCGGCGCAGCTCGGCCCCGAATCGGACGGTCTCCCGCCAGCCGCGCGAGGAGGTGCCGCGGTGCGGGAGCATCGCGCTGTGGAACTTCTCGGCCCCGGCGACGGAGGCGCGCCACTGGAAGTGCAGTACGCCGTCCGCGCCCCGGGCCAGCGCCTGGAGCGACCACAGCCGGTACAGTCCGGGCGGTTTGGGCAGGTTGACGGGGCGCCAGCTGACGGCGGAGGGGGCCTGTTCCATCAGCAGCCACGGTTTGCCGCCCTTGAGGGAGCGCATCAGGTCGTAGTTCATGGCCGCGTTGACGTGTGTGCGGGGGTCGGCCGGGTCGGGGTAGGCGTCGTCGGAGACGAGGTCCTCGTGGCGGCTCCACTCCCAGTAGTCCAGCGACTTGAGCATCGACATGAAGTTGGTGGTGACGGGCACGCCCGGTGAGACCTCGTCGAGGACGGCCTTCTCGGTGCGGTGCAGGGCCAGCAGCGCGTCGGAGCAGAACCGGCGCCAGTCGAGCAGCTGGGTCGGGTTGACCGGTCCCGGCGCGGCGCGCGGCGGTTCGATCTCGTCGAACGAGCCGTAGCGCTGCGACCAGAACGCCGTCCCCCAGGACCGGTTGAGTTCGTCGACGTCGCCGTGCCGCTCGCGCAGCCAGCGCCGGAAGTCGGCGGCGGACGCGGGGCAGAAGCACTCCTGGACGTGGTCTCCGTACTCGTTGTGGATGTGCCACAGGGCGAGTGCGGGGTGGTCGTGGTAGCGCTCGGCGAGGGCCCGGGTGAGCCGGGCGGCGGCGGCCCGGTAGACGGCGGAGGAGGGGCAGTAGTGCTGGCGCGAGCCGAACTCCAGCCGGACGCCGTCGGCGGTGACGGGCAGCAGCTCGGGGTGGGCGCGGACCAGCCAGGCGGGCGGCGAGGCGGTGGCGGTGGCCAGGTCGACGGCGATGCCGTGGCCGTGGACGAGGTCGAGGAGGCGGTCCAGCCAGCCGAAGTCCCAGCTGTCGGAAGCGGGTTGGAGCCGCGCCCAGGAGAAGACCCCGACGGTGACCAGGTTGACCCCGGCCTCGGCCATCAGCTTCACGTCCTCGGCCCACACCTCCTCGGACCACTGCTCGGGGTTCCAGTCCCCGCCGTAGAGGAGGCCGGGGACGCGGGTGAGCGCGGCCGTGCGGGAAGGAGTGCGGGAGGTCATGCGGGGGGTCATCCTTTCAGCGCTCCGCCGAGCAGGCCGGCCACGAACTGCCGCTGGAACACCAGGAAGAGCAGCACCAGCGGGAGGGTGGCCAGCAGGGAGCCGAGCATGAGGCCGGAGTAGTCGACGTGGGTCAGCCCGGTCAGCGTGTTGAGCGCCACCGGCACGGTGTACTTGTCCTCGGTGTTGAGCATCAGCAGCGGCCAGATGAAGCTGTTCCACTGGCCCATGAAGGTGAAGATCACGAGCGCGCCCAGCTGCGGCCGCACGCACGGCAGGACCACCTGGTAGAAGGTGCGCAGTTCGCCGGAGCCGTCGATGCGCGCCGACTCCAGGAGTTCGTCGGGGAAGTCCAGGAAGCCCTGGCGCATCAGCAGGATGCCGAAGGAGTTGGCCAGGAAGGGCAGGATGACCGCCTGGTAGCTGTCGATCCAGCCGACGCTGGCCATCATCTGGAACAGCGGGACGAGCAGCACCTGGAGCGGGATCATCATGGTCGCCAGCACCAGCCCGAGCAGCAGCCCGCGGCCCCGGAACCGGTACTTGGCCAGCCCGTAGCCGCACATGGCCGACAGCAGGGAGCTCAGCGCGGTGTAGACGACGGCCACGCCGAGGCTGTTGAGCAGCACCCGGCCGAAGCCGATGCTCTGCTGGAGGTGCGCCAGGTTGCGCAGCAGTTCCCCGCCGGGCAGGAACGGCGGCGGGGAGTGGAAGAGTTCGGAGCTGCTGTGGGTGCTGGCGATCAGCATCCAGGCGAACGGCACCAGGCTGACGACGGCGCCGAGGGCGAGCACGGCCAGGACGGCGCCGCGGCCGAGCCGGGCGGTCAGCGGGCGGGCCACCGGTGGGCGGACGGACGGCGGTCGGGCGGGCCGCGGCCGGGGGCGGGCGGAGGTGGCGCTCATCGGCGGCGTTCCCTTCCGTAGAACCGGAACTGGAGGAGGGAGACGGCGGCGATGACCAGCACCACGACCCAGGCGATCGCGGCCGCGTACCCGAAGTCGAGCTGCTGGAAGCCGACCTTGTACAGGTAGACCACCGGGGTGAGGGTCGCGTCGCCGGGGCCGCCGCGCGTCAGCACGTAGTTCTCGTCGAAGAGTTGGAGCGTGCCGATGGTGGAGGTGATGACGCAGAACAGCACCACCGGCCGCAGCTGCGGCAGGATCACGCTGGTGTAGGTGCGCAGCGTGCCCGCGCCGTCGAGGGCCGCGGCCTCGTACTGGTCCCGGCCGATGGCGTGCAGGCCGGCGAGTAGGATGACGGCGTTGTATCCGGTCCAGCGCCAGGTGACCGAGCCGATCAGGGAGATCCGGGCCCAGGTGGGCGAGTTGAGCCAGTCGACGGGGCCGGCGCCCAGGGCGTGCAGGAGCTGGTTGGCCAGGCCGCCGTCGGTGCGCAGCAGCACCTGGAAGACGACGGCGTAGGCGACCAGCGTGGTGACGGCGGGCAGGAAGAAGACGGCCCGCCAGCCGGCTCGGAAGCGCAGCCAGGACTGGTTCAGCAGGACGGCCAGCACCAGCGCCAGGCCGATCATCACGGGCACCTGGACGGCCAGGATCATCCCGGTGTTGACCAGGGAGTGCAGGAAGGCCGGGTCGTCCAGCATCCGCCGGTACTGGTCCAGGCCGACCCAGACGGTGGCGCCGTCCCGGCGGGCGGTGAAGCTCTGGTAGAGGCTGGCGCCGAGCGGATAGGCGAAGAAGAGGATGAAGAGCACGGCCGTGGGCCCGGCGAAGAGCCAGGCCGCGGAGCGTGGCAGCCGTCGTCGCCGGGTGGGCGCGGTGCGCGCGGGCGCGGCGGCCACCCGGGGGGCGGGGGCCTGGAGACTGGTCATGGCGCGTGTCCCTACGGGGCCGGCTGGCGACTGGTCGCGGTGGCGATCTGGCGGGCGGCGGAGCGCAGCACGGTGCCGGGGTCGGCTCCGTTGTGCAGCACCTGGTTGACGGCGGTGTTGACGATGTCGCCGGCCTTGGAGTCGTCGGCGGTGCTCTCGACGGTGGGGATGGACCGGGCGAGGTCGGCGAAGAGCCGCATGGCGGGCTGGTTCGCGTAGTACGGGTCCGGCCGCTGGAAGTACGGGTCGTCCAGGGCCGGGAGGTAGGCGGGGAAGAGGCCTTCGTGCTCCATCATCGAGGCCTGGTTGGCCCGGTCGGCGAGCAGGAAGGAGAGGAATTCCCAGGCGAGTTCGGGGTTCTTGCTCTGGGCGGTGACGGAGAGGGTGGAGCCGCCGCTGTTGGAGGTGCGGCAGCCGCCGGGGTCGAAAGCGGGCAGGGGGACGACGCCGAACTCGCCGTTCAGGTCGGCCATGTCGCCGGTGAGGGTGCCGTCCCACCAGGCGGCGGTGGGGGTGGTGGCGGCCTTGCCGTCGTGGGTGCCGGAGACCAGGCCGTCCCAGCCGTTCTCGAAGTCGACCAGGCCCCGGTCGACGAGTTGCTTCATCAGGGTGAGCGCCCGTTCGGCGGCGGGTGAGGCGACGGCGACCTTGCCGTCGACGAACCAGCCCTGGCCCTGCTGTTGGAGCAGCAGGGCGAACATGCTGTCCTGCTTGGCGTCCAGGATGAGCAGTTTCCTGCCGGTGCGGTCCTTGAGGGTGGTGCCGGCGGCGAGGTAGTCGTCCCAGGTGGTGAGGGTGGCGGGGTCGATTCCGGCCTGCTGGAAGTGGTCGCGACGGTAGAACAGGGCGCACGGGCCGCTGTCCCATGGCAGGGCGAGGACGCGGCCGCCCGCGTCGGTGACGGTGCGCCAGGCGGACGGTGCGAAGTCCTTCGCGAGGCCGCCGGCCCGGCTGGTCAGGTCCACCAGCGCGTGGGGGAAGTTGCCGATGTAGGTGGGCATCCGGTGGCCCTCGACGGTCAGCACGTCGGGGAGTCCGCTGCCGGCTCCGAGCCCGACGGTGATCTTGTCGTAGGCGTTGTCGTAGCCGATGTCGACGACGTCGACGGTGGTGCCGGGGTGGGCCTGTTCGAAGGCCTTGCCGAGCCGTTGCATGGCCTTGGCGGCGACGTCCCAGGACCAGATGGTGATCTTCCCGGCGACCTTGCCGCCCGAACTCGCGTCCAGCCGTTTGGCGTCCGGGGCGCCGGCTCCGCCGGTGGCGCAGCCCGTCGCCCCGGTCAGCAGCAGCGCGCCGCCCGCGAGCCCGGCACCGAGGACCCGGCGCCGGGTGGGGCCCGGTCCGGATCCGGCCCGGCTGGCCGCCGGAGCGTCAAGGCGTCTGTGCCGGGTGCCGGTTGAGTTCTTTCCTCCCGACATCTTGCCTCCTGAAGAGTGAATGCCGAATGCTGTATACAGAACTCAGCACACACAGTGCCGTCAAGGCTTGTGACCGAAATCGCGGAAGGTGCCAGGATGACCGCACGCGCCCCCCGGACCCACCCGTACATCCCCAACTCCGCCCCCGACGTGAAGAAGGCCATGCTGGCGGCGATCGGCGCGCACAGCGTCGAGGAGTTCTACGCCGACATCCCCGCCGAACTCCGCCTGGACCGCCCGCTACGACTTCCCGAGCCGCTCGGCTCCGAGGCGCAACTGGTCGCCCACATGGAGGAGTTGCTCGCCCGCAACACCGCCGTCCCGCCCGGCCGCAGCTTCCTCGGCGCCGGCTGCTACCGCCACCACGTGCCCGCCGTGGTCGACGAGGTCGTCAACCGCAGCGAGTTCCTCACCGCCTACGCCGGCGAGCCGTACGAGGACCACGGCCGCTTCCAGGCCCTGTGGGAGTACCAGTCGCTGATGGCCGAACTGCTGGCCGTCGACGTCGTCAACGTGCCGACCTACGACGGTTTCCAGGCCGCCGCGACCGCACTGCGGATGGCCGGCCGGGCCACCGGGCGCCGCCGCCTCCTGCTGGTCGGCGACCTCGACCCGGACAAGCTCTCCCGGATCCGCGACTACGTGCGCGGCGTCCACGACCTCGTACCCGTCCCGGCCGAGCCCGGGGCCGTCCGCGCCGCCCTCGCCGCCGGCGACGCCGCCGCCGTCTTCGCCGAGCTGACCGACCACTGCGGCCGGGTCGACCCCGAACTGCCGCAGTACGTCGAACTCGCCCACCAGGCAGGCGCGCTGGCCGTCATCGGCGCCAACCCGCTGAGCCTCGGCGTGCTCGCCCCGCCCGCCTCCTTCGGCGCCGACCTCACCTGCGGCGACCTCCAGCCGCTCGGCATCCACCCCAGCTTCGGCGGCGGCAACGCGGGCTTCATCGCCAGCGCCGACGACGAACGCCTGGTGGCCGAGTACCCGAGCCGCCTCTTCGGCCTCACCCCCACCGACGTGCCGGGCGAGTACGGCTTCGGCGACGTCGCCTACGAGCGCACCTCCTTCGCCCTGCGCGAGGAGGGCAAGGAGTGGGTCGGCACCGCCGCCGCCCTGCACGGCATCGCCGCCGGGGTCTACCTCGCGCTGATGGGGCCGCACGGCATGCGCGAGATCGGCGAGACCGTCCTCGCCAACACCGCCTACGCCCGCCGGCGCCTCGCCCAGGTACCCGGCGTGGAGCTCGCCGACCCCGAGGCCGTCCACTTCGCCGACTTCACCGTCCGCTACACCGGCGGGCGCACCGCCGCCGAGGTCGCCGCCGCGCTGCTCGCCCGCGGCCTGCACGCCGGCACCCCGGCCGGGGAACACGAGGGCCGCTACTGCGTGACCGAGCTCCACACCCAGGCCGACATCGACCGCCTCGCCACCGCCCTTGAGGAGATCGTCAAGTGACGGACCGTCAGAACAGCGGTGGGACCGACCCGCGGATCGCCCCCAAGCCCGCCCTGCGCCGCTTCCACCAGGCCCGCTGGGACGAGAAGCTGATCTTCGAACTGGGCGCGCCCGGCGAGCGCGGCGTCCTGCCGCCGACCCCCGGACCCGGCGTCACCGCCGCCGTCGGCAGCCCCGCCGACCGCCTGCCCGCCGCGCTGCGCCGCGCCACCCCGGCCGCGCTGCCCGAACTCGGCCAGCAGCAGGTGCTCCGCCACTACCTGCGGCTCTCCCAGGAGAACCTCGGCGCCGACCTCAACGTCGACGTCGGCCAGGGCACCTGCACCATGAAGTACAGCCCCAAGGTCAACGACGCCTTCGTCCGCGACCCGCGCATCGCCGCCCTGCACCCGGCCCAGGACCCCTCGACCGTCCAAGGGGTGCTCGAACTCGTCCACCGGCTGGAGCAGTTGCTCAAGGAGGTCTCCGGCATGGACCGGGTCTCCCTGCAACCCGGCGCCGGCTCCGCCGCGATCTGGACCAACGTCTCCGTCATCCGCGCCCACTTCGCCGCCCGCGGCGAGCTGGAGCAGCGCGACGAGGTCATCACCACCGCCTTCTCGCACCCCTCCAACGCCGCCTGCGCCAAGACCGCCGGCTTCAAGGTGATCACCCTGCACCCGGACGCGGACGGTTACCCCGACATCGAGGCGCTGCGCGCCGCCGTCGGCCCGCGCACCGCCGCGCTGCTCATCACCAACCCCGAGGACACCGGGATCTACAACCCCCGGATCGCCGAGTTCGTCCGCATCGTGCACGACGCCGGCGGCCTGTGCGCCTACGACCAGGCCAACGCCAACGGCGTCCTCGGCATCACCCGGGCCCGCGAGGCCGGCTTCGACCTGTGCCACTTCAACCTGCACAAGACCTTCTCCACCCCGCACGCCTGCGGCGGCCCCGCCGCCGGCGCCTGCGGCGTCACCGCCGAGCTCGCACCCCACCTGCCCAGCCCCACCGTCGAGTTCGACGGCGAGCGGTACGTCCTGGACCACGACCGGCCGGAGTCCATCGGCAAGATCCGCCCCTACCTGGGCGTCGTCCCGAACCTGGTCCGCGCCTACGCCTGGATCATGTCGATGGGCGCCGCGGGGCTGCGCGAGGTGGCCGAGACCGCCGTGCTCAACAACAACTACCTGATGCACCAGGTCCGGCGGATCCGCGGCGTCTCCGTGCCCTACGCCAAGGGGCGCCCGCGCGTCGAGCAGGTCCGCTACAGCTGGCAGCAGCTCAACGAGGACACCGGCCTGCACAGCGAGGACCTCGGGTACCGCGCCGCCGACTTCGGCACCCACTACTGGACCAGCCACCACCCGTACGTCGTCCCCGAGCCGATGACGCTGGAGCCGACCGAGTCCTACTCCCGCGCCGACCTGGACGAGTACGCCGCGATCCTCGCCGAGGTCGCCCGCGAGGCCTACGAGGACCCGGAGACCGTCCGCACGGCCCCGCACAACTCCACCGTGCACCGCATCCGGCACGAACCGCTGGACGACCCGGCGGTCTGGGCCGTCAGCTGGCGCGCCTACCGCCGCAAGGTCCTCGGCGAGCGGCCGTGACAGCGGGCCCCGGGGCCGGTCGTCCGACTCCCGCCGTCCGCCCGGCAGGCGGGGACCCGACGACCCGCCCCACCGTCGGGCTCGTGGTCAACCCGGTCGCCGGACTCGGCGGCCGGGTCGGCCTCAAGGGCAGCGACGGCGCCGAGGTCCAGCAGCGGGCCCGCACCCTCGGCGCCCGGCCGGCCGCGACCTCCCGCGCCGAACTGACGCTTCGTCAATTCACGGTGCTCGCAGCACAGTCGGCCTTGCTCACGGCGGCCGGGCCGATGGGCGAGGACGCGGCACGGGCGGCCGGCCTCGACGCGACGGTCGTCCACCGGCCCGCGGGCCCGGGCACCACCGCGGCGGACACCCGCGCGGCCGTCCGCGCCCTCGTCGCGGCCGGCGCCGGTCTGCTGCTGTTCTGCGGCGGCGACGGCACGGCCCGCGACGTCCTCGACGCGCTCGGGTCGCTCGGGTCGCTCGGCATGCTCGGCATGCTCGGTCCGGAGCCAGGACCGCCCGTCCTCGGCATCCCGGCCGGGGTCAAGATGCACTCCGCCGTCTTCGCCGTCCACCCCCGCGCCGCCGCCGAGGTGGCCGCGGCCTGGGCGAACGGCGGCGTCCGGCTGGTGTCCGCCGAGGTCGTGGACCGCGACGAGGCGGCGCTACGGGAGGGCCGGGTGTCCGCCCGCCTGCACGGGTGGCTGACCGTCCCGGTCCTGCCCGCCCGGGTCCAGCAGCGCAAGACCGGCAGTTCCGCCGCCGACCCCGAGGCACTGGGCGGCATCGCCGCCGAGGTCGCCGAACGCGTCGGCCCCGGCGGGCTGCTCGCCCTCGGCCCGGGAGGCACCACGCACGCCGTCGCCACCGCGCTCGGCGCGGCGGACGCCTGCCTGACCGGCGTCGACGTGCTCCGCCTCCAACCGGGCGGCGGCGCCCGCATCGTGCTCCGCGACGCCCGGGCCGACCAGCTGCTGGCCCTGCCCGCCGCCCCGTGGATCGCGCTCTCACCGATCGGCGGCCAGGGCTTCCTGCTCGGCCGCGGCAACCAGCAGTTCACCCCCGAACTGCTGCGCGCCACCGGCCGCGAGCGGCTGCTCGTCCTCGCCACCGAGGCGAAGCTCGCCGCCCTCGCGGGCCGCCCGCTGCTGCTGGACACCGGCGACCCGGAGCTGGACGATGCCCTGTCCGGGCACGTCCGGGTGATCACCGGCCGCCACGCCGCCGCCGTCTACCGCCTGACCGCCTGAAACCCGCCCCCCTGAGACCTCCTGAGCCCCCTGACACCCCTGACACCCCCTGAAGAGGAGCCCCCAGTGATCGACCTCCACGGCAAGCGCGCCATCGTCACCGGCGCCGCCTCCGGCATCGGCCGGGCCACCGCCGCGCTGCTGGCCGAACTCGGCGCGGCCGTCGTCCTCGCCGACCTCGACGCCGACCGCGGCGAACAGGCCGCCAAGGAGACCGGCGGCACCTTCGTCCGCTGCGACGTCTCCCAGCGCGCCGACTGCGAACGGGCCGTACGCACCGCCGTCGACCTGCACGGCGGCGTCGACGTGCTGTTCAACAACGCCGGGATCATCCGCCGGTCCACCGTCCGCGACATCGCCGACGACGACTGGGACCTGGTGATGGCCGTCAACGTCCGCTCCGTCATGCTGCTCAGCGGGCTGGTCGTGCCGCTGATGGCCGCGAACGGCGGCGGCAGCATCATCAACACCGGCTCCGGCTGGGGCATCCGGGGCGGCGGCCGGGCCGTCTCCTACTGCGCCTCCAAGGGCGCCGTCGTCAACATGACCCGGGCCATGGCCATCGACCACGGCCCCGACAACATCCGCGTCAACTGCGTGTGCCCCGGCGACACCAACACCGGTATGCTCGCCGAGGAGGCCCGCCAGCTCGGCGAGAGCCCGGACGCCTTCTACGCCGACGCCGCCGACCGACCGCTCGGCCGCATCGGCCAGCCTCGGGACATCGCCCAGACGGTCGCCTTCCTCGCCAGTGACGCCTCCACGTTCGTCAGCGGCGCGATCATCGCCGTGGACGGCGCCGGGACCGCCTGACCAGTCGCCCGGCCGGTACGCTACGGACCGAGGAAGAAGGGAAAGCCCGATGGCGATCGAGCGGCGTCCGCTGCGCGAACAGGTGAAGGACGAACTCCTGGAGCGGCTGGGCCACGGCCGGTTCACCCCCGGTGAGTCGATCAACGAGGTCCACCTCGCGGAGGAACTGGGCGTCAGCCGCACCCCGTTGCGCGAGGCGCTGATCAGTCTGGAGCGCGAAGGCATCATCACCAGCGAGCGCGGCAAGGGCTTTCGCTTCGCACCCACCGGTCGGCAGGAGTTCCTCGACCTCACGGCCATCCTGATCGCCCTGGAGTCGCTGGCGCTGCGGACCTCCGACCGTGCGCACCTCTCGGCCATCGCGCCCCGGCTGCTGGCGGAGGCCCGCGCCTTCTCCGCGCCCCAGGCCCCGCACGGCACCATAGAGCGCTACGACGACGCCTGGCACGCGCTGTTGCTCTCCGGCTGCTCCAACACCCGGCTGCGCGAGCTGATCGACTCGCTCAAACTCACCCTCCACCGCTACGAGCGGGTGGTCGTCGGTGACCACGAGATCCTCGAACGCGCCGCCGAGGAGCACGAGCGGATCGCCCAGTGCCTCCTCGACGACGACGTGGAACAGGCCGTCGCCGCCCTGGAGGCGAACTGGACCAGCGGCATGGAGCGGATCATGGAGCGCCTGCCGGCCCTCGGCGTCCGCTGACGCGCTCTCCCCCGCGGCCGGGACGTCACTCCTCGTCGGACCGGCCGCAGACGCAGGTCAGCACTCCGGCCACGGCCGCGATCTGCGCGGTGAGCCCGCCGGCGTCGCCCTGCCCCTGCACCGACAGGGCGATCTCGACGGGCTTCTCGGAGGCCTCGCCGGGCAGTTCCCCGTCCGTGCCGGACAGCGTGCGCAGCTCGAAGACGGCGAAGCCGGCCCGGGTGCACTGGTCCAGCACGTCCCGAAGCACCCCCCTGCCCGGACGGTAGACGATGCGGTACGAGACCGCCGGCCGGTGCAGCGCGGGCAGGCGGTTGAGCAACGGCCTGATCGCGTAGGACGCGAGGAAGTACGCCGCGACGGTCAGCGCCGCGAGCAGCGGCAGGCCCGCGGCCGCGGCGGAGCCCACCGCCGCGGTGAGCCAGATCGTGGCCGCCGTCGTCAGCCCCTGCACCCAGCCCCGGTGCACGAAGATCACCCCGGCGCCGATGAAGCCCAGCCCCGACACGATCTGCGCGGCCATCCGCGACGGGTCCAGCTCGACGGTGCCCGCGCGCATCACGTCGGCGAAACCGTACTTGCTCACCAGGGTGAACAGCGCCGCGCCGCTGCCCACCGTCGTGTACGTCCGCAGGCCGGCGGACTTCTGGCGGATCTGCCGCTCGACCCCGATCAGGCCGGAGAGCAGGAAGGCGAACAGGAACTCCAGTACCTGGACAGACCCCTGACCGGACGGCCCGGCCGCCCATTGAACCGCTGCCATAGCCCTGACGCCTCTTCTCCGCCGCTTACCGCCGGCCCCGGACGTGGTGATTCATGCTAGGGCCCGGTACCCGACGGCGCGGCCTCCTCCCGGAAGACGGGGGGTCGATTCCGCGTCAATTCCCGCCGTTTCCCCACCCGTCGGCGCGCACGGACGCCCTGGGCCGGACCGAGGCGAGCAGGGCGGCCGGGTCGGGGTTCTTCTGGAGCCCCGGCAGCAGCAGTTCCCACAGGTCGCACAGGCGCTCCTCGATGGTGCGCCGTCCGTCGATCGCGTCGGAGACGGTGTGCAGCCCGAAGAACGCGCAGATCACGCCGTGAGCCGCGGTCGACGGGTCGACCCGGGCGGCGAGCTCGCCCTCGCCGCCCGCCCGTTCGAGCAGGACGCGCACGGTGTCGATCCACCCCACGAACGGGACCGGGAGGTCGGCGTCGATGGCCGCCCGCTCGGACCAGAGCCGGGCGCCGGCCCGGACCACGACGTCGTCGCGGAAGGCCCGCGCCACCGCGAAGCTCAGCCGGACGAGTTGCTCCAGCGCCGGCACCGGCGTGCGGGTGTGGCGCGCGACGAGCTCCGGCCAGGTGGCGAAGTGCGCTTCGATCACGGCACGGGCCAGGTTCTCCTTGCTGGTGTAGTGGAAGTAGATGGCCCCGCTCGTCCTGCCGGAGGCCGCGCTGATGTCGCTGATGCTGGTGCCCGCGTACCCGCGTTCGTCGAACAAACGCGCAGCTGATTCGAGGACTGACCTCCGTGTCGTCTCCGCCCGATTCTGCACGCGCCTCTGCCTTTTCAAGATCACCCCGGCTTTTCGCACGCACTGTAGTGATCTGCGGGCCGGAGCGCCAACTGACGACATGCGAAACCAAGGAGATTGATATTTTCTGTAAATATGAAGATGCTGGATTTCCTCCCCTCCTCGGCGGCCCGGCATCCTGCCCGACCGCTCAGCTGGTCCCGCACGGTCCCCCGTGAACTGGTCCACCGCGCCGCCGTGGCGGAGGTGCTGCTGACCGACGTCCGGGCCCGAGGCGGCGACCGCTTCGAGGCAGCGGCCCAGTGGCCCCGCTCCCACCCGACCTTCCCGCGCGGACGCGGAGAGCGGCACGACCCGCTGATCGCCGTGGAGACCGCCCGTCAGCTGGGCATCTACCTGCCGCTGCGCCACTACGGCGTGCCGGCCGACACGCACCTGCTGATCACCGACGTGTCCTGCCGGGTCGACCCGGCGGCCGAACCGCGCGGTGACGGCCCGGCGGCGGTCCTCTGCCGGGCCCAGGTGCACGACCTGCGGACCTCGGCCGAAAACCACCGGCCCACCAGCATGCGGCTGCGGGTCGACTGCTCCGCGCGGGGAGTGGTGTTCGCCCGGATCGAGGGCGGCACGCGCTTCGTCGAACGGCCCGTCTACCCGGTCCTGCGCGGCACCGCGCTGGCCGGGGATCCCGCGGACTCCGGCCCGCCCCCCGACCCCCCGTCACCGACGGAGGTCGGCGTCGCCCTGCCCTCCGACGTGCTGGTGACGCGCGCGGGCGGCCGTTCACGCACGGGCAGCGGTTCGCGGGCGGACGATGCGCTCCTGATCTGCCCGGCCGATCCGGCGCACCCGTTCTTCTTCGACCACCCGTCCGACCACATGCCCGGCATGGTGTTGCTGGAGGCGGCCCGGCAGGCCGCGGCACTGCGGAGCGCGGGGCGGCTGTCGCACCCCGTCGACTACCGGATGAAGGCCGTGCGGTTCACCGAGTTCGCCCCCCTCCCGGAAGTCGACATCACCGAGTACGAGCATTTGTGCGTTTTTCATATTCGTCAGAACGGTCATATCACCGCCGCAGGGTCGTTGGGCTATTGAAGTAAAGACCCGGCAAATCTACGGCCGCCAAGTTTGACCGCGAAACATATCGATCGTAACGTTGCGATCGTTATGTTCCGGGTCGTTTTCTCCGGCCCGGACGCCGAGGCGCGTCGTTGTGCCGCACTCCAGATTCCGGCCCCGGACAGGTCGGCAAGCGGCGACGGCCCCAGGCCGTGGCCGCCCCCCTCGTCCCGACGCGCACTCCGGCGAATCCCACAGAGCCAATCCCACCTGAAGGGCGTAGGCATGACCGTGGAGAGAATCAACGACTGGACCCCTGCAGCCGTCGTCTTCGACTGCGACGGCACGCTGATGGACACCGAGTCGCACTGGCACCAGGCCCGTGCGGAGGTGCTGCGGGGCTACGGACTCACGGCCGGACCGGAGTTCACGGCGCGCGCGGCCGGGCTGCACTACTCGGACTGCGGGCGACTGATGGCCGAGACCGCCGGCGATCCCTCGCTCGCACCGGAGCTGACCGACCGGCTGCTGGCGAGCTTCCGGGCGCTCGTCGACGCCGACCCGGTCCCGATGCCGGGCGCGGCCGAACTGGTCGGCCGGCTCAGCGGGTTCGTCCCGCTGGCGGTCGCCAGCAACTGCCCGCGCGACGTGATCGAGGCCGGACTCGGCGGCGCCGGACTGCTCGAACACTTCGAGCACATCGTGGTCCCGGCCGAGGGGATCGGGCCCAAGCCGGCGCCGGACGTCTACCTGACCGCCGCCCGGCTGTGCGGCGCCGAGCCCACCGACTGCCTCGCCGTGGAGGACACCTTCTGCGGCATCCGCTCGGCCGTCCTGGCGGGGCTGCGGGTGATCGGTGTCGGACCGCACCCGTCGGCCGAGGCCCGGGAGGCGGTCGACCTGTGGGTCGCCACCCTGGGCGAGCCGGGACTGCTCGACTGGGTCCGGCGCCGGAGCGCTCTCGCCCTCACCAGCTGAGCAGCCCCTGGCCGGGCAGCCCCTGGCCGAGCAGCGCCCGGCGGAGCGCAAGCCGGCTGGGGAGCCGGCTGGGCGCCGCCCGGCCGGGGCCCAGCGGTCACGGTCCGGCGGGGGCCGGCTCGGGGCCGCACAGCGGATCGGGTCCGCCGAACGCGGTGTCGGTGGACGTGGTGTCGGTGGACGCGGCGTCGGTCGGCGCGGCGTCGGTGGACGCGCTGTCAGCAGCGCTGTCATCGCACAGCACGCCGTCCAGCGTCCGCGGCACCGCGTGCGCCGAGGCGAACAGCAGCGCGATGCCCACGGCGCCCGGGTCGGGCACTCCCGAGGCCCGTTCGCCGAGATAGCTGGCCCGGCCGCGGCGGGCCCGCAGGGCCCTGGTCCGGCGGACGCCCGCCGCGGCGGCGGCGGCGGCCGCCGCGAGGCAGTCGTCCGGGCGGGCATCGGGAGTGCAGCCGCGCAGGGCCAGGGCGGCCGGGTGCAGGGCGTCGACGAGCGTCTTGTCACCCGGCCGCGCCTCCCCCACCCGCTGGACGGCCTCCAGCGCCGCCGTCGCTCCCCGGGCGAGGGCCGGGCCGGTCAGCGGGCCGGTGCCGACGGCCGCCGCCAGCTCCTGGAGCACCAGGCCGAACAGCGGCCCGCTCGTCCCGCCGACCTCGTCCAGGAACGCGCCCGCCGCCGCGCCCAGCGGTACCGCCGCGGCCTGGCGCCCCGGTGGCAGCCGGTCCAGCGCGGCCAGGGCGCACCGCACGCCGGTGAGCAGATTGACGCCGAAGTCGCCGTCCCCGGCGGCCTGGTCGAGCCGGGTGAGCTCCTCCTCGGTGACCGCGACGGTCTCGGCGAACCGCCGCATCCAGCCCGCCGTGAAGACGCCGTCGAAGGCCTTCGTGCCCGTCATCTCCTGACCTCCTGGTGACCGGGGGCCGGCGCCGATTGCGCGACCGGCCAGGCCGCCGTGTACGCGGGGGCGTCGAGCAGCGCGAGCGTCTGTTCGTCGGCGGCCAGCAGGGTGATCGAGAACCCCCGCATGTCGAGGGCGGTGACGTAGTCGCCGACCAGGCTGCGCGCCAGGCGGCGCCCGCCGGTGTCCAGGACGGCGGCCAGTTCGTACAGGACCGCGTACAGCTCCAGGCCGGTGGTCGCGCCCAGCCCGTTGACCAGCGCGACGAGGGGGGCGCGGGCCGGGCGCAGCGCCTCCAGCAGGCGCAGCGCCATCCGGCCCACCAGGACGGCCAGTGGTTCGCATTCCAGGGAGAGTTCGGCCCGTTCGCCGTGGATGCCGACGCCGAACTCGACCGTCCGGTCCGACACCTCGAAGGCCGGCCGGCCGGTGGCCGGGGAGGTGTGTGCGGCGCCGGCCACCGCGATGCTGCGGCAACGCCCGGCCAACTCGGCTCCCAGAAGGGAGAGTTCCGCCAGTCCGAGGCCGAGGTCGGCGGCCGCTCCGAGGATCTTCTGCACCAGGACGGTGGCCGCCGTCCCGCGCCGGCCCGCGGCGACGGACTCGGACTCGGAGGCGAGGTCGTCGTCCACCAGGACCCTGGCGCACGGTATGCCCTGGCGGTGCAGCCGTTCGGCCGCGATGCCGAAGTTGATCCGGTCGCCGGTGTAGTTCTTCACGATGTGCAGGACGCCGTCCTCGCCGGCGACCGCGCGCGAGGCCTCGAAGATCTGCCGGTTGTGCGGTGAGGCGAAGATCCGGCCCGGGCAGGCGGCGTCGAGCATGCCCCGGCCGACGAATCCGACGTGCAGGGGCTCGTGCCCGGAGCCGCCGCCGGAGAGCAGTCCGACCCGGCGTCCGGGGGCCCGGTCACGGGCGCGGACGAATCCGAGGTCGGGGTCGTGGACGACGAGCGATGGGTGGGCCCGGGCGAATCCGGCGAGTGCGCTCGCCACCAGGGCGTCCTGATCGGTTTCGAGGTAAGGGGCCACGTCCGGCTCCGCTCGGTAGGGCGGCCGCGCTGCGCGCGATCGCCGATCACGTTCACCCATGCTTGGGCAGGCGCCCGCGCGCGGCAACCCGCAGACGGAGGTGCGCGAGGGCCCTGGACGGCCGCCCGGCGGGCGGTTGCGGGCCTTCGGGGCGCCGGCGCCCCGAAGGGTCGCGGCACCCACTCGGGTGATGTCGCGCCCGCCGGTCCGGTGGGCACGGGCCCCGGGTTTCCCCCGCTTCCGCGCGATCTCCCGGCGCCCGGGCCGTAATCCGTTCCCGGCGTTCCCGTGGCGGCCGGATGTTATCCGGAGTTTTGACATTCCGCTTAAAGTCATACAGTCTTCTCGGCATGTCTGACCGTCACCCGATCGAGTGCGCCGCCATTGAGCTGGCGCTGATCGGCGTGGCCGCGCACTGCGTTTCCGACAATCTCTGTCGCTGAATCCGCCTGTCCCGACGCGTAGCGGTGATCGCCGCCCCGGGACGTCGCCCCTTCCTGCGGGCGCGGTGCCGCTCACTCTCCTCACAGCCTCACTGTCGCCCGCCTTCCTCCGTACACCATCGGTAGCGAAAGGCCCCCTTTCCGATGTCTCGAACCACCTTCACCCCCCGCCACCTCGCCGCGGCGACCGTCACCGTCGCCCTGGCCGTCGCAGTGGCGGCGTGCGGACCGAAGGGCGAGGGCGGTGGAAGCGCCGGCAAGGACGCCGCACCGCAGCAGGGCGGCACCCTCACCGTCCTCAACCAGCTCCCCCAGGAGCAGTTCGACCCCGCACGGCTCTACACCTCCGGCGGCGGCAACGTCCCCTCCCTGGTCTTCCGCACCCTCACCACCCGCAACCGCGCCGACGGCGCGGCCGGCACCAAGGTCGTCCCCGACCTCGCCACCGACACCGGCACCCCCTCCGAGGGCGCCACCGTCTGGACGTACCACCTCAAGGACGGCCTGAAGTACGAGGACGGCTCGCCGATCACCACCGCCGATATCAAGTACGGCATCGAAAGGTCATTCGCCCCCGAACTCTCCGGCGGCGCACCGTTCCTGAGGGACTGGCTGGTCGGCGCCGCCGACTACCAGGGCCCGTACAAGGACGGCCGCACCCTGGACGCGATCGAGACGCCGGACGAGAAGACCATCGTCTTCCGCCTCAACAAGCCCGAGGGCGACTTCCCGTACCTGGCCACCCAGACGCAGTTCGCCCCCGTCCCGAAGGCCAAGGACACCGGGACGAAGTACCAGGAGCACCCCGTCTCCTCCGGCCCCTACCAGGTCGTCAAGAACGAGAACGACGGCGCACACCTCGTCCTCAAGCGCAACCCCAACTGGTCCGCGGCCAACGACGACCAGCGCAAGGCGTACCCGGACACCGTCGACGTGCAGTCCGGGCTCGACCCGGCGGTGATCAACCAGCGGCTCACCGCCGGCACCGGCGCCGACGCGGCCGCCGTCACCACCGACACCAACCTCGGCCCCTCCGAGCTCGCCCAGGTGAAGGACGACAAGGCCCTCGCCGCCCGCGTCGGCACCGGCCACTTCGGCTACGTCAACTACCTGGCGTTCAACCCCAAGGTCAAGCCCTTCGACAACCCCAAGGTCCGGCAGGCCGTCGCCTACGCGCTCAACCGCACCTCGGTCGTCAACGCCGCCGGCGGCTCCTCGCTCGCCGAGGCCGCCACCACCTACCTGCCCACCCAGGAGACCTTCGGGTACACGCCGTACGACCCGTTCCCGGCCGGCCCCACCGGAAACCCGGAGAAGGCCAAGGAACTGCTGAAGGAGGCCGGCTACCCGGACGGCCTGACCATCACGCTCACCCACTCCAGCGCCGCGGGGAAGGGCTACGGCC
Organism: Kitasatospora sp. NPDC098663; assembly: GCF_044760075.1. NCBI lineage: Bacteria > Bacillati > Actinomycetota > Actinomycetes > Kitasatosporales > Streptomycetaceae > Kitasatospora > Kitasatospora sp. NPDC098663. Next base: position 22,057 of record NZ_JBIWAP010000051.1, on the reverse strand, counting down.
CGGACCTGGCCACCGCCGTCCAGGACGGCCTGAAGGCGGCCGGGATCACCGTCCAGCTCGACGCCCTGGACTCCACCAGGTACTCCAAGACGATCCACACCGTCAGCACCGAACCCGGCCTCTTCCTCTCCGGCTGGGGCGCCGACTGGCCCTCCGGCGGCCCGTTCCTCGCGCCGATCTTCGACGGCCGGCAGATCGTCACCGACGGCTACAACTTCAACTCCGCGCAGCTGGACGACCCGTCGGTGAACGACGAGATCGACCAGATCAACAAGATCACCGACCACGCCGAGGCCGCCAAGCGCTGGGGCGCCCTGGACAAGCGGATCGGCGACCAGGCCCTGACCGTCCCGCTGTTCCACCCCGTCTACAAGCGGCTGTCGGGCAAGGACGTCCGCAACATCGTCATCAGCGACTGGACGGGCGTGCTCGACATCTCCCAGGTCGCGGTCAAGTAGCGGACGGGATCGGACGGATCGGTCAGACAACCATGGCTCCACAGGAACCCCGGGCCGGGGAGGCCCTCGCGGCCTCCCCGGCCGCCGGGGGCCGGACGGTGTGGCGGCGGCTGCTCGCGCGGCGCGCCGTCCTCGCCGCCTGCCTCGTCATCGCCCTGCTCGCCCTGATCGCGGCAGCGGCACCGCTGCTCAGCGCGATCGAGGGCCAGGACCCCACCAGCTACCACAACGACCTGCTCGACTCGGCGGCCGGCGGGGTGCCCACCGGCTCCTTCGGCGGCGTCAGCGCCGAACACTGGCTCGGCGTCGAACCCGGCACCGGGCGCGACGTGTTCGCCCGGCTGGTCCACGGCGCCCGGATCTCGCTGCTCGTCGCCGTCGGCGCCACCCTCGTCCAGGTCACCATCGGCGTCCTGGTCGGCCTCGCCGCGGGCCTCGGCAGCCGGCTGCTCGACCAGCTGATCGGCAACACCACCGAGGTGATGCTCGCGCTGCCCACGCTGGTCTTCGCCATCTCGCTGATGGCCGTCGTGCCCTCCGACTTCCCCCGCCCGCTCCTGCTGACCCTGGTCATCGGGCTGCTCGGCTGGGCCGGCACCGCCCGGCTGGTCCGGGCGCAGACGCTCAGCCTCCGCCAGCTCGACTACGTGGCCGCGGCCCGGCTCGCCGGCGCCACCCGGTGGCGGATCGCCCGCCGGGAGCTGCTGCCGTCCCTGGCGGCGCCGGTCATCACCTACGCCGCGGTGCTGCTGCCGTCCAACGTGATCGCCGAGGCCGGGCTGTCCTTCCTCGGCGTGGGCGTCAAGCCGCCGACCTCGTCGTGGGGCCAGATGCTCTCCGGCGCGACCACCTGGTTCCGCGCCGACCCGATGTACGTGCTGCTCCCGTCCGCGCTGCTGTTCGCCACCGTGCTCGCCTTCACCGTGCTCGGCGACGCCGTCCGCACCGAGCTCGACCCCCGCGCGGCCTCCCGGCTGCGGGTCGGAACGGCGCGCGGCGCCGGCTCGTCGGGCAGCGACACGCCGGGCACCGCATCGCCGGGCGGCGGCACGCCGGACCCCGCCCGCCCCGGCCCGTCGACCACCGCCGAGGAGGCCCCCGCATGACCCGCTTCCTGCTCCGCAGGGCCATCGGCATGGTCGGCGTCCTGCTCGCCATCTCGCTGATCGTCTACGCGGTCTTCTACATCGCCCCCGGCGACCCCGCCCAGCTGGCCTGCGGCGAGAAGTGCAGCCCCGCCCAGGTCCTCCAGGTGCGCGAACGCCTCGGCCTCGACGCACCGGTCTACCTCCAGTACGCCCACTTCCTCCAGGGCGTCGTCGCCGGCCGCGACTTCAGCGCCGGGACGGGCCTGCTGCACTGCCCGGCGCCGTGCCTGGGCGTCTCCTACCGCAGCGGCGAGCAGGTCACCGACATGATCGCCGCCCGGCTCCCGGTGACGGCCTCGCTGGCACTCGGCGCGATGGTGCTCTGGCTGGCCCTCGGGGTCGGCACCGGGCTGCTCTCCGCGCTGCGCCGGGGCCGGCTCGGCGAGCGGCTGCTGACCGCGCTGACGCTGGCCGGCAACTCCATCCCGGTCTTCGTCATCGGCCTGGTGCTGCTCATCGTCCTGTGCGCCCAGCTCCAGTGGCTGCCGTTCCCGAGCTACGTACCGCTCACCGAGGACCCGCAGCAGTGGTTCTGGGGCCTGCTGCTGCCCTGGGTCTCGCTCGCGCTCATCGAGTCCGCCAAGTACGCCCGGCTGACCCGCTCGTCCATGCTGGAGATCCTCGCCGACGACCACATCCGGACCTTCCGGGCGTACGGCGTCAGCGAGCGGCGCCTGGTGACCAGGCACGCGCTGCGCGGCGCGCTCACCCCGGTGATCGCGCTCACCGCCATGGACCTCGGGACGATGTTCGGGTCCGCCGTGCTGACCGAGTCGCTGTTCGGGCTCCCCGGGCTCGGCAAGCTGCTGGTCAGCTCGGTCAGCCTGATCGACCTGCCGACCGTCGTCGGCCTCACCCTCGTCACCGGGTTCGCCGTGGTCCTCGCCAACGTCGTCGCGGACGTGCTCTACGCGGTGACCGATCGAAGGGTGGTCCTGACGTGAGCGCCGAACCCCTGACTCCTCCCCTGGTCGACGTCCGGGACCTGGTCGTCGACTTCCCGGTCGGCGACGGGCACGTACGCGCCGTCGACGGCGTGGGCTTCACCCTGGAGGCCGGGCAGGCGCTCGGCATCGTCGGCGAGTCCGGATCGGGCAAGAGCACCGTCGCCTACGGACTGCTCGGCCTGCACCGCGGCACCGGCGCCCGGGTCGGCGGCTCCGTCCGGGTCGCCGGCGTCGACGCCGTCACCGCCGAGGGCGACGAACTGCGGCGGCTGCGCGGCGGGTTGGCGGCCATGGTGTTCCAGGACCCGCTCTCCGCCCTCGACCCGTACTACGCCGTGGGCGACCAGATCGCCGAGGTCGTACGGGTCCACCGGGCCGTCTCCCGCCGGGCCGCCAGGGCCCGGGCCGTCGAGGTGCTCGGCCGCGTCGGCATCCCCGATCCGGCGCGGCGCTCGCGGTCGCGCCCGCACGAGTTCAGCGGCGGCATGCGCCAGCGGGTGCTGATCGCGATGGCCCTGGCCTGCGAGCCGCGGCTGCTGGTCGCCGACGAGCCCACGACCGCGCTGGACGTCACCGTCCAGGCCCAGATCCTCGACCTGCTGCACGAGTTGCGGGCCGAGACCGGGGCCGGGCTGGTCCTGGTCACCCACGATCTGGGGGTGGTCGCCGGGAGCGTCGACCGGGTGCTGGTGATGAAGGACGGCCGGGCGGTGGAACACGGCCCGGTCACCGAGGTGCTGGGCGCGCCGCGCGAGCCGTACACCCGCGCGCTGCTGTCGGCGGTGCCCCGGGTCGACGCTCCGGGCGCCCTGACCGGGCCTGCCGGGCCTGCCGGACCCTCCGGACCTGCCGGACCTGCCGGAGGCACCGCCGCCGACGGAGTCGCCGAGCGCACGGACAGCGACGTTCTGCTCGAAGCCACCGACCTGCGCCGGGAGTTCGCCACCCGCGGCGGCCTCACCCGCCGCGCGGCCCCCGTGGCCGCCGTGGACGGCGTCTCGCTCACCGTGCGCGCGGGCGAGACGCTGGGCATCGTCGGCGAGTCCGGCTCCGGCAAGACCACGCTCGGGCGGATGCTGGTCCGGCTGCTGGAGCCGACCGGCGGCCGGCTCCACTACCGCGGCCGGGACATCGGAGCGCTCGGGGAGAAGGAACTGCGCCCGCTCCGGCGGGAGTTGCAGATGGTCTTCCAGGACCCGGTGTCCTCGCTCAACCCGCGCCGCAGCATCGGGGAGTCCATCGCCGACCCGCTGCGCATCGCCGGTGAGAGCGACGAGCGCCGCATCCGCGCCCGGGTCGGCGAGCTCCTCGAACGGGTGGGCCTCGACGCCGACTGGTACCACCGCTATCCGCACGAGTTCTCCGGCGGACAGCGCCAGCGGGTCGGCATCGCCCGGGCGCTCGCACCGCGGCCGCGACTGATCGTCTGCGACGAGCCGGTCTCCGCACTGGACGTCACCACCCAGGCCCAGGTGGTCGCGTTGCTCGGCGAGTTGCAGCGCGACCTCGGCCTCGCGCTGGTCTTCATCGCCCACGACCTGGCCGTGGTCCGGCAGGTGAGCGACCGGGTCGCGGTGATGCGGGCCGGGCGGATCGTGGAGCAGGGCGACGCCGACGCCGTGTACGACTCCCCCCAGCACGCGTACACCAAGGGCCTGCTGGCGGCCGTGCCGGTGCTGGACCCGGTCGAGGCGACCGCCCGGCGCACCGCGCGCCTGGCGTCCGCCGGAGCCTGACGGGCTCCCCGACCAGCCCTGACCGACTCCCGGCCGGGGCCCGCATCCGGCGAGGTGCGGGCCCCGGCCGGAGGGCTCAGCTCAGGCAGCCGACGTGCGCCAGAGCCCGCTTGAGCAGCGCCCCCTGACCACCGGGCATGTCCTGCTGCACCAGCGGGGAGGCGGCCTCCTGCGGGCTGAACCAGACCAGGTCGAGCGCGTCCTGGCGGGGCCGGCAGTCGCCGGCCACCGGCACGACGTACGCCAGCGACACCGCGTGCTGGCGCGGGTCGTGGAACTCGGTGATCCCCAGGGTCGGGAAGTACTCGGCGACCGTGAACGGTTGCAGCGAGGCCGGGATCCGGGGCAGTGCCACCGGGCCGAGGTCCTTCTCCAGATGGCGCAGCAGGGCGTCGCGGATCCGCTCGTGGTGCAGCACCCGGCCGGAGACCAGCGTGCGGCTGACCGTCCCGTCCGGTCCGATCCGCAGCAGGAGGCCGATCTGGGTGACCTCGCCGGCGTCGTCGACGCGGACCGGCACGGCCTCGACGTACAGGATCGGCATCTTGGCGCGGGTGGTCTCTAGTTCCTCGGGGGCGAGCCAGCCTGGCGTGGTTTCCGTCATGTCAGCCATTCGCCGATCGTACGTTCCCGGGCCCCGTCCGCGCCGGGCGCCCCGCCCGTCACACCGTCGGCCGCCGGCCCGCCGCACCGGCCCGCCGCGCCGCGCCGCCCGGAGGCGCCCCACCAGAGCGCCCGGAACCGCGCTCGACGGGCACTTGAGGAATCCGGCCCCCACCCCTCGGCCCAACTAGGGTGCGACGCGTCCGCCCCACCATTCCGTCGACCCGAACAAGCAGCCGAATGACGCCCACCCGAGCGGACGCCCCGCGCCCGAGAGGAGAACCGCCATGCACCTCAAGGTCCTCGGCCCCCTCACCGCCGACCTCAACGGCATCTCCGTCGTCCCCACCGCCGCCAAGCAACGCCAGATCCTGGCCCTCCTCGCGCTCTACCCGAACCGCATCCTGCCCACCGCCACCCTGATCGAGGAGATCTGGGGCGACGACCCGCCCAGACAGGCGCTCACCACCATGCAGACGTACATCCTGCAGCTGCGCCGCCGAATCACCCAGGGCCTCGGGCCGACCCCGCACATCACCGCCAAGGACATCCTGACCACCCGGCACGGCGGCTACCAGCTCACCACCCACCCGGACAACCTCGACGTCCACACCTACAGCCTGCTCACCACCCAGGGGCAGCACGCCTTCAACCACGGCCACGACCACCAGGCCGCCACCCACTTCCGGCAGGCCCTCGCGCTCTGGCACGGCCCGGCCCTGGTCGACGTGCGGCCCGGGCCGATCCTCGCCATCGAGATCATGCGCCTGGAGGAGAGCCGCCTGATCACCCTGGAACGCCGTATCGACACCGACCTGCGGCTCGGCCGGCACAACGAGCTCATCCCCGAACTCACCCACCTCACCCACCAGCACCCGCACCACGAGGGCCTGCACGCCCAGGCCATGGTCGCGCTCTACCGGGCCGGCCGGCAGACCACCGCCCTCGCCACCTACCACCACCTGCGGCACCGCCTCACCACCGAGCTCGGCATCCAGCCCTCCCCGCACCTGCAACACGTGCACCACGCGATCCTCACCCTCGACCCCGCCCTCAACACCCCGACCACGGCCCACCCGACCACCTACAACCTCTACCCGGCCTGAGCTCCCGCCCCGACCACCCCACCGACCCCGACCACCCACCACCGGCCCGAGCTCCCAGCCCGCCCTCACCCCCAGGACCCGCCATGACCACCGCACCCGAGCAACCCCTCGCCCTGATCACCGGCGGCACCCGCGGGATCGGCCTCGCCATCGCCCGCGAGCTGGGCAGCCGCGGCCACCGCCTCTTCATCTGCGCCCGCACCGGCCCGCACATCACCGACGCGCTGGCCACCCTGCGCGGCGAGGGCCACCGGGCCGACGGCACCACCTGCGACGTACGCGACCCCACCCAGGTCAGCGCGCTGATCCGGCGCGTGGTGGCCGAGCACGGCCCGATCACCGTGCTGGTCAACAACGCCGGCCGCACCGGCGGCGGGCCGATCGCCACCACCACGGACGAGCTCTGGTACGACGTCATCGACACCAACCTGAACGCCGTCTTCCTCGTCACCCGGGAGACCCTCAAGCACGGCCACCTCACCGGCACCGCGCACCCGCGGATCATCAACATCGCCTCCACCGCCGGGAAGCAGGCCGTCACCCTCGGCGCCCCGTACACCGCGAGCAAGCACGCCGTGATCGGCTTCACCCGGGCACTCGCCAAGGAACTGGCCCCGACCGGCACCACCGTCAACGCCATCTGCCCGGGCTACGTGCACACCCCGCACACCACCCGGATCCACCACGAGTACGCCACCGCCTACAACACCACCCCCGAGACCATCCACCAGCACTTCCAGACGCACATCCCGCTCGGCCGCTACACCACCCCGGAGGAGGTCGCCTCGCTGGCCGGCTACCTCACCTCCCCGACCGCCGCCAGCATCACCGCCCAGGCGCTGAACGTCTGCGGCGGCCTCGCCACCCAGTAACCCCGGCGCAACCCTGGCCGGCCCACGGGAAGGAACCGGGCTCCGGTGCCCGCTGATCAGCGATGACGAACCGTCACTTCTCCAGCGCACCCGTCACCCTGCTGGTGGCCGGCGCCCCGTCGCCCGAGCCCTGCCTGCCCGCCGCCCGCCCGCCGAGACGGCTCGACACCGGCGCGGTCAACGCCGCGCTGGCCCGCACCGCCACCCGCCCGTTTCGGCCGCCGCAGCCGCGCGGGGCCGGCCGGCCGCCGGAGTTCCTGCTGGTCGAGCTGCAGCAGACGTACGAGGCCGACGTGCTGCGCGCCGCCCTGCGCGCCGTCGACGGGGCCGGTCCCACGCCCCAGGACCGGGCGGACGCGCTCTGGGAGCGCACGGTGGACGGCCCCGACGGACTCGACCGGGTCCTGGCCGACCTCGGACGCGCCCTCGCCGCCGGAGTGCGGCTGCGCGCCGTCCTGGTCGAGGACCGCCGGCACGGCCTCCGGCGCCTGTTCGTCGGCATCGCCGCCGGACCGTCCGCGCGCGCCGCCGCACTCGTGGAGCGGCTGAGGGAGGCCCTGGCGCACCCGCCGGAGCCCGTCACGGTGCCGACCAGCGCGCTGCAACGGGAGATGCTGCGCCAGGTCATCGGGCGCGCCGACCACGGCGGGCGGCACGTCGAACAGCTGTCCTGGAACTGGCACGGGCCGCTGGACACCGCCCGGTTCACCGCCGCCTGGCAGTCCGTGTTCGACCACGAGACGGTGCTGCGCGCCGCCTTCGACTGGGACGACACCGCCGGCGACCCCTGGATGGTGCTGCACGAACGGGCCGTCCCCGACGTCACCCGGCACCCGCACGGCGCGGTCGGCTGGGACGACCTGCTGGAAGCCGACCGGCACCGCGGCTTCGACCTGCGCCGACCCGCCCTGCTGCGCGCCACCCTGCTCGACTCCGGCCCGCAGGACGCGGACGAAGGGCCGGTCACCCGGGTCCTGCTCACCTACCACCACGCGATGCTCGACGGCTGGAGCGTGCGGCTGCTCCTCCAGGCCTTCTATCGCGCCTACCTGACCGGCGGCGTCCTGCCCGGCGGCGAGCGCCGCCCCGACGTCCGCGACCACGCCCGCTGGCTCGACGCCCAAGGGAGCGACGCCGCCCGGCAGTTCTGGGCCACCCGGGCCGCCGCCGGCGCCGTCCTCCCGCTCGCCCCCGACCCGACCCGGCGCGGCAGCGGACGCGCCCGGCGCCGGCTCACCCCGTACGAGGCGGTCCGGCTGCGCGGCTGGGCGGCCGACTGGGGGGCGGGCGAGAGCAGCGCCCTCCAGGCCGCCTGGGCGCTGCTGCTCTACCGCGCGGCGCAGCCCCACGAGCAGAGCCGTCCGGCCCGGGCGGTGCGGGTCGGCTTCGCGGTGACGGTCTCCGGGCGGGGCATCCCGCTGGACGGCATCGACCGACTGCCCGGCGCGCTGCGCAACCCGCTGCCGATCTCCGTCCGGGTCCACCCGAGCACGACGGTGCCGCAACTGCTCGCCGCCCTGCGCGACGGCGTGCTCGACCTCGCCGCCTACGAGTGGGTCTCGCCCGGACAGGCCCACCGCTGGAGCGCCACCCCGCGCGGGCAGCGGCCGCACAGCCTGGTCGTCCTGGAACACCAGCCGACCGCCCCGCACCACCTGCGGCTGGAAACCGACCTGGCCGCGCACGGCATCCACGTGGAGAACCCCGTACCGGCCGGCACCTTCACCTCGTACCCGATCACCCTCGCCGCCCACTACGACGCCACCGGCGGACTCGTCCTCACCACCACCCACGACCGCGCCCTGCTGGCCGACCGGGACGCCGTCGAACTCCTCAGCCAGAGCGCCCACCTGCTGCGCACCTTCCCCGACCTGCCGAGCGGGCTCAGCACCTCGGAGGTGCTGCGCTCCACCCTCGCCGGACACCCGGCGCCCCGGCCCGGCGGGCCCGCCGACCACCCGCCGGGCCCGGACGGCCCGACGGACGGCCCGGCCGTCCGGCTGGAGGTGCTGCGCCGGGCCGCCCGCCCCGGAGCGGGCTGGGTGCTGCTGCTGCCCCCGCCCGACGCCCCGCACACCCGCTACCCCGGCACCGCGCGCGGCTGGCCAGGGCCGCAGGCCCTCGGCGTGCTCCGCCCGGCCGCCGGCCCGCCGTCACCGGCCGCCTACCGCCCGGTCCTGGCCCCGCTGCTGGAGTCCCCGGCCCCGGTCGCCCTGGTCGCCGCGCCCGGCAGCGGCGTCACCGCCTACGAGGTCGCCCGGCTCGGCCCGCAGGCCCGCCCCCCGCTGGTCGTCCTGCTCCCCGACGACGCCGCCCCGTCCGACCTGTTCGCCCTGGCCCCCCTCCTCGGCGGCACGCCCCCGCCGTGACGCCCTGCCCGCAGCCGTACCGTGAGGCATGGCCCGCTTCGTCCTGACCCGCCGTTCGCCCCTGTCCCCGGCCGTCTGCTGGGAACAGCTGACCGCCTGGCCCCGGCACGGGGACCGGGTGCCGTTCACCCGGGTCACCGTGGTGCGGGGCGGTGGCGGGCGGGCGGGGGACGCCATCCTGGCCCGGACGGTCATCGGGCCGTTCCGGTTCGACGACCCGATGGAGATCGTCGGCCTGACCGCCCCCTCGGCCGGGCGCGACGGGCTGTGCCGGCTGGAGAAGCGGGGCCGGCTGGTACTCGGCTGGGCCGAACTGCGCGTGCGGGCCCCCGGCCCGGACACCGGGCAGGCCGGGGAGACCGGCGGATCCGAGGTGACCTGGACGGAGGAGCTCCGGGTCGCGCGCCTGCCCGCGCTGTTCGACCCGCTCGTGGCCCGCGCCGGGCGCCTGGTCTTCGGCCGGGTGCTGGACCGGTTGCTGGAGCCGGGGGCGGCGGCTGCGGCCTGACGTCGCGCCGGAGCCGTCACGGCCGGCGGACGTACCCGCGCGGGTCGCCGTCGACCGTGACGCGGTCGTGCTCCGCCGGCGTTCGGTGACGGGGCCGGCCGGTGGCGCCGGGCCGGCCGGTGGCGTCGGGTCGGCCGCCTACGCCGACAGGATCCGCCGCAGGACTTCCCGCAACTCGGCGCCGTCGGCGGGCGGGTGGGGCGCCTGCCAGGCGATGTGGCCGTCGGGGCGGGTGAGGAGCGCGCCGGTGGCGGGGAGGCCGGAGAGACCGGGCCAGTCGGCGGCGGGCAGTGGCCGCAGCACGACGGGCAGGCCTGCCGCCGCGGCGGTGTCGGCCTGGTGTTGCCAGGCGGGATCGCCGGCGGCTGTGAGCAGGGCGAAGCCGGGGCCGACGAGGTCGAGCGTCGACGCCGCCCCGGGGAGTCCGGCCGGGCGCAGGTGCGGGAGGCGGCCACCGGGCCCGCCGTCGGGGTGCTCGCCATCCGGGTCCAGCGGCGGGCGGGCGGGGGCGTCGGGGTCGGCGTGGACGGCGGTGGACCGGTAGGCCGCGGTGAGCAGCAGTTCGTCGTCGATCCGGTAGCCGGTGCGGGCAAGGGAGTTGGCGAGGGACAGGTCGATGACCTGGCGGGCGACGGGGCGGCGCTCGGCCTGGTAGGTGTCCAGCAGCGCTTCGCCGGCCGACCCGGCCACGACCGCGTCGAGCTTCCAGGCCAGGTTGTCGGCGTCGCCGATGCCGGTGTTCATGCCGTGCCCGCCGGTGGGGGGCGTCACATGGGCCGCGTCGCCCGCGAGCAGGACCCGTGACCGGCGGTAGGTGTCGGCGAGTCGGGCGTCCAGCCGCCAGGTCTGGGTGTCCCGGACGGTGACGTCGAGGTCGGGCAGTCCGGCGGCGTCGCGCACCAGCCGGGCCAGCTGCCGGTGGTCGCCGAGGAGGTCGGCGAGGTCGCCGCGCCCGGGGTCGTAGGGGTGCTGGTAGATCCAGTGCCGGTCGTTGTCCACGGCCAGGAAGCCGCCGCGGCCGGGCTCGGTGAGGAAGTAGGACGCGCTGGCCCGGTCGGCGACGACTTCGCCGAGCGGCGCCTCGAAGCGGATGCTGAGGAAGTGGCCGAGGCCGGTCGGCCCTGCCATGGCGATTCCGGCGCCGGTGCGGACGATGCTCGCGGCGCCGTCGCAGCCGATCAGCCAGTCGGCGCGCACGGTGTGCCGGTCGCCGGTGGCCCGGTCCTCCAGCACCGCGTGCACGCCCTCGCCGCCGCCTGCGGATGCGCCGGCGGCGGCGGGCTCGGTGAACTCGGTGAAGGAGAGCAGCCGGGTGGCGAACCGCACGCCGTCCGGGGCGAGTTCACGGGCTCGGCGCAGCAGCACGGCCTCCAGGGCGTCCTGCGAGCAGATGAGCCCCGGCGACGGGGTGCGCTCGGCGCCGCCGTCCGGGGCGGCGGCCACGCCGGTGCGTACGAAGTCCGGGTCGACGAGGTCGCGGCCGCGGTAGAAGAAGACGTGCGAGGCCGGGAGCCCGGCCTGCCGGACGTCGGCCTCCAAGCCGAGCCTGCGGAAGATCTCCATCGAACGCGCGGACACGCCACGGGCCTTGGGGTGGCGGGAGGTGCCCTGGTGCGCCTCGACGAGCAGGTGCGGCACGCCGTACCCGGAGAGCAGGAGCGACATGGTCAGGCCGACCGGGCCTGCGCCGACGATCAGGACGGGCGTCGTTGCCGGGAATCGCATGCCACTCCTTCGTAACGCCTAATTGTGGATTTCGACGTTACCATGGGGTGCGCAAACGATCGGAAGGGGCGCACCCCATGACCCAGGACCACGACGGCGGCAACCCCCGCGGCCTCCACTTCGTCACCGAGCTCGCGAACACCGTCCGCGCCGACCCCGAGGCGGGCGCCGCCGACCTGCAAGCCCTCCTGGAACGCCACGGAGGCCCGCCCTTCCGCCTCACCGACGCCGACGCCCGCGAGCTGCGCGAGGCCACCGCCCCGCTGATCGGCATCCTCGCCCTCCACGACGAGGACGAGGCGGCCGAAGCGATCAACACCCTGCTCGACCACTACCCGGCCCGCCCCCGCCTCGTCCGCCTCCCCGGCCGCCCCTGGTCGATGCACACCCAGGCACCCCCGACCGCCGGACTCACCCACTGGCTGCTCTCCACCTCCGCCCTGGCCCTCGGCCTGTGGCTCAGCGAGCGCGGCACCTGCGCCTGGGGCGAGTGCGCCGCCCCCGACTGCGACCGCTTCTTCATCGACACCGGCCGCCGCACCCCGCAGCGCTTCTGCACCCCGCGCTGCGCCACCCGGGTGCGGGTCGCCGCCCACCGGGCCCAGCGCGCCACCGGCTGACGGCCCGCCCCTCCCCCACCGTTCAGTCGGCCGAGGCGGACCTCCAGGCCGCGTAGCCGCCGAGCAGGTCGCAGGTGGCCCGGCGGCCGTGGTGGCGACGGCGGCGGCCGCGCGCCGGGGGTGAACGGGCATGAACGGGCTTTCCGTCGAGGCGTGGTGCAGCGCTCGACGACCCGACCGGCGGTTGGGAAACGAACCGCCCGGGGCGGTCGGCGGTGCGGCGCCGACACGCGCCCGGCGGTCCGTCAGGACCACCCCCACTGCGGCTTGCCGCTGTACTTGCCCCCCTTCTTGAAGCCGATGTCCCCGTACTCGTAGTCGTCGTTGGGGACGGCGAAGACGTACTCGTGCGGGTCGGCCGCCGCGCCCTCCAGCTTCTCCGAGGCGCTGTGGTAGCCGAGCGCGTAGAGGTTCTTGGACGGCTTCCAGGTGTTGTAGCAGGCGATGGCGTTGAGCTTGGTCTGCATGTGGGCCGCGGGGATGTTCAGCACGTAGGCGGCGCCGTTGCCGCGGGAGGCGAGCGGGTAGTCGTAGGCGTAGACGAAGTTGAAGCGCACATCGGTGAGCTTGCCCGCCCTCGCCAGCTGCACGGCCGCGTCGGAGATCGCCTTGTGGGTCGCGCTGACCTCCAGCCAGCCCGCGGTGAACTTGTGCGAGGCACCCGGGTACTGATCCGCGATGGACGCGATCTTCGACTTGACCGTCTTGGTGAACTTCTCGAAGGCGTCGTCCCCGTTCCACGCGGAGTCGGAGATCTTCAGGTTGATCACCTTGTCGACGCCGAGGACGGCGGCCGAGGCCATGAACTCCGCGGTCCGGGAGGGCACGATCATGCCCACACCGTCGGTCGGCCAGTCCAGCCCATGGGGGCCGTGAGCCGCGCAATGGTTCTTCTTGCGCAGCTCGCACTCCATCTTCTCGCCCTCCTCGTCCTTCTCGTTCATGATCCTCGCCAGCCCGTCGTTCTCGCCCAGCGTCACCAGCACCAGGTACACGGGCCGTCCGGCAGCCTTGTGCTCCAGGATCGACCCGGCCAGGCCCAGCACCTCGTCGTCCTGGTGCGGCGAGTAGAAGATCGCCGGGGCGGACGCGGCCGAGGCCTTGCCTCCCGTCAGGCCGGTGCCCAGGAGCGTTGCCCCGGCCAGCGCACCCGCCGTCAGCACCCGCCGCCGGGACAGGCCCTCGCGGCCGATGTCGGCCATCGCCGCCTCCTGCCGACCCCACCGGGCCGTCCCGTGCTCCGCACCGCCCAGCCCGGCGGGACCGGCACCGGTGGAAGCCGAGGTGTCGAGGCGGTGGCGGAAATGACGATCGGCCATGGGCAGGCTCCTTGGACACGGCGCCACGAAGGCGGCACGGGGGCAGTACGGGAATGAGAGTCGAAGGTGACGGCGGCCCGCCCCACGGGCGAGCCGCCCGGCGGACGAACCACCAGGTCACGCCCCCGACACTACGAAGCGCTCTCGCCACCGGGCGTCACCCACCGGAACGAGGACCAGGCTCCCGTTCCCGCCCCGGCCCGGCACCCTGCTCCCCGGTCCCGGCCCGCCCATCGGCAGGGGTGGCTGCCGGTGCGTCGTACCGGTTCCGCGGCCGGTGGATCCGTTCTGCCGGACGCCCCGCCCTGCCCCGCCCGTTCGTGCGGGAGCACGGGACGTCGGACCGGCGACTCTGCTGGCGAAGTAGCTGATTGGGGTCAGGCCGCGAGGAGCCCAGGTCCGCGCGGAATGCTCGACTTCCAGGCCTTGATCCTTCGAACTGAGCCTGGTTCGCGCGACCCGATCGCGCCGGCTCGGAACCAGTCCTGCCTCTATCCCGCCAAGCAGCTACGGGCGTTCATCGGCGCGAACGCTGGACGGGCCGCCCTGCTCCCAAAAATCGTACAGCGCCTTTTCCATGTCGGCCTTTAGCTCGTACAGCTTCCCCGACAGAAACTGCTCATGCTCCGACAGGAAATCGCCTGATGCGGCTCGCTTCTGCAAGTCGCCGATCGTCTTCGCCAGGATTTCAACACTTATATTGGCTGCTTCGTTGTAACCGTCCGCAAACTCGTCATCAAGGCGCCTATTTCCCGACTTCCTCGCATGGTCGATGAAGTCGCCGATGAGACCTTTCGCGTTCATTGAACCCTCCCCGCAACTGATGTTGCGCCTGATGCTACTTGAAGATAAATCGATGGCGCTGGATGAGATGTTCACGAGGACGCTCGCCACGTCGTCCAGCAGTTCGATGGTGCAGGGCCGGCCACCTGCCGGCTGTGGGTGCTCACCCACAGCCCGAACCTCTCCGACAGGTCCATCCATGGAGTGCCAGTACGGTACTTGAATGCGATCGCGTCGATCAGCTGCCGGTGATCGCGCCACAGATCACCCCGCTTCGACGTCCGGTCCGGCAGCAACGGCTCGCCTGATGCCGCGCCAGAAAAACAGCAAAAGGTCAGCAGCCGGCGTCCCACTCCGAGACCGGGGTGGCGCCCTGAGGCCATGCGGCGAGGCACTGCCTTCGGGAGCTTCCGAGGCCTGGGTGGAAGGTGCTGGGGTCAGGGTCGGGCTGAGTGAGTGAGGGTGTGCCAGGCGCCGTAGCCGCCGAGGAGGTCGGAGACGTCGGGGTGGCCGTGGTGGCGGAGCAGGCTGGCGGCGGTGGAGGAGCGGTGGCCGCTTGCGCAGTGGACGACCAGGGGGCGGTCGGTGGGGATCTCGTCCAGACGGGCGAGGAGTTCGGCGAGGGCGATGTGCAGGGATCCTTCGACGGAGCCCGCTTCGCGTTCGCCACAGGTGCGCACGTCCAGGACGGTGGGGGGCCGGTCGCCGGTGAGGGCGGTGCGGAGTTGGTCGGCGGTGAGGCGGTTGGCGGGGGTGAGGTCGTCGGCGAGGGCGGGCAGGGCGTTGCCGGGGTTGCGCAGGTAGCCGGCGATGTGGTCGAAGCCGATGCGGGCGAGGCGGGTGACGACCTCGTTCTCGCGGTCCTGCGGGGCGATGATCGCGATGGTGCTGTCGGGGGTGAGGACGGTGCCGGCCTGTTCGGCGAAGCGGCCGTCGAGGGGGACGTTGATGGCGCCTCGGATGTGTCCGGCACCGAAGTCCTCGGGGCTGCGGGCGTCGAGGACGACGGCGCCCGCGGCGCTGGCCTCCTTGAAGCCCTCGGGGCACAGCGGACGGGCGGCGTTCGCGCGGTCGAGCAGCGGGCGGTCCTGCCGGTTGAGGGCGGCGTCGTGGCCGAAGTAGGCGGGGGCGGCGGACTGTCCGGCGGTGACGATGCGAACGAAGGTGTCCTGGTCCATGGGCTGGCAGGCGTAGTTGGTGCGGCGCTGGGTGCCGATGGTGGACCGCTTCTCGGTGGAGAGGTTCTTGCCGCAGGCCGAACCGGCGCCGTGGGCGGGGAAGACCAGGGTCTCGTCGGGCAGGCCCATCAGCTTGCGGTGGACGCTGTCGTAGAGCATGGCGCCGAGTTCGTCGGCGGTGACGCCGGTGGAGGCGAGCAGGTCGGGGCGGCCGACGTCGCCGATGAACAGGGCGTCGCCGGTGAGCACGCCGTACGGGACGGTGTCGTCGGGCTGCTCGAAGACCAGGATGCTGATCGACTCCGGGGTGTGGCCGGGGGTCTCCATGATCTGGAGGCTGACGTCACCGAGGACGATCCGTTCGCTGTCGGCGAGCTTGCGGATCGGGTACTCGGTCTCCGCCCGCCGCCCGTACCCGATCCAGGCGCCGGTGCGGTCGGCCAACTCCAGGTGGCCGGCCAGGAAGTCGGCGTGGAAGTGGGTGTTGATGACGCCGACGACGGTCAGGCCGCGCGCCGTGGCGTCGGCGACGTACTCGTCGACGTCGCGGCGGGGGTCGACCACGACGGCGCGGCCGGTGCGCTCGTCGGCGATCAGGTACGAGGCCTGGGAGAGGCAGTCGAGGTAGAACTGGGCGGACTACATCGACCGATCCAGTAAGCGGATCGTACAGGCGAGCGAGAGGCAGGGGAAGAAGGTGAGGTCCGGGCGAGGTGCGTGGCTAGGCGGATAGCCAGGTGCACGGCAGATACTGCTGGCGCCTTGGACATGAATACGCTGACCTGCGGAGATGCCTCGCCGATCGGCTGTCAGGGGTTACCACGTGACGAATCTGAAACGATCTCGCCCGAGTCGCACGAGGGAGCCTAGAGCAGACCTCCGGACGTCCCATCGCAACACCGGGCGGATGATGAGCGCTCTCATGTTTTCGCATGTACAGCAGGGTGTACTCATCCCGATGCTGACCTCTTGCTGACTCACCTGACGGAGCGTCGACTCGCGACTGTTCACTCCCGTGGCCGCGCACCCTGACCGGGCAGCGCCCGGCCATCGTCGACAGCGGGCCGATACTGGCCACCGCATGTGGCTGAAGCCGATGGCTTCGCTGAAGGAGGATCCGAAGCGAGACGCACATGCCCGCCGAGAGACCGGCACCGGCGACGGAAGTGGTTTGAGGTGTTGTCGGCCGTGGTTGCGGCCAGGCCCGCACCGCCTCCGGCCACCAACGTAATCAACACCTGCTGGGGCGGGAACGTACATCGAACTGCGATGATTGGTCGATGGTCGGTGAAAGCGGTTCGTCACGCAAGCAAGTTCGGCCCTCCATTCGTATTCAGCAGGACAATCCGGACAATGAGCCTGCCGAGGCGCTGTGGATGGCGACGCGTTCAGGAGCTCAAGCCGGCCGCGGATTCCACTACCAGGATGCTGTCGGAGCATGGCTGTGCGGCCGTGTTCTGTCCGGGAAGCTCGACGCTGATCGCGTCGTCCCGGAGGGGCTGGAAGACCTGTGCTGCGAAGGGCCAACCCCCTGGCACGTGCAGGTGAAATCCCGCCAGGCACGAATCGGTGACTTCACCGTTGCCGACGTTGCCGGACACCTCCTCGCTATGGCCCAGGCTCATGCGAAACGCCAGGATGCGGGAGTGACCGGCCGATCGCTCTTGGTCCTCGAACGTCCGGTGAGTGGCGAGTGGTTCACCCGCTGGGGTCAGCCGTTGAGCAGTCTGCCGCACGATCACCCCCTGGTGCGGTCCGTCAAAGCGAAGGCACTTCGGGCCGGACTGAGCACCGAAGCGATCAACGCTTGGCTCGATATGGTCAGTCTTTATGTACTCCCGTGGCGTGTTGCGGCTGAAGAAGCCCGGGCCACGGTCGTGCAACGTCTCGGGCTTCCTCCCGCGCCGGCGGAAGCGGTGGTACTGGCCCTACGCAACGCCGTGGCGGGCCATGCCGACGCCAATGCCTCGAACAGCCTGGTGGAGGCAACCGGGCTGAGCCGCACGGGTATCGAGTGCGTCGTGACCGAGGTCGCGGAATCCATCGATCGCACATCCTTGGAAGAAGCACTGGCCGAAGGTCTCTGCGAACCGGTGGACTTCGACCGACCACTGCACTCGGACAGGTTCTACGAGGGTGTCGAGGTTCAACCCGGGCATGTCGCGGCGGGTCTGCCGACTCCGCGACCGCTCCTGACCGCCCAGGTCGCCGAGGCGGTCGCCCGGGGGCAGAGCGTTCTCGTGACGGGCCCCTCCGGAGTGGGAAAGTCCGCCGTGATGTGGACCGCCGCCTATTCGACGAGGCACGTGCTCTGGTACCGGATCAGACGACTCCGGGCCGAGGACACCGCTCCGCTGGTACGGCTCGCGAAGGCCCTGAAGCCCTCGTCTCGGTCCCCGGTCGGGTTCGTGGTGGACGGAATCGGAATCGGCACGGCCGAAGCTTGGGACATCCTCCATCGTGAGCTCGCTCCGCTTCCCGGTGTTCTGCTGCTGGGCTCCGTCCGGAGCGAGGATCTACTCCCCCTGCGAAGCCGTGCCGAATGCACCCAGGTCACGGTGACACTCGACGAGGAGGTCGCGGAGCAGATCCACGCCGGGCTGTCCGCCTCCGGCGCTACAGCGGCTCCGCACTGGCGGGAGGCGTACGACGCGGCGGGCGGACTGACGCTGGAGTTCACCCACCTCCTCACCCGTGGACGACGACTGTCGGACGTCCTGTCGGAGCAGGTCGAACGACGGGTCGTCGAAGGACGGCAAACGGAGATCGAGATCCTGGCGAGGATCTCCGTGGCCCATCGGTGGGGTGCCGACCTGCCCGTGCGGTCGCTTCAGCAGCAACTCGGGGTCGGGGACAGGGACTTTCGCATCGCGCTGTCCCGCCTGGCCGAAGAGCATCTCGTCCTCGAACGGATGGGCCGCCTGTCAGGGTTGCACCAGCTGCGCTCGGGCCGGCTGGTCGATGCCGTGCATGCGGTGCCGCCACCGGTGCTGGACGACACTGTGGTGGCGGTGATGCAAATGGTGTCGGATCCGCAACTGCAACCGTTCGTCGCCGGTGTCCTCGCCGACTGCCCCGATCTGGATTCCATTGTGCTGGACCAGGCGGTGGTCGAACTCCGGCGCAGATCCGGCGCCTCGGTCGTGACCGGCGTTCTTCAGGCTCTTCGGTTGGTCGACGCCAGACGCTGCGCCGACGGCTGGGCGTTGATCCTAGACAGGCATCGGGTTGCACCTGCGTTGCGGCGCACCACCTTGCAGTTCTCGCTGTTGGATGGGGATCCGCTGCCCATGCTGAAGCCCGAGATTGCCTCGGCCATGGCCGAGATCCGTGCGGCCGGCGAGGTCGGCTTGCCGCTTCGCGATGCGCTGGCGAAGCAGTTCGGGGCAGACGCAATCGGCCGCCTACTGGCCCAGTGCGACGAGCCGAGCGAGGCACAGAAGCTCCTGTCTGTGCTCGCCGGATCAGACCTGGATTCCGAAGGTTGGTCGACGGTGGTGTCCGACTCGCCCTTCGGCCGACTGCTGGCAACGTCGCCGGCCGACTCGCTGGGAGAACTCCTTGGTGCGGCCCGCGCGGTCTCAGTCCCGTTGGCCGAGAGCCTTCTGGAGGTGGCGGGCGGTGAGGAAAGCGTGTTGAGCCGCTTCGGGGCCTACTCACCGTGGCTGACAGAAGCATCCGTGATAGAACGCGACGGCGGCCCAGTCGCCTACGCCCGCCTGTTGCACGTGTCGGATCAGGCCCATCCCGAGGTGGAACAGGACGTGGGGACGCTCGGGCAACTGCTGCTGCGCTGCCTGCCGCGGTGCGAGAGCGTAGACGTCCAGAACCTGTTGCCCGGTGGGATTCCCCTGAGGATCGGCGACTACACGAGCGGGATCAGCCTTCTGCCTCGTCAGAACGACAGGTCACCGAGCCAGGTGGCATGGACTCGTACTCAGGCCCTGATCGGCGCGGCAGCGGCCGGCACCACCGACTGGACGACTCGAACGGCCACGGCGGTTGCCATCCTCCCTGCATTGCACCTCTACCTCGCGACTCTGACCCGGGTCTGGTGCACCGGTCGCGGTCGCCCGCAGGACGCCGCCGAGCTTCGTGCGACTCACGCGATGCTCCAGGCCTGGGCCGACTCGCTGACACTACCCGCCGACACCGCATTTCTGTCCTCGCTGCCGGTTGGCAACACCGTTCCAGGTAGTGGCGCCGATCACCTGCAACTGCTCGTCGACGGCATCGCCAAAAACCTCACAAGCCGACTTCCCGAATCTCAGAACGACCGGGCACTCGCGTCCTATGTCTGGAGCAATCTTCGGAAGCAGATCTCGCACGTACGCACTGCGGAACGCTGGCATCTCATCGGGCAGGAGCCGCCGGACGTCCTTGACCAGTTGGAGGAGACCCTCACCGACCTGCACGCCGTTCTCGCGGAACTCACCTGGGGCAGCCTCGATCCGAAGCAGCTCAGGGCCGAGGCTCGATCGGGGCCCTCCGCTCGGGCCCTTTCCCGTGCGGCGGAGCTGGCTCGCAGGACCGCCAACACACGCGCCGAGTCCGTTCCGCAAGCACTTCGCACAGGCGCCCTCGCCATGGGGTTCCGTGCCCAGGTCTATACCCGACCGGTCCACGACGCCGACGGAGCGGAATGGCCGGCTCTGGAGCTGGCCGTGGGCGTGGAGCTTGACGATCTCGCCGAGTGGCAGGTGGCAGTGGAGCAGCTGTGTACGCTCCTACGACACGATCCCGGCTCGCAGGGCTTCCGCAGAGCCGTCCTCCTCGTGCCGCTGATCGGTGGCAAACCGGTCAGGCTCGTGGCACACCAACTCCAGAGCACGCTATGGCCGGGTACTGGTCTCTTCGACACCTGGAAGGCGGCGCTTCCCGAGGCGCACCCCACTCCCCTCGCCGATGCCGTCGTCGAGGCCCACCAAGCGTTGCAATGCCTCTCCGGCCTCATCCACCTTGTGACCCTACGAGACACGGACCAGCGGCATCAGTCCATCGCCGACCAAGCCGTTGAGCAGTTCCAACGGGCGCACCACGTGATCACGCATCTCCGGCCGGGAGACCCGGTCATCGGCGAAGTCGCGGGCCTTCTCAACGGGCTCGCCCGCCGGGTGGAGAGCGAGAGCGACACTGGGGTCGACCGCCGAGACACTGAGGATCCAAACCTCGCGGTTGCCATCGCTCGTGGCGCCATCACCCAACCGACGGAGGACTTCCTTCAGCTGAGCGGTCTGATCACGATCGCCATACAGTGGGATCTCGATCCCGACCGCGCGGCGCGGATCCTTACCGAGCTTGACAGCTGACCTGAGTCAGGGATTCGGTGGGCAGTAGGCGGCGACTTTGTCGAGGATCTCGTCGGCGATGAAGTCCCGGAGGAGTTCGGGATCTCCCTGCCGCGCCAGCGCGGCCACGACCCAGCAGGGGAACCACCCCGAGCCGGCCGAGGAAATCCAGCCTCGGCGCCGCATCCCAATGAACCACAGTGGGCGGGGATAGCTGGGCTCAGCCTCAGGCGGGGTGGGTGAGGGTATGCCAGGCGCCGTAGCCGCCGATGAGGTCGTAGGTGTGCGGGTGGCCGTGCCGACGCACCAGGCTGGCGGCTATGGAGGAGCGACTGCCGCCGGCGCAGTGCAGGACGACCCGGCGGTCGGTGGGCAGTTCGCCGTGGCGGGCGGGGAGTTCGGCGAGCGGGAGGTGGAGCGAGCCGGGGCTGGCGCCGACCTCGCACTCACCGGCGAAGCGGTCGGCGTGGTCCGCCCCCAGCGCCCGGATGAGGCATCCCAGCCGACGAACTCGCCCTCGTCCGGCCGGACCTGCGCTCCTTGCCGCTCCCCGACGTGGCGAGGCGGGCGATCCTCCGCGTGCAGGACCACTGGCCGGCCCGTATGTCCGAACGGCCAGACGGCCGGTCGCCGGCCACCCTGGCGGCGAGCAGGAGTACCTGCCGACGCCAGGACGCCGGCCTCGGCCCGTCTGACCCGCAGGTCCGGGCCGCGGACGTGCTCCCGCGGACATCACCGGCCCGGCCGGGAGGCCGGTCCTCTCGACGGTGCCAGGGCAGCGGCCGGCCCGCCGGATGCGGCCCCGGCCGTCATGGGGATGGACGCGCCCCCGCTCTGCCGCCGAGCCCCGTCCGGAGCAAACGGCGCGGCCGAAGTCCGTTCGCGGGGGCGTGCGGCGCTCGGCCCTTTCGAGTGCAGGATTCCCGTTGCGGGCTTGCGGCGCCCGGAGGTGGGTTTCGGTCCGGTTGCCCCGTCGGCTCGGCTCGCTTCGAATGAGGTGAGGAGGTCTGCCGAGCCTGCACGGCTACCGGCGCGTCCGGGAGCGCGCGCACGCGATGAGCGCCCAGGGCCAGGCCGGGCGGATCCTCGGCCACCTGCTGGGCTACCTCGACTCCGGCCGCGGCCGGCCGGATGCGCCGCGCGTCCTGGCCAACCGTCACGGCCAGTACCTCCACCTGATCGGGCACTCCTTCGGCGGCCGGTTCCTCTGCGAGGCCGTCCAATACGCGGCCGACCCCCCTGGTGCTGAGCTGGTCCTCTCGGCCCGGCGACCCGAGCCATCCGTTCACCGTCGACAGCGCCCTAGTGCTGCTCCGCGCAAGTTCGTGGAGGGGTCAGGCCCATTCCTTGAGTGGAGTGCCCTGGTAGGTCCAGTGGAACGGGCGGGCATGTTCGTT
>NZ_JBIWAP010000050.1:0-59519 GCF_044760075.1 Kitasatospora sp. NPDC098663 | reverse complement strand
AGGTCCACGCCGCCCTGCGCCCCGGCGGCACCTTCGCCTTCCCGCTCCCCGCCCCACCACCGGTGGGCTCCCGCCTCTACTGGACCCTGTGGGGCTTCGACGCGGCGATGCGCGTCCGGAACGCCGTCTGGCGTCCGCCGTTCGTCATGTACTACCGGACCTTCCGCCTCCAGGACGTCCGCGCCCGCCTGGAGGCGTCCGGCTTCGAGGTCTCCCTCACCCCGGTCGAAACCCTGGGCCGCCGGGAGGACGGCAGCCCGCACTGCAGGCTGGTGGTGGCGCGGAAGGCGTAGGGCGGTCGGGCGTCGGGAGGTGTCGGGACAGGGAGAGGCCTGGGTGGCAGGGCCTCGTCAGGCCTTCTTGACCACGCTCGACTTGAGCTGCATGGCGCCGAACCCCTCGATCCGGCAGTCGATGTCGTGGCCGTCGACGCCGTCGACCAGGCGGATGTTGCGGACCTTGGTGCCCGCCTTGATGCCGGAGACACTGCCCTTGACCTTGAGGGCCTTGACGACGGTCACGGTGTCGCCGTCGCTGAGCACGTTGCCGACCGCGTCCCGGATCACCCGCTCGCCCGGGCCGGCCGGTTCGGCGGCGCCGCCTGCCGCGGGCATCCACTCGTGGCCACACTCCGGGCAGACCATGAGGGCGTTCATCTCATAGGTGTACTCGCTGGAGCACGACGGGCACGGGGGGAGGTGGTCGCTCATGCGCGCGGGCTGTCCTCTCGGGTCGGGCCGGGGGTCGGCGGCTCGCCAGCATGTATGAAGTTGAAGAATTTTTCAAATCGCTTGTTCGACGGCATTCGACCGCGGACGGTGACGTTTCCGGCGGGGCGTGCGCGCAGGCCGTGGACGCGGGTGTCCGATGACTGGTATCCAGGCCACTGGCAGCGCGACTGGCGGCCGGTCGGTTCCCACCGCCTCCTCGCGGGCTCACCGGCCCACAGGCGGACGGGGGTTGAGGCCGGGCCAGGACGTACAACCAGGAAAGCGGAGACGATGCGCAGAGTTCTGATCGTCGGCGCCGGGCAGGCCGGCCTCCAACTGGCCCTGGGGCTCCAGGCCCACGGCTACGACGTGACGGTGATGACCGACCGCGACGCGGACGCGGTCCGGGGCGGCCGGGTGCTGTCCACCCAGTGCATGTTCGACGCCGCGCTGCGGACCGAACGCGACCTCGGCCTGGATCTCTGGGCGGACACCGCACCCCGGATCGAGGGCCTCGGAGTCTCCGTCGCCGGGCCGGGGTCCGCGCGGGTGATCGACTGGGTCGGGCGCCTGGACGCGCCCGCGCAGTCCGTCGACCAGCGGCTGAAGATGCCCACCTGGCTGGAGACCTTCGCCGGGCGCGGCGGCCGGGTGGTGATCCGCCCGGTGACCGTCGTCGACCTCGAACACCTCTCCGGCTCCTACGACCTGGTCCTGGTCGCGGCCGGCAAGGGCGACCTGGCCGCGATGTTCGAGCGCGACCACGAGCGCTCCCGGTACGACCGGCCGCAGCGCGCGCTGGCCGCCAGCTACGTGTACGGGCTCGGCCCGCGCCCCGAGTACGACTTCCATGCCGTCCGCTGCGACGTGGTGCCCGGCGTCGGCGAACTGTTCGTCATGCCGGCGCTGACGGGCGCCGGCCCGTGCGACCTCCTGCTCTGGGAGGCCGCCCCGGGCGGCCCGGCGGACGCCTTCGACGGGGTCCGCGACCCGGCCGAACACCTGCGGGTGACGCTCGACCTGATGAAGACCTTCACTCCTTGGGAGTACGACCGCGCTCGGGCCGGAATCGAACTCACCGACGCCGGCGCCACCCTCGCCGGGCGCTTCACCCCCGTCGTGCGCCACCCGGTCGGCGAACTGCCCGGCGGCGGAGCGGTGCTGGGCGTCGCGGACGTCGTCGTCCTCAACGACCCGATCACCGGCCAGGGCTCCAACAACGCCGCCCGGTGCGCGGCCGGCTACCTCGACGCGATCCTCGCGCACGGCGACAAGCCGTTCGACCGCGACTTCATGCGGGCCGCCTTCGACCGCTTCTGGCGGACCGCGCGCCCCAGCACCGTCTGGAGCAACGCGATGCTCGCGCCGCCGCCCGAGCACGTGCTGCGCCTGCTCGGCGCCGCCGGTCGACTCCAGCCCGTCGCCGACCGGTTCGCCAACGCCTTCGACGACCCGGCCGACCTGGAGCAGTGGTTCCTCGACCCCGCGAAGGCGGCCGCCTACCTGGACTCGTTCGCACCGCAGGACTGACCGGTGCGGATCGGCCGGGGCGCCCGAGCGGGACGACGGGCCCCGTCCGGTCAGCGGGAGTGGGCGGCGAGGCTGAGCAGCAGGTGGGCGGATTCGGGGTGGTGGAAGTCGGAGTGGGCGCCCGCCGGGTTGAGGCGGGTGGCCAGGCTGCCGCGGTAGACCCGGGCGGCGTCGATGTTGACGATCGGGTGGTCCAACTCGGCGTGCGGGTACGGGGAGGCGGTCGGGCGCAGCCGGGTGCTGAACTGCGGGACGGGGGCGGCGCCGGTGCCGGAGTGGCCGATGCCCGGGCGGCCCTCGGCGCGCAGGTGCCAGAAGCCGGTGGCGCGGTCCCAGCGGGAGTGGGTGAGCACCAGCGGGCCGCGTAGCGGGGCGCCGGGCCGGCCGGGGCCGAGGAACAGCCGGGGGAAGAGGTGGGTGAAGGCGTCGCGGGGCGCGGCCATCTGGAAGATCAGCGCGCTGTCGACGGTGAACGGCCGGGTGGGGTCGCCCGGCCGGCTCCAGCCCAGGACCGGCGGCCCGGCGGGCCGGTCGGCCGCGTACTGGACGGCCTCGCAGAGGAAGCGGCCGCCGAAGGAGTGGCCGACCAGGTGCAGGTACTGGCCGTTGCGGTTGGCCAGGACGCGGGCCGCGGCCGGGTCGCCGCGGTCGGCGTCCAGGTAGCCGAGCAGGTGGCCGAGGACGCGCCCGGCCTGCCCCTGGGCGCTCATGGCGTGCGCCCGGGCCCGGATCCGGCGGTAGCCGGCCGGCGAGGGCAGGCTGGAGGACGGCCAGCGCACCACGACGCACCACGGGCGGAACCCCTTGGCCAGCCCGGGGTAGGAGGTCGGTGCGGACCGGTGCAGGGCGGCGGCCTCGGTGAGCAGGGCGGCGGCCGAGCGGTCGGCGGCGGCGGGGCTGGTCTGCCAGCCGTGGACGTAGACGTAGATGTCGGTCGCCCGCGGGGGGATGCGCAGGTGCCGGGCGAGGTGTTGGGCGATCCGGGCCTCGGGCACCGGCGTGCGGGTGCCGGGCACGAGCAGCCGGCCCTCCTCGTCCAGGTCGACGGTGGCGGTGGCGATGGGCGTGGGCGCCGTCACGGGGTCAGCTCCAGGATGCTGTCGAGGCCGCAGTGCAGGGAGTAGGTGAGCGCCAGCGGGTTGCGGTACTCGCGGGCGAACCGCCGGACCAGCTGCTGGGTGATCTCGCCCGCCGTGAACTCCCCGGTGAGGTAGAGGTCGAGGAAGGCGAAGGCGTACTCGGCGGCGAAGACCTGCGGGATCTCGATCTGCGGGCCGAGCACGCCGTTGGCGCCGAGGTCGACCAGTGCCCGGCCGAGGTGTTCCAGTTCGGCGGCCGTGGACTGCCCGGTGTGGCAGGCGTTCAGCAGCACGAACGGCCGGAACATGGCGTCCGGCGCCTCGGCGTGCCGCCGGCGGTGGCGGCGCACCAGGTCGGCGTCGATCTGGCGGTCGTCGGAGAGCCGGACGGCGAGCTGCTCGTACGGGGAGTCGCCGGGGACGAACTGGCCGTGGCACCAGAAGTACATGACGTCCTCGTCCAGCACGGCGGAGGACAGCGCCTTGAGCAGCGGTTCGGACTCGGTGCGCACGGTCAGCTGGGAGCGGTCCTCCAGCAGTTTGCGGACCTCGGGGGCCCGGCCGACGTCGGTGAGCTGGTCGTCGGTGTTGAGGCTGGTGACGGGCCTGGTGCGGGCCGGGTACGGCGGCTGGATCGGCGGGTAGCCGGCGCCGGTCTGCTCGACCTGGTGGCGGTGGCCGAGGAAGTCCGCCCACGGGTCGGCGCGGCCGCCGTCGACGGCGAGCATCGGCCAGGGCAGGTGGAGGTCGGAGTCGAAGCTGATCCGCAGCGAGCCGTGTTCGGTGAGCGTCCGGGTGAGGTACTCGCGGAAGACGGTGAGCTCGCGCTCCGGACCGTCGAGCATCACCTCCAGGAAGTACCGTCCCTCCTCGGCCAGTTCGGCGACCTGCCGCTCGGCGACGCCGGCCAGCCGGTTGAAGTCGACGGCCTGGGCGAAGGGGTAGCCGCCGATCGGCTCGGGGTCGTATTGGACCAGGCGGTCGCGCCAGACGGTCCGCAGCCGGGAGGCCCGGGCGAGCAGGGCGGGGGCGGACACCTTCAGCTCCGCGCGGTGGGGGCGGGACCAGGGCGTGCGCTCGCCGGGCCGGAAGGCGGAGACGAACAGGTCGTCGCGGTGGCGGCGCAGCGAGACCACGAGGTCCAGGGGGGCCGGCTCCTTGGCCTGCGGGGCGTCCGGTGCCTGTTGCCGGGGGAGCCGGGTGAAGTCGGCGGAGGGGTTCTGGCGGATCTCGACGAGGAGGTCCCGGGCCACGCGTTACTCCTCGTCCTGGGCGGTGTCGGCGGTGTCGGCGGTGTCGGCGATACGGGCGACGGCGGGGCCGGGCGGGACGTCGACGACGGCGGACAGGTCCTGGAGCACGGCGCCGTGCCCCCGGTCGTAGACGGTGATCCGGACGGTGTGCGGCCCCGGCACGGACGGGGTCAGCGCGAAGCGGACGGGTTCCCCGGCGGGGCTGTAGTCGGCGACGGGTGGATCGAGCACGGCGTCCGAGGCAGCGACGGCCACCAGGCGCAGGCCCGGCAGCTCGCCGGGGTCGCTCTGCGGCACCTCGGGTTCCAGCCGCAGTTCCAGGTGCACGGTGGCCCGCACCGCCGGCTCGTCGAGCAGAGTGAGCCGGGGCCGCCAGGCCGTCCTGGCCGGCGCGGGCGCCGGGGGGAGGTGCCGCGACCCGCGCGAGCGCCGGATCAGCGCGGCCGGTTCGGCCGGTTCGGACGGTTCCGACCCCAGCTCCGCGCGGACGGGGGTGGACGGCAGCGACTCCGGCCCGCCGCCGTCGAGCGGGGCCGGCGACTGCGTCGCGCCGCCGTCGAGTCGGGCCAGGGCCGTCCGGCTCTCCGCGGCCAGCGGATGGCCGTGGCCCAGCAGGGTCCGGCGCGTGGTGTGGACGGCCGCCAGCAGCTCCCGGGCGGCGTCCCGGCGCCCGCTCGCGGCGAGCGCGGCGGCCAGGCCGACGGCCAGGGTGGGGAACACCGGGAGCAGCCCGGGACGCAGGGTGCCGAGGCTGACGGCGACGTCGTCGGCGTGCCGGTGCCCGGTCAGCAGTGTTCCGGCCGGGAGCCGGTCGGCGACGATGCCCTCGTAGACCCGTACCGCCCCGACGGCGTCGCCGGCCCGCAGCCGCGCGTGGGCGAGGCTCTGGCGGATGCTCAGGGTGAGGGGGTTGCGCGGGCCGTGGCTCGCGGCGCACTCCTCGGCGAGTTCCTCCAGCCGGACGACGGCGCGCAGCGGCCGCGGGCCGCAGGCCAGCAGCAGCGCGTGGGCCTCGCGGGCGATGAGGGTGGCGTCGTCGGTGCCGCCGAGGGCGTCGTCCGCGCAGGCGGCGAGGGTGGCGGCCAGGCGCACCGCCGCGTCGTGCTCCCCGTCGAGGTGGCGGGCGACGGCGAGGACGCACCCGGAGCGGACGAGGCCGGGCAGGGCGGGGCCGGCCGGTCTGGTCCAGTCCGCCGTCAGGGGCGACAGTTCGGCGATCGCGCCCTCGTGGTCCCCGGCGAGCAGCAGGGCCTGGGCGAGGCCGTACCGCACGGCGTGGGCGAGCAGGTGCTCCGGGCCGAGGGCCGATTCGGCGGCGGCCAGCGCCTCCCGGTAGCAGTCGGCGCCCTCCGCGTACCGGCCGGCCTCGACGAGGTTGAGCGCGATGCTGTCCAGGTCGTCGAGAGTGTCGAGGGCGTCGGGGGCGTCGGGAACGTCGGGGTGTTCGGCACCGAGGATCCGGGTGCGGTCGGCCAGCACGGCGCGGTAGAGCGCGTCGGCGCGGTCGTGCTCCCAGCGGCGGCGGTGGGCGTGGGCGAGGTCGGTGCACGCGGTGAGGGTGGCGGGGTGGTCCTGGCCGTGGACGCGCTCGTGGTCGGCGAGCAGCATCAGCCGTTCGACGATCTCCTGCCGCTGCCGGCCGGCGCGGGCGTGGACGGAGGCGAGGCCGGAGCGCTCGCCGAGGGTGTCCGGGTGGTCCGCGCCCTGGACCCGGGTCCGGTGGGCGATCAGCTCGGTGAACAGGGCTGTGGCGCGGTCGAGTTCGCCGGTGGCGAGGACGGCCTCGGCGAGCTGGGAGAGCTGGAGGAGGGTGTCCGGGTGGTCGGGGCCGTGGAGGCGCGCGCGGTCGGCGGCCAGCGCCTCCCGTTCGGCCTCGGCCCGGTGCAGGAGGCCCGCGAGCCGGCGGTCCTGGGCGAGGCTGCCTCGACAGGCGAGGGTGTCGGGGTGGTCCGGGCCCTGGAGCCGGATCCGGTCCCGCAGCAGTGCCTCGTCGAGTTCCGTCGCGGGGCGGTGGTCGCCGCCCGACCGGTACGTCCAGGCCAGCAGGAACCGGGCGCCGAGGGCGTCGGGGTGGTCGGGCCCGAGCACCCGCTCGGTGTCGGCGACCAGGGGCGCGGCCAGGTCGAGCGCGCGTTGGAGGTCGTAGCCCGCGCGGTACGAGGAGGCCTGCCACCAGCGGGCGTTGAGGGTGTCCGGGTGGTCGGCGCCGAGCACCCGGGCCCGGTCGGCGGCGACGGCGCCGAAGGCCTCGGCCGCGCGGCGATGGTCGTCCGCGTCGCGGTGGGCGGCGGCCTGCCACCACCGGGTGGTGAGCGTGTCCGGGTGGTCCGGGCCCTGCGCCCGCTCCTGGTCGGCCAGCAGCGCCGTGTACAGCTCGGCGGCGGCGGGGTGGTCGCCCGCCGCCACCACCGACCGGGCGAGGCCGAGCCGCGCGTCGAGGGTGTCGGGGTGGTCCGGTCCGAGCGCCCGCTCGTAGTCGGCGATCAGGGCCCGGAACAGGCCGACCGAGCGGTCGTGCTCGGCCGCCTCGCGCCAGGTCCGGGCCAGGCCGAGCCGGGTGTCCAGGGTGGCGGGGTGGTCGGGGCCCTGGAGCCGGGTGCGGTCGGCCACCAGCGCGCAGTGCAGCTCCGCGGCGCGGCGGTGCTCGCCCGCCTCGGCGTGCGCCCAGGCCAGGGAACCGCGGGCGTCCAGGGTCAGCGGGTGGTCGGCGCCGTGGATCCGGGTGCGGTCGGCGGCCAGGGCCTCGTAGCGGGCGATGGCGCGGCGGTGGTCGTTCGCGCTGGAGGTGGCCCAGGCCAGGCCGGAGCGCGTGGCCAGGGTCTCGGGGTGGTCGGCGCCGCGGATCCGGGTGTCGTCGGCCACCAGTGCGTCGAACAGCTCCACCGCACGGCGGTGGTCGCCGGCCCGCTGGTGACCGTTCGCCTGCCACCAGCGGGCGGTGAGGGTCTGCGGGTGGTCGGCGCCCAGGATCCGGGTGCGGTCGGCCGCCAGCGCGTCGTACAGCTCCACCGCGCGGCGGTGCTCGCCGGCCCGCTGGCAGTCGTGTGCCAGCCACCAGCGGGCATTGAGGGTGTCCGGGTGGTCGGGGCCCTGGATCCGGGCCCGGTCCGCGACGAGCTCCCGGTGGAGCTCCAGCGCCCGGCGGTGCCGGCCGGCGGCGGTGAGCGCCTGCGCCAGCGCCAGGCGGGCGCCCAGGGTGGCGGGGTGTTCCGGCCCGTGGACGCGGGTGTGGTCGGCCACCAGGGCTTCGGACAGCGTGACGGCCCGCCGGTGGTCGCCCGCCTCCCGGCAGCTGTCGGCGTGCCACCAGCGGGTGTTGAGCGTCTCCGGGTGGTCGGGGCCCTGGAGCCGGGCGCGGTCGGCCGCCAGCGCTTCGTACAGCTGCGCCGCGATCCGGTGCTCCCCGGCGTCCCCGTGCGCGGAGGCGAGCCACCACCGGGTGCTGAGGGTGCGGGGGTGCTCCTCGCCGTACAGCCGGACGCAGTCGGCGACCAGGTCCGCGTACAGCTCCAGGGCGCGCGGGTGGTTGCCGCTCTCGTCGTGGGTCCGTGCCAGCTGGAGGCGGGCGCCGAGGGTGGCAGGATGCCCGGCGCCGAGCACCAGGGCCAGGTCGGCCAGTACCTGTTCGCGTTCGGCGAGCGCCTCCCGGATCCGTCCCGCGCTCTGGAGGGCGTAGGCCAGGCCGGTGCGGGCGTTGAGGGTCTGCGGGTGGTCGGGGCCGTGGACCCGGCCGTAGTCGGCCACCAGCCGTTCGCGCAGTTCCACGGCCTGCCGGTGGTGCTCCGCCGCGCCGTGCAGCCAGGCCTGCCAGCCGCGGGTGTGGAGGACGGCGGGGTGGTCGGCGCCGAGCACCCGCAGCCGGTCGGCGACGAGTCGGTCGCACAGCTCCGCCGCGTGTCGGTGGTCGCCGGCGTCGCCGAGGGCCCGGGCCAGGCTCAGCCGGGCCTCGAAGGTCTCGTGGTGGTCGGGGCCGTGGACCCGCTCGCGGTCGGCGAGGAGCCGCCGGCATTCGGCGAGCGCCGCGCGTGGGCGCCCGGCCAGCAGCAGGGTGCGGGTGAGGTTGGACCGTTCGTCCAGGGTGTCCGGGTGGTCCGGGCCCTGGACGCGGGCGCGGTGGGCCACCAGGCCTTCGAACTCGGCCAGTTCGCGGTCGGTCCGGCCCGCGACGCGCAGCGCGTAGGCGAGGTCGCTGCGCTCCTCCAGCGTGCCGGGGTGGTCCGGCCCCTGGGCGCGGGCGCGGTCGCGGACCAGCGCCCGGTGTTCGTCCACCGCCGTCCGGAGTTGGCCCGCCTCGCGGTGGGCGTGGGCGAGACCCCTGCGCGCGTCCAGCGTGTGGGGGTGGTCGGGCCCGAGGACGCGGGTGTAGTCGCCGACCAGATCGGTGAACCGGGTGACCGCCGAGGCCGGGTGCCCGGACTCGCAGTGGGTTGCCGCCAGCCGGCCGCGCGCGAAGAGGGTCTGCGGGTGGTCCGGGCCCTGGACCCGGACGTGGTCGGCGACCAGCGCCTCGTACCCGGCGACCGCGGCCCGGTGGTCTCCCGCGACGAGGTGGGCGGCCGCGAGCCAGTCGCGGCTGGTCAGGGTGTCGGGGTGGTCGGCGCCGAGCACCCGGGCCCGGTCGGCCACCGCCTGCTCGTACAGGGTGATGGCCAACCGGTGCTGACCGGCGGTGAGTTGGGCGTACGCGAGCCCGTTGCGGTGGGCCAGGATGTCCGGGTGGTCAGGGTCGTCCAGGACCCGGCCGGCGTCGGCCAGCAGCCGCTCGAACTCCGCCACCGCCGCCTGGTGCCGACCGGCCACCTGGAGGGCGTAGGCCAGGCCCGCGCGGCTGGTGAGGGTCTCCCGGCTGTCGGCGCCGAGCACCCGCGTCCGGTCGGCCACCACTGAGTGGAACTCCTCGACGGCACGGTGGTGTTCACCCGCCTTGCGGTAGGCGTGGGCGAGCGTGCTGCGGTCGGCGAGGGTGGCCGGGTGGTCGTGGCCCTGGCGGCGGGTGCGGTCGGCCACCACCGCCCGGCAGAGCGCGACGGCGCGGGCCGGGTCGCCGGCCCGGGTGTGGAGCTCGGCGAGCCGGCCCCGGGTGGCCAGGGTGTCGGGGTGGTCGGAGCCCAGCAGGCGGGTCTGGCCGTCGGCCATCGCGGTGACCAGCGGGATGGCGAAGACCCGCTGGGCCCGGTCGGTCAGCTCGCCGGCGGCCAGCCGGTACAGCGCGACGGTCTGCGGGGTGGGGTGCTCGGACGGGCCGCCGGCGGCCAGCTCGCGGATGTGCGGCAGCAGCGCCCGGCGCAGCCGGGGCCCGGCGGTCGGCCAGAGCCGGGCGGCGGCCTCGGCGAGCTGCTGTTCGGCGCGCCGGCGCAGTGGGCGGGCGCCGTCGGAACGGCGCAGCACGCCCTGGAGCAGGCGGTGCACGGTGACGGTGTCGCCGAGGGTGATCAGGTTGTAGTCGGCGAGCAGCCGCAGCGCGGAGTCGACCTCGGCCGGGCGGCGCGCGCCGAAGGGCGTCAGGACTTCGCGCGGCAGCGCCTCGGGGGCGTACCAGGCGAGCGTGCGCAGCAGCTCGACGGCGAACGGGGTGGTGGCCTGGACGGTGCGCAGGGTGGTGTGCCAGAGCCGGGAGACGGTGGCCACCGCGCCGGAGCCAGTACCGGAGCCGGAGCCAGTACCGGAGCCGGAGTCGGCGTCAGGGCCGGCCGGGCTGCTGGTGCGCAGCAGCTCGCGGTAGGCGGCGAAGGTCGTGCCGGTCTGCTGCACGTAGGCGCCGGCCTGGGCGAGGGCGAGCGGGAGGTGGCCGAGTTCGTCGGCCAGGGCGAGCACCTCGGCCTGTTCGGCCCGCGCCCCGGGGTGGGCGGTGCCGCAGAGCAGCCGGGTGGCTTCGGCGGCGTCGAGGACGTCGATCCGTACCGGGCGGATGCCGGGGTGCCAGCCGCCGGCGCGGCGGCTGGTGACCAACTGGTGGCCGCGGCCGAGCAGTCGGCCGAGATAGGGGGTGAGGTGGACCGGGTCCTCGGCGTTGTCGTAGACGAGCAGCCAGCGGTCGTGGGCGCGCAGCCAGGCGAGCGCCCACTCGACCTGCTGGCCGGGCGGGGCGGTGAGGGCCCAGGTGGGGTGGAGGTGGACGGCGAGGTCGGCGAAGGCCTCGGCGAGCTGCTCCTCGGACTCGGCGGCGATCCACCAGATCAGCCGGTAGTGCGCGGCCTCGGCGTAGGCGTAGTGCAGCGCGACGGTGGTCTTGCCGACCCCACCGAGACCGTGCAGCGTGGTGGCCTGGGTGACCAGCCCGCTGCCGTCGCCGTCCGACAGCGCCTCGGCGATCGCCCGCAACGCGCCGTCGCGGCCCACGAGCCGGTCCGCGGCGCGGGGTGGCAGGTTGGGCGCGGGGGCGCTCGCCTCGACGGTCAGCGCGGCCCGCGCCGCCTCGGGCGGCAGTACGGCCGCCCGCTGCTCGGCGTGCGGGTTCCCGGCGGTGGCGGGCGAGGCCGGGCGGCGCCGCTGGTCGAAGGCCTCGTGGTCGGGCAGGCCGCCCTCGGGCCGGACATGCGTCGTCCTGGACATCAACACTTCGGCGCCCTCACCCCCACGTACGGTTCCGCCCGCCCACCGTAGTCGCGGGCGGGCGCCGTGTCACCGGATCCCGCCGCCCGCCCGGAGGCGGGTACGCGCCCCTGTCGGTACCGGACGGTAGCGTACCCGGATGATCATGCACACCGTTCCCACCTGGCAGGTCACCGAGACGGACGGCCTGGAGACGTCCTGGATCGAGCTCGGTGCCGCCGCCCTGCACGCCCGCGGCCGGGTCGCCGCCGCGCGGCCCGCGCCGTACTGGCTGACGTACGAACTGGAGACCGGCGAGGGCTTCGTCACCCGGCGGATGCGGGTCCGGGCCGAGACCGCCGACGGCGTCCGCGAGCTGGAACTGCGTCAGGACGGCGGCCGCTGGAGTGTCGACGGCGTGGAACGGCCCGACCTGGCCGGCGCGCTGGACTGCGACCTCGGGCTCTCCCCGGTGACCAACACCCCGCCGGTGCTGCGCCACGGCCTCCACCGGGGCCCGGGCGAGCGGCACTTCCTGATGGCCTGGATCCGGGTGCCCGACCTGACGGTGCACCCCTCCCGCCAGACCTACACCCACCTCGGCCTGGACGGCGGGCGGGCCACCGTCCGCTACGCCTCCGGGGACTTGCGCAGCGACCTCGTGCTGGACCGGGACGGCCTGGTCCTCGACTACCCGGGGCTGGCCGGCCGGATCGCCTGACGGCCGGGCGGGCGTCAGTCCGCCAGGCCCAGCGGGTCCGGGGCGGGGGCGAGCAGTTCCGGCCCGTCGGCGCGGACGCTGTTGACGGCGGGGGAGACGGCCCGCACCCGCAGGGCGCCGTCGGTGGGGCGGCGCAGCAGGTGGTGGAGTTCGCCGGAGTCCGTGAGATCGGGGGCGAGCCAGGCGGACAGGTCGGCGGGGGCGATGGTGAGCGGCATCCGGTCGTGGACGCGCCCGGCGCTGTCGGTGGCGTCGGTGGTGATGACGGTGGCGGTGGCGAGCCAGGCCGCCGGGTCGTCCTCGGGCCGGGTGCGGTCGCGCCAGAACTCGTACAGGCCGGCCATCAGCATGACCGAGCCGGTGCTGAGGAAGTACGGCTGCTTGTACTTCTTCCGGTCGGCCGCGGCGGGGACCTCGCGCCACTCGAAGTAGCCGTCGGCGGGGATGACGCAGCGCCGCGTGGTGAAGGCCTTGCGGAAGGCGGGCTTGAGGTGGACGGTCTCCGAGCGGGCGTTGATCATGCGCGCGCCGCCGGAGGGGTCCTTGGACCAGGACGGCACCAGGCCCCAGCGCAGCGGGCGCAGCTGCCGCAGCAGCTCGCCGCTCTCCCGGTCGACGCGTTCCAGGACGGCGGGTACCGGGTCGGTGGGCGCCACGTTCCAGCTCGGCGCGAACGACTCGGCCGGATCCCAGCGCAGTTCCCCGAGCAGGGCGACGAGGTCCTGGGGCGTGGTGGTGGAGACGAAACGACCGCACATGCTCCCCACCCTGCCACCAGCGGCCGACAACGCGCGGTCGGTACGCGGTCAGTACGCGGGGTGGCGGCCCGGGGTGTGGCCGAAGGTGCGGCGGAAGACGTCGATGAAGGCGCTCGCGGAGGACCAGCCGCAGCGGTGCGCGACCGTGGTGACGGGCAGGCCCTCGGCGAGCAGCACCAGCGCGTGGTGCAGCCGCAGCTGGGTGCGCCACTGCGGGAAGGTCATGCCGAGGTCGGCGCGGAAGAGCCGGGAGAGCGTGCGGTCGCTGGCGCCGACCTCCCGGCCCAGTTCGGCGAGGGTGCGCTGGTCGGCCGGGTCGGCGCGGAGCCGGTCGCAGACCGCGCGCAGCAGCGGTGTGGCGGGGGCGGGCAGGTGCAGCGGCTGCTGCGGGGAGGCGCGCAGCTGGTCGAGCAGGACGGCGCGCAGCCGGGCCCGTTCGGGGCTGCCGTCCTCGGGGGTGCGGGTGTAGGCGACGATCAGCTCGCGCAGCAGCGGTCCGACGGCGAGCACGGTCGGCCGGTCCAGGCCGAGCGGGTTCTCGGTGGCGGGCAGTCCGACCAGGTGGAGGTCCAGCTCGCCGTGGGCCTGGTGGGCGTGCACGGTGCCGGCCGGGACCCAGATGGCGCGGGTGCCGGGGGCGACCCAGGAGCCGGCGTCGGTGGTGATGGCGAGCACGCCGCTGGCCGCGTAGGCGATCTGGTGGTCGTCGTGGCGGTGGGCGTCGATCCCGGCGCCGGAGGCCAACAGCAGGACGCGGGTCGGGGCGACGGGGTCGTGGCGGATGTTCGGCATCACCTGGCAGATTATCGGAAGCCCGACAGGTGCCGCTGCGCCGAGCATGTCGGCATGCCGAAGACAACGCCGGACAACCTGCCGATCACGACGCCCAGTGCGTCCACTACATCCAGCAGTACATCCAGTACATCCAGTACGCCGAGTACGCCGAGTACGCCTGACAATCCGAGGAGCACACCCGCCAAGCGGGACTCCTCGATCACCCTGCTGTCCCTCGGACACGCCTGCGTGGACGTCTACCAGGGCGCGGTGGCCGCCCTGGTCCCGTTCTTCGTGGCCGAGCGCGGCTACGGCTACGCCGCCGTCTCGGGCGTGGTGCTCGCCGCCTCCCTGCTCTCCTCGGTGGCACAGCCGCTGTTCGGCGCGATCACCGACCGCCACCCGCTGCCCTGGCTGCTGCCGGTCAGCACCTTGGTGGGCGGCGTGGGCATCGCGCTCAGCGGGGTGAGCGGCTCGTACCCGCTGACCCTGGCCTTCGTGGCGCTGTCCGGGGTCGGGGTGGCCGCCTACCACCCGGAGTCCGCCCGGGTGGCCCGGCTGGCCGCGCGGGACGGCCACCGGGGGATGGCCTGGTTCTCGCTGGGCGGCAACCTGGGCTTCGCGGCGGCCCCGCTGCTGGTCTCCGTGGTGGTCTCGGGCGGCGGCCTGCGGCTGACCCCGCTGCTGGTGCTGCCGGCGCTCGTGGGCGCCGTCCTGTGCCTGCCGGTGCTGCGCGAGCTGGAGCGGCGGCGGGCCGCAGGGACGGCTTCGGCACCGGTGGTCGGGGCCGACGACCGGGCCTCGTTCGTGCGGCTGTCGCTGGCCGTGGTGTTCCGCTCGATCGCCTTCACGGGCCTGAGCACCTTCCTCGCGCTGTTCGCCACCCAGCGGGTCGGCGGCGGTACGGCGGCGGGCACCGCGGCGCTGGTGGTGCTGTACGCGGGCGGCGCGGTGGGTTCGGTGCTGGGCGGCGCGCTGGCGGACCGCTGGGGCCGGGTCGCGGTGGCGCGCTGGTCGTACCTGGTGGCGGCGGTGGCCGTGGCGGGCGTGGTGCTGGTGCCGGGCCCGGCGCTGTACGTCTTCGTGGCGCTGACCTCGGCGGGCCTGTACGTGCCGTTCTCGTTGCAGGTCACGCTGGGGCAGGACTACCTGCCGTCGCGGATCGGCACCGCCAGCGGGATCACGCTGGGCCTGACCGTCAGCATCGGCGGCCTGGCGAGCCCGGTGATCGGCGGCCTCGCCGACGCGACCTCGCTGCGCACCGCCCTGCTGCCGCTGGTGCTGATGCCGGTGCTGAGCTGGCTGCTGTTCCGCACCCTGCCGGAGCCGGTCGCGCCCGACGCGCCTGCTGCGGCGGCCGAGCCCGAGCCGGGTCCGGCGGCTACGCGGTGACGGCCGCGACGACCTTGGCGTAGGCGTCGAACAGCCGGGGCGCGCCCGGCCCGGGGTCGGCGAGCAGCAGCGCCCAGCAGCGGGCGACGAGTTCGCGGGCCGCGGTGCCGGGCCAGGGCTGTGGCAGGAGTTCCGGCGGCAGCAGCGGGTCGGGCCCCATGGCCTCGGTGAAGGAGGCGGCCAACTCCAGGGCGACGGTGAGCAGTTCGGGGCCGCTGAGGCCCTTCTCCAGTCGGGCGAGGCGGTCGGCCGCGACCTCGGCGAGCCGCTGGTGGCCCTCGGCGACCTGGTCCAGCGGCCACCAGCGCCGGGCGAGCGCGCGGGGGTCGTCGGTCTCGCCGGTGCGCAGGCCGGACATCTGCGACGACTGGGAACCCACCGTCGCCATGCTGGGGAGGTCAGGACACGATGCCCCAGCCCTGTCCGGGGGCGGCGCCGTCGGCCGCGTCCGTGGTCACGGTCGAACCCGCCGTGCCGGTACGGGCGTTGAGGACCAGGCCGGTGGCGACGTTGGTGATGGTGAGCGTGCCGGTGGCGCCGTCCTGGGTGACCCGCCACTCCTGCCAGCGGTTGCCGGGCGAGTAGTCGAGCAGGTAGGCGCTGTTGCCGGGGTCGGTGCCGGCGGCGAGCACGGTGTGCACGTGGGTGGCGGTGGCGCAGTTGTCGGCGATCCGCACGGTGCCGTCCGGGTTGCTGGTGAAGGTCCACTGCTCGGAGGTGTGCGTGGGCCACCAGGTGTCGACGTCGGCGACGGCGCCGAGCGGCGAGCTGCAGGTCCCCGCCACTTCCAGCACCAGGCCGCCACTGCCGCCGGCGCCGATCGCGTGGTAGCGGCCGTCGTCGACCACCGCAGCCGGCCCGGTGGCCGGCCGGGCGCTGAGCCGGTACAGCGCCACGCCGTGCGGGGCCACCGAGGCGCCGAGCGTGCCGGTGACGGTCGAACTCGCGCCCGTCCAAAGCTCCTTGGCGGTGTAGCCGGGCCCGGTGAGGCCGAGTTCGCCGAGGCTGGTGCTCACCGTGCGGCTCGCGGCCGGGTCCTGGTTGACGAGCAGCACGGCGGTGTCGCCGTTCGCCAGCCGCCGCTGGAGGACGACCGGCGCGGTGGCGTTCGCGGGCTTGGCGCCGACCAGGGTCGCGGGCTTGGCCAGCGCGTCCTGGTCGATGGCTATGACGTCGCGGTTCTTCAGGACCGCCAGGCTCGCGGCGTCGATCCCGGTGGACCAGGTGCGGCCGTCCGCGCTGTGCTGGGACTGCGCGGCGGTGCGCAGGTCGGCGCCGGAGACCAGCGGGGCGGCGAGCATCGCGAGGACGGAGGTCTCGGTGCGGGACTCGTCGTCGGTGAACGGCTTGTGGCAGGTGCAGGTGTCGGTGGTGCCCCAGGCGCCGTAGACGTCCTGCCAGCCGGTGAACATCATGTCGAGGTCGTTCCAGCTGCCCGGGCGCACGTTGCCGGGGTACTGCAGCGCGGTCTGCAACTGCCCCTTCCAGAGCACCCCGTCGAGCTCGCTGTCGCGGTCGCCACCGATCCGGCAGAGGTTGGCGACCTGGCCGCACCAGACGCCGGTCGGCGCGTAGCCGGGCGCCTGGAACGGCGCGGTGCCGGCGGCCCGCACCACCGGGTCGGTGCGCGCCGGGTCGTCGGCCGCGAGCAGGTACGGGACGCCGGTGTGGGCGGGCTGGGCGGAGACGCTGAGGGTGACCTTGGGCCGGCCCTGCGCGGCGGAGGCGGCGTCGAGGGCGCGCTGGAAGGTCTGGACGCGGGCGTAGACCGAGCGGGTGAGTTCCTTTCCCTCGCCCTGCGTGAAGTAGTCGTGGCCGTCCGGGCCGGTGATCTGCGGGCCGTAGGGGCAGTCGTCGTACTTGACGTAGTCGACGCCCCAGGAGACGAAGTCGCTCGCGTCGGTGCTCTCGTGGCCGAGGCTGCCGGGGTGCATCTGGCAGGTGAGGTAGGTGTCGGTGGCGTAGAGGCCGAACTTCATGCCCTTGCCGTGCGCGTACTGGGCGAGGTACTCGATGCCGTTGACGGTCCGCCCGTTGACGGTCTGCGCGGGGAAGTGGTCCGGGCGGGGGAGGAGGTGGCCGGAGGTGGGGTCGTCGCCGGTGCCGTCGGTGCCGCTGACGGGGTTCCCGGCGGCGTCCTGGAGCTGGAGGCCGCCGTCGGCGTTGCGGACCAGGTCGGTGCTCTGACCGTCGCGGTGCCAGAGCGACCAGCCGTCGTCGATGGTGACGGTGTCGTAGCCGGCCGCCACCAGGCCGTTGGCGGCCATGAAGTCGATGGTCTGGACGACCTGGTCCTCGGTGACCTCGGTGCCGAGGGAGTTCCAGGAGTTCCACCCCATGGGCGGGGTGAGGGCGTTGCCGTTGCCCAGGGCGGCGGCGGCGGGGGCGGCCGTGCCGAGCGTGAGGGTGCCGAGGCCGGTGGCGGCGAGGGCCAGCGCGAGCACGGGTGCCGCGAGGCGGTGGGGGATGTGGCGCATGCGTGCTCCTGAGGGTGTGGGGGAGGTGACGGTGTGCCGGGTGGAGCGGGGTGTGCGGCCTGGAGGTCAGTCCGTGACGGCGGCGCTCGCGGTGCGCCCGGGGGCGACGGTGACGGTGGCGTAGGTGTAGCTCACGCCGTCGACGGTCCTGGTGCGGGTGGGCCGGGCCTTGCCGTCGACGGTGATCCCGCCGTGCGGGCCGGCGAAGCGGGCCTCCCAGGTGAGCGGTGCGCGGCCGGTGTTGGTGACGGTGCTGCTGCGGTGGCCGTCGTGCCGGACGGTGACCGAGCCCGCGCCGACCGGGATGTCGGCGACCTCCAGCCAGCCCATCGAGGCGGGCAGCCGGGAGGCGGTCACGAGGGTGTGCGCGGCGGCGTCGGGCTCGACGCCGAGCAGGCCCTGCACGGTCTGGCCGAGCAGCGTGAACGGGACCTCGGGGTAGTCGCCGTTGAGCAGCCGCCCGGTGGCGTGGAGCTGGTCGACGCCCTGGTAGATCTGCCGCATCCACTTCCAGGCGGTGTCGCCGTCCTGGTCGGCGAAGAAGGCGTCGGGCAGGTAGGTGTAGGCCTCCAGGTTGGTCGAGCGCTGCGGGCCCGAGTCGGCGGCGTCGATGGCGGCGAGGAGGGCGTCCCGGCGCGGGCCGGGGTCGAGCAGCTGCTTGACCGGCATCAGCACGCTGGACTCGTAGCCCCAGCCGGTCACCGGCTTGCCGGTGGTGTCGTAGCCGTGCACGACCTCGCCGGGCTGCTGCCGGTCCACGCTCCAGGTGGTGTTGACGTAGTCGCGCAGCGCGGTGGCGGCCTGCCGGTAGCCGGTGGCGGCGGCGGTGTCGCCCTTGGCGGCGGCCAGGGTCGAGGCGGCGAGGTACGCCTGGTACTGGGCGCCGATCGCGTCGCCGGCCTCGGCGTAGGTGCTGGTGGCGTTCTCGGCGTAGCTCGCGGTGCCGGCGAAGATGCTGCGGCTGGTGGCCTGGGGGATGGGGAGGCCGCCGTTGTCGACCGGGCCGGGGTGCTGGGCGATGAAGGGGCCGAGGGTGTTGCGGACGTAGCCGCTCAGCGCGGGGTCGTCGGCGTAGTCGCGGTCCCCCGTCCACCGGTAGGCCTCGCCGGCCTTCTCGACCAGCTCGAACGGCGCGGGCAGCTCGCGCACGAAGCGGTCGGGGCTCCGGTAGTCGATGCCGCCGTACGTCCTGGCGTCGAAGTTGAGCGCCCAGACCGGGTAGAGCTTGTTGGTCTCGGTGGCGGAGGCGGCGAAGCCGCGCAGCATGGTCTTGTTCTCGGCGTCCAGGCCGAGCAGGTGGGCGCCGACCAGCTGGTGGGCGAAGTCGCGGCTGTAGAAGCCGGAGCGGAACGGGTAGCCGGCCCAGTAGGTGGTGTCGTAGGTGGTGGTGCCGGTGCCGCCGGGGTTGTTCTCGTCCTGGTTGAGCACGCCGGTGGTGCCGGCCTGCTGCACCCAGCTGTTGGCCTTGGTCTTGGCCCAGTCGAACAGGGCGACGACCTCGGGGTCCGAGGAGCTGACCCTCGGGTCGCTGGGGGCGGACGGGGCGACGGAGACGTCGTCCGCGTTGATCCAGCCGGTGGGGGAGGAGCCGATGCCGAGGGTGAGCCGGTCGCCGGCCGCGACGTGCACCCGGGGCAGGGTGTACTTCGCGTAGACGGGCTGCTCGGGCAGGATCAGCGAACGGACCGCGGTGCCATTGACGCTGACGGACAAGGTGCCGCCGGCGCCGCCGGTGGCGATCCAGGCGGACAGGTCGTAGCTGCCGGCGGTGACGGCGGTGACCTGCTGGGCGATCCGGTGGCCGGAGCCGGCGTCGAGGTAGGCGAGGCGGGTGCCGCCGTGCGGGTTGTTGGTGGCGACGCCGGTGTGCTCGGTGAACGTCCAGCCGTCCGTGCCCTGTTCGAAGCCGGGGTCGGTGAGGGTGAGCGGTTCGCTGCGGGTGAGGGTCCAGCGGTGGGCGGGCCGGGCGTCGCAGTGCCGGCGGTCCGCGGTGCTCTGCTCGCGGTCGGCTGCGCGGTCCTGCTCGCGGTCGGCTGCGCCGTCCTGCTCGCGCCCGGCAACGCTGTTCTGCTCGCGCCCGGCAACGCTGTTCTGCTCGTGGTCGCCTGCCGTGGTGAGGCAGGCGCCGTGTGCGGCCAGGGTGTGACTCCCGCCCGGTGCCGGGGAGATGGCGAAGGTCTCGGCGGCCGGGTCGGTGCCGCAGTCGGCCGTGCCGGGGTGCCGCCCGGTGCCGTCGAGGGTCAGGCAGCGTCCGCTCGCGGCGTTGACCAGCCGGTAGCCGTCGGTGGTGCGGTGCAGCTGCCAGCGCTGGCTGAGCAGGCCCTGGCAGGCCGTGCCGACGACGGGAGTGCCGGCCGCCGGTCGCGCGTACTGCGGGCCGAGGCAGCCGCCGTCCAGGGCGGACCCGAGGACGTAGCCGCCGCCGTCGACCAGCGGGGTCGGGCCGTCGGCTCGGGCCGGTCCCGCGCCGACGGCTTGGACGGCGAGGACGGCCAGGACCGCCAAGCCCGAGGGCAGGGCGCGGACCGGTCGGCGGCGCGGGGCGCGGGTGGGGGGCATCGGGGCTCTCCTGTCGGACGGGTGGCGGTGCGTCAGGGGGTGGGGCGGCGTGCGCCGGCGGGGGGTTTGAACGTTCAAATTCTCGGAGCGGCGCCGCGTGACATGTGCAATGTCACATGCCTATCCGAGTCGCGTCAACGGTCGGCGCACGGCCGGCTGCCACCCGCCGGACTCGTCCGCACTCGTCCTCCGGGTTCGCGTGCCGGGAGCCGGGGCCCGCCCGGCGTCAGCGCAGGGCGGTGACCAGCATCAGCGCGGCCACGCCGAGCAGGGCGAACGCGAAGGCCCGTTGCAGGGCGCGTCCGCTGAGCCGGTCGGCGAGCCGCTTGCCGTCCCAGGCGCCGAGGATCGCGGCCCCGGTGAAGGGGGCGGCCACGGCCCAGTCGATGGCGCCGGTCGCGCCGAGGCGGGGCAGCAGCGCGGCCAGCGCGTTGGCGGTGATCAGCAGCAGGCTGGTGCCCACCGCCTCGGCCATGGTGAAGGCGAGCACCGAGACCAGCGCGGGGACGGCGAGGAACCCGCCCCCGACGCCCAGCAACCCGGTGACCGCGCCGAGCCCGGCGCCGGTCGCCGTCGAGCGGCCCCACCCGGCGGCGGAACGTTCCTGCGGGGCGGCCTTCGGCGGCACCAGCATCCGCCAGGCGGCCAGCCCGGCCAGCACCGCGAACGCGCCGGTCAGCAGCGCCCCGGGCAGGTGTGCCGAGAGCGCCCCGCCGGCCGTGGCGGCGGGCAACCCGGCGGCGGCGAACAGCGTGCCGGTGCGCCAGCGGACCCGGCCCGCCCGGGCGTGCGCGAGCAGGCCGGTCAGCGAGGTCGCGGCGACGATCACCAGGGCGGCCGTGGTGGCCAGCGCCGGACTGAAGCCGAGCAGGTAGACCAGCGCGGGGACGGCGAGCATGCTGCCGCCCCCGCCGAGGCCGCCGAGGGCGAGGCCGACCACGGCCCCGGCGGCCAGCGCCAGGAGCAGCGCGGTCATATCGCGTCCCCGGCGGCCCTGGAGCCCCCGGAGTCTCCGACGCTGTCGCTGTCGCCGCTGCTGCTGCTGCCGCCTGGCATGGTGACCGGTAGTCCGGCCCGCTCCCAGGCGGCCATGCCGCCGACGACGTTCAGCACCTCGACGCCGCGTTCGGCGAGCAGCTGCGCCGCCCGTGCGGAACGGTTGCCCGAGTGGCAGATCGCCAGGACGAGCCGTCCGCCCGCCTCGGGCGGCAGCGGTTCGCGGGCGGCCAGCGCGATCAGCGGCAGGTGGAGGGCGCCGGGGGCGTGGCCGGCCGTGAACTCGCCGCGCTCCCGGACGTCGAGCAGGACGGCTGCGCCGGCGCGGGCGAGCTGGTGGGCCTGGGTGGGGGTGGTCTGCCCGGGGTTGGGCGGCAGTGGGGGCATGCGGTTCTCCGATGGTGTGGTGTGGACCGGGCCGCCGAGGGGGCGAAGGCGTGGGGGCCTCCTCGGTGTCGCCCGTCTCCGACGGCGACGACCGGACCCGCGCACTGTCCACCATAGTACCCCGGGGGGTATTATCGACCTCGTTCGGCGATACCCCACCCCGTACCGACCGTGGGGCCGTATGCTGGCACATATACCGGTGGGGGTATCGAGATCACGCCGAGGCGCCCGGCGCCGCCCAGGAGGTTCCCCGT
Organism: Kitasatospora sp. NPDC098663; assembly: GCF_044760075.1. NCBI lineage: Bacteria > Bacillati > Actinomycetota > Actinomycetes > Kitasatosporales > Streptomycetaceae > Kitasatospora > Kitasatospora sp. NPDC098663. The sequence goes on along the minus strand of NZ_JBIWAP010000050.1, from coordinate 38,098 downwards.
GTACTTCGCCCAGTTATCACGAGTCTGACGTTTCTGCCCAGCTCAGGGGCATGATCGACCATCCGGGGTCAGCAAAGGGTCAGCAAGATTCCCGGAGGAACCACCAGATGGCGACGACAGGCCTCACCCGCGGCATGGGCAGCTTCTTCAAGGAGTGCGAGCACCCGGAGTCCCGATGGAGCAAGTGCCCGCACGAGTACAAGATCAGGTACCGCAACGCAGCGGGGCGGCAGACGGAGGAGTCCGGCTTCGCCAGCCAGGACAAGGCCAAGACCCGGCTCGCCGAGGTCTACCACGCGCGGAAGAACGCACCGCAGAGCCAGCGAAAGGCGGACCGCATCAAGCAGTACGGCGGGATGGCGTTCTCGGCCTACGCCGCCGAGTGGCGGAAAGGCCAGCGCCATCAGAGTCCGACCTCGCTGCGGAACATCGACTCCATCCTGAAGAACCACCTCCTTCCGGCCTTCGGCAGTCGCCGCATGGGCACCTTCGACCACAAGGTCGTGGAAGCGTTCATCGAGACCATGGAGCGGAACGGTGTCGGCCTGGCTGCCCAAACCAACGCCTTCGTCAGGCTGAAGGTGATCCTGCTGGACGCGCACAGGCTCGGCCTCTACGAGGACAGCCCGCTGCTCGGCGTCCAGCCTCCTCAGTACGACCCTGAGCGTGTGGTGATCCCCTCCATCGGTCAACTTCAGGAGATCCGGAACGCCGGCGACGACGCCTTCCGGCTGGTCGCCGAAGTCATGAGCGGCTGTGGGCTGCGCAACGGCGAGGCGTACGCCGTCAACATCAACAACATCGTCGCCGACGACGTCTACCGCGTCACCGAGCAGGTCAACCAGGCGACCAAGACCTATGCCCGCCTGAAGCACCGCAAGGTCGGCGAGTACCGCGACGTACCGCTGCCGGCGCGTACCAAGCACGCCATCGAGTGGTACGCGGACACGTACGGGACCGTGGACGGCTACCTCCTGCGCAGCCCGAAGGACATCAGCCAGGCCATGCCGCACCACACCATCTACAACCAGTGGCAAAGGATCAAAGCACGTGGACACTTCGACATCCCCGAGGGCATGGTGCTCTACGGGTTGCGCCACTTCTTCGCGTCGAACTGCCTCAGTCGCGGGATCCCGATCACCGATGTCGCGGAGTGGATGGGCCACCGCAACATCGAGATCACCTTCAAGATCTACCGACACCTGATGCCCGGCTCGATCAGTCGCGCGGCGCAGCTCCTCGACCTCGGCCTGGCCGCGTAAATCGCGCGAGGGGCCCGCCCTGTACCGGCGGACCCCTCGCGTGCAGGGCAGGTCTTACGAGCCGGACAGTCGCTGCTGCCTGACCCACGCCTGTACCTCCGACACCTTGAACTGAAGCTTCGCGTTCCGACCACTGCCGAACCGGTAGGGAATGAGTCCCACCCGCGGCGCTTCCCGGTATACCCATGCGACGGACATGTTCAGGTATTCGGCGGCCTGCTTGGCGCTCATGAACTGCTCGGACACGGGCTCCTCCTGGGGTGATCAACCACGTTCACGGAGCCCGAATATCGGGGGAGAAGGGCGGTTCGGTCGCACCGTCGTCGCGTGATAGAGCACAAGAGGCGAGCGCTTCGAGCAGGTTCGCCTGTCGAAATAAATACCCCCCTGGGTATGCTGGAGTGTGTGGCCGGCTGCTCAGACCCCAACGAAGGAGACAACCCCGTGATCTTCAGCCAGTACTACCTCGACTGTCTCTCCCAGGCGTCCTACCTGATCGCCGATGAGACCAGCGGCCAGGCCGTGATCGTCGACCCTCGCCGGGATGTCGACGAGTACCTTGCTGACGCCACGGCGCGCGGCCTGACCGTCGTCGGTGTCATCAACACGCACTTCCACGCCGACTTCCTGGCGGGCCACCTCGAACTGGCCGACCGCACCGGCGCGTGGATCGGGTACGGGCGGCGGGCGGAGACCGAGTACCCGATCCGCAAGCTCGCGGACGGCGAGCGGATCGAGCTCGGCGACGTCACCCTGGAGATCATGGAGACCCCCGGGCACACCCCGGAGTCGATCAGCGTCGTGGTCTTCGAGCAGCCTGACGACGCCGTCCCGTACGGCGTGCTCACCGGCGACGCGCTGTTCGTCGGCGACGTCGGCCGTCCCGACCTGCTCGCCTCCGTCGGCGTCACCGCCGAGGAACTCGGCGCCATGCTGTACGACAGCGTGCACCGCAAGCTGATGGGCCTGCCCGACGAGACCCTGGTCTTCCCCGCCCACGGCGCCGGCTCGGCCTGCGGCAAGAACCTCTCCACCGAGAAGCAGTCCACGATCGGAGCGCAGCGCCGCACCAACTACGCCTGCCAGCCGATGGACCAGGACGAGTTCGTCCGCCTCGTCACCGCCGGCCAGTCCGCCGCCCCCGCCTACTTCGGCCACGACGCCGACCTCAACCGCCGCGAGCGCGAGCTCTTCGACCGGGCCAACGCCGCCCGTCTGCTGTGCCCCGAAGGCTTCAGGGAGGCCCGTACCGCAGGCGCCGTCGTCCTCGACGCCCGCAACCCCCAGGACTTCGGTGCCGGACACATCCGAGGCGCCATCAACGTCCCCCTCGACGGCCGCTTCGCCGAACAGGCCGGCACCGTCCTCACCCCCGACAGCACCATCGCGATCATCGCCCCGCAGGACCGCGAGAACGAGGTCGTCACCCGCCTCGCCCGCATCGGCTTCGACCACATCGCCGGCTACCTGCGCAACCCCGCGGGCGCCCTGCCCGCCCTCGCCGACGACCTCACCCCCGCCAGCCGTCTCACCGCCGACCAGCTGCGCACCGCACTCGACGGTGAGCAGCCCCCCACCGTCCTGGACGTGCGCACCTGCGGCGAGCGCGAAGGAGGCTTCGTCGAAGGATCCCTGCACATCGCCCTGGCCGAACTCCCCGCCCGCCTGGACGAGATCCCCACCGACCGCCCCCTGGTCGTCCACTGCGCCGGCGGCCACCGCTCCTCCATCGCCGCCAGCCTCCTGCGCCACCACGGCCACACCGACGTCTCCGACCTCCTCGGCGGCTACGCCGCCTGGGACGCCCTCACCCACCCCGCGCGAGGCTGAACCCGGCCGTCCAGGCGTGGGCGTCGGTTGCCACGCCTGAAGCGGTACGGGACGAGGTCGACCTTAGGCGCCTCGTGGTGGACCCACTGAACGGACGTGTTCGGTGCTTTGTGGTCTGCTTGATGGTCATGAACTGCGAAGACGCGGACCCTCCTCTGCTTCGGCCAATGGCCATTGGTGTTTGTGGGGAGTCCAAAGCTGTTCCATCAACAGCAGTTTGGGAGTGCCGCGATCCCCAGGAGCGGGGCCTTCCTCGGCTCCAGCCGACAGGTGCCGAGGAAGGCCACTGCACAGGCTCAATTCACCCGAACAGGAAGGTGGACCGAATACACGGGCCACCCAGCCGTCGAGCCGGACGCCAAACTCCCGGGCTGACGCGATACCCGAGGCCGGAAGGGCGCCGGCGTTGTCCATGCCGTCGAAGTAGTCGACATCGGCCCAGCCGCCACGGAACAGCACCACCGACAGCTCAGCCTCCGCCGGGCCCGAAACGATCACGCCAATCGAGTCGGGATCGTTCACCAGCGACCTGTCCGTCACAAACCGCTGAGTCCAGGGCGCTGAATGGTCGCGCCAGGTCACCTGACCCACCACCAAGCCAGCGGCCCGCCACCCCGGCGTCCGAGCAGCCACCTTCGCAGCCACTTCGTCAAGATCAATGACTCGTTCCATGTCGGAATCATGCCCCGGACCCGACGTGCTGTTCCATCGACTTCCATAAGGGCGACATGGCTCAAGCGGTGTCAGTTCTTAGGAGCATTTCTTCGCCGAACGGATCGACGGGTGCTGCCGAAACTCTCAACATTCGCCATGCCCCATCCCTGATGGGGCATCATTGCAGCTTCAAATGTTGCCCGAATTGCCGCGGCGTACCGATCAAGGGTCTCTTTCAGCGCCGGCACACAAACAGCGAGCATCTGTATGTCGCTATGAGTCGAGTATCCAAGCCTTGGCGATGCGATGAACTGAATCTCCATCACTGCAAGCCGAATTTCTCGGAAAATCTGCCAGACCTCTTCGCGAGAGAAAAGCTTTAGGTCGGCCTCGTATTTCAGGTAGGCCGGGACGCAGTTGCTCAGTGCGAGCTGAAAATCTTCCGGCCACTCCGTCCGGACCGCTTGGGGCATGAAGCCCATGTGGCGGATGGCTGAACCGGAAGCCATTAGGAGTCGGTGCGTTACTTCGTAAACATCCTTGTATGCATTGCGCATTTTATCGTCTTCGGCTTCTCTCCCAAGGTGAACCCCTCCGTTGATGACATCCGCCTGGACGGCGTTCTGGACAGACGATCCATGAATCCAGTTCTCTGTCATCACTCCCCCAAGGCTGTAGAGCACAAGGCTACCGGGCTCCTTGGCTCTGCACGTGCGTTCCTCGGCGCTCAAACATCCGAGAGTGAACGTGCAGATCGCCGACATCCTGTCCAGGTTCCAGCAGGTCGCCTCGTATACAGATGGTGGGTGCATCGCCCGTTGCCCGGCCCGCAACGACTGGTCGTCGAGTCTTTGCGTGAGGCACGGAGGGGGAGGGAAGGTCCGTTCAAATGCCGGTCGGTGCGAGAACGACGCCGTCCGCAGGGCTGCACGGCTCAACTGGGGTGACCTCTTCAACGTCGGCGGGGACGGGCCGCGCGTGACCTCAGAGCGGCCAGCGCAGGCCGGACCCGACGCGATGGCGGCCCTGGCCATGCACCTCGTCTCACCTTGAAATATAGAGCTCATTCAAGCCCCGGCGTCCGATCGGGGTGCCTCCTCCTCTGGGGGCAGCCGGGTCGAGTGAGGAGGCTTCCAGAACCGTTCTTGCGAAGGAGAGCGTGTGCTCCAGGATGGCTCTGAGGTGTGGTGAAAGGGTGCCGGAGTTCAAGGCGAAGGCCCTCAGGGACTCCTTGAGGGGGTCTACCTGAGCAGCGTGGAGGTGGGCGAGGGCGGCAGGGTCGGTGAGGAGGTCCCGGAGTGCATAGCCGTCGCCGGACTCGGCGGTTCGGATGCTCAGGTGGCGTGCGAGGGCTCGGGCGGAGCGAGTGTTCGGGGCGCATATGTCGAGGGTGGTGAGGGCGAGGCGGGTGGTGAACAAGGCCAGGCCCTCGTCCGGTTCGTAGGCGAGGCAGTGGGCGATCGCGGTCTCGGTGGCGTACTGGTCACCGGGGCGGCACAGGGCGGTGAGGACGGCGGTGACGGCGTTCTCCCAGGGCTCGCCGGGCTCGGTGGCTGCCAGCACGCTGAGGGCGCCAGGCAGATCGCCGGTGGTGGCGTAGGCGAGGACGGCGACTTGGCGGCCGTCGAGGATGCGCTGGCCGATGCCGTGGTGCTCCTCGATGTGGCGCAGGGCGTCTGTCCAGTGGCCGGTGGTGGTGAGGGCGCGGGTTCCGTCGGCGATGACGACCCGCCATAGCCACTGGCGGACTTCGTGACGCTGCTGGTCGGTCTCGGCGAGGTGGGCGGGGATGGTGATGCCGTCGAGCGTCGTCTCGGTGGCGGTGGTGACGGCGCGGTAGAGGTCGAGGAGGAGTTGGTGGCCGCGTTGGTGGCGGCCGGCGCGGATGTGGAGGCGGGCGAGGTTGACGATCGGCTCCAGGCCGCGGATGGCGCTCGTGGCGGGGAGCGGGCCGCGGGTGAGGTAGAGGGCGGCGTGGCGGTGGCAGAGCTCGCGGGCGTAGGCGGGTAGGTCGAGGTCGGAGGCGAGGAGGGCGGCCTGGTTGAAGACGGTGGAGGCGAGGCCCGGGTCGTTCTGCCAGGAGGCCGTGTCGGCCAGCTCGGAGAGCCGGCCGACACGGGCGTCGAGGGGCAGGCACGCGGGCCGGTGGCGGGCGACCAGTGGGAAGCGCTGGGCGATCGGTCCGGTCGGGTGCACGCGGGCTACTCCCAGGTGACGGTGATGGGGTGGTGGGGGCGGTCCAGAACGAAGCGGCCGGCGGTCGGGTCCGCGGTGGTGGGGGCGTTGGGGAGTTCGATGCGCAGGGTCCGGTCGCGGAAGCCGGTGTTCCAGGTGCGGATCTGCTCGGCGACGAGGTCGGCGAGGGCGGCGCCGGCTGGGCCGTGGCCGATGACGCCGGTCTCGTAGGTCTTGCGGCCGTCGGTGTCGAGCTCGCCGGGGCGCAGGGTGAGGTAGGCGAGAGAGCCGGCGTCCACGGTGGCCATGGCACCCCAGCCGAACATGGGGGTGATGCTGCGTTCACGGGCAGTGCCGGTCACGCCCATGCGCATCAGGGAGTTGGGCAGGGTGAGGGCCAGCCACAGGTCCTGGTACTCGTAGGTGGTGCCGGCCGGGATGGTGACGCCGGTCCAGACGCAGTGGCGTTCGGTGTCGAGGACACCGAGCAGCAGGTCGGCGTCGACGGCGTCGTGCTGGTCCTTGTGGACCTGGAGGATGACGTCGCCTTCGTGGGTGAGGGTGACGGTGCGGCGGGCGTCGTCCATGCTGCCGCGCAGCGGCATGAAGACGGCGAGCTGGTCGTCGACCGACACCCAGCCGTTCTCGCCGCGCTCGAAGGCGATGGTGCGTGAGGCGGTGCCGCGCAGGCGCAGGGGCAGGACGATCCGCCCGGTGGGCTTGACCTGTCGGAGCCAGGCGGCGGGCATCTCGCTGGTGCTCACCGTGGCGATCACGCGGTCGAACGGGGCGGCGTCGGGGTGGCCGAGCGCGCCGTCGCCGAGGACCACGTCGACGTTGGTGAGCCCAGCGTCCGTGAGGTGCTTGCGGGCGCCGTCGACGAGGTCGTCGTCCACATCGACGGTGACCACGTGCCCGTCGGGGCCGACGATGCTGGCCAGGTAGGCGGCGTTGACTCCGGTCCCGGCCCCGGCCTCGAAGACGCGCTGGCCGGGCTGGGCGCCGAGCTGCTCCAGCATCAGGGCGACGATGGCGGGTTGGGAGGCGGCGCTGATCTGGGTGCCGGACCCATCAGTCTTGGTGTAGGTGGGGTTGTCCGCGTAGGCGGCCTCCAGGGGGAAGCCGGGCAGGAAGTGCTCGCGGGCGACGGTGCGGAAGGCGGCCTCGACCGCGTCGGAGCGGATGGCGTCCTGGTCGATCAGTCGGTCGGTGAGGCTGTCGCGCAGCTGGTCGACGAGGATGGAAGCGTTGTTGCTGAGAGTAGTCACGTGGGCGACCCTAGTGGTTGTGCGGATGGTGGGCTGCGAGGGCGTGGGGCCCTCGCCGGAATGGAAGACGGCGTCCAACGCGCGTGCGGCGGCTGCGGATTGGTGCTCGACCGGTAATCCAGCTCGGTTGGCGTGGAAGATCATCAGGTGGGCGAGGACGGCGCGCAGTCCGCGGGTGAGAAGGCCGTCCCGTGCGAGACGGACGAGGTCCTGTCCGGTCTCCTCGAAGGCGTCGACCCAGCCGGCGTGCCCGGCGAGCGGTTCACCGGGGCGGGAGAGTCGGCGGGTGTCCACGGTCATGAGGCGGCGCATCGCGGCGGTCAGGGCGGCGGCGCGTTCGGGTGCGAGGGCGGGCGGCGCGGGGCGTTCGGCAGCGAACTTGGCCCAGACGTCGCCCTGTTCGTACCAGTCGAGGCCGGCGGAGCGGAGCATGGCGGAGACGAGGACGACGAAGGCCTCGGTGCTGCGGAGTGCAGGCGGGTCGGGCTTGGCGGCACGGGCCATCAGGTGCCGGCTGTCGGTGTGGAAGAGCTGGTGGGTGATCTCCATGGCCTCGGGGCCGCCGAATGCCTCGGTCTCCGGCTCGTAGACCGCGGTGGCCCAGCCCTTGACGAGTCCCGTCTCGACGAGCGTGTCCAGGAGTGCGGTGACGACGGGGGCGGAGGCGGCGGCGCGGTAGCGCAGCCGCAGCCCCTTCTTGCGCATGTACCACCAGTCCTCCAGCGCGCCGGAGTTCTGGGCGTGGGCGAGGACGGGGGTCAGGTGGTGGGCGGTGATCTGTTCGACGGTGGCGGGGTTGGTGAAGGCGAGGTCGTGCTGGATCCAGCCGGTGGTCATCGAAGGAGTCCTTGGTCAGGAGGTCAGGAGGCAGGCGTCCCAGCTGGTTGCGGGGGTGGTGCCGGCGGCGGGGGCGAGTAGGGCGAGGGCGGTGCCGGCCGCGCCCTCCAGGAAGGCGGGCCCCGCTGTGGTGAGGAGGAAGCGGGCTTGCACGTCGGGGTCGGTGCGGGGCGGGTGGGCGGTGTCGAGGAGCAGGGAGGTGGCGGAGTGCAGGCGGTCCGCGTTGCGGGGGAGGGCGTCGGTGGCGGCGCGGTGGGCGATGTGGGCGAGACCGGCGTAGCCGTGGCAGACCGACAGGTCGGTGATCGCGGCGAGAGCCTTCGGGTCCGCCAGCGCAGTGGTGAGGGCTTGTTCGGCGTCGTTGCGCAGGTGGTGGTCGCCGAGGGCGAGGGCGGCGAGCTGCTGGGCGCGCGCGATTCCGGCGGTGCCGTAGCACCAGCTCGGCCGCTGGGGCGGCAGCGGCCGCCTGTGCCCGGCGTCGTCCAGGTGGGCGGGGGTGATCCAGTACGGCCAGGCGTGGTTTTCGCGCCAGCGCTCCAGCCAGGCCAGGGTGGTGCGGATCGCTTCGCGCTGGCCGTCAACCTCGATGCCGAGGCGCAGGGCCAGGGCGAGCAGTGCCAGGGGGCCTGCGATGCCGTGTGCCACGCCGGTGTTGGCGTGCCCGCCCGGGAACCGCTCATCCGGCCTGCCGGAGGGCCCGACCAGCGTCCACCAGCCCGGCAGCGTTCGGCTGTCGTGCTTGACGTCGTCGGTGAGGCGGACCAAACAGTCCAGGACCCGACGGATGGCCTCGCCGCCGGGCGACCGACCCAGAAGTACGGAGCCGATGCCGGCCAGGCCCCGGATGGCATCAAACTCCGCGAGCAGCGGCAGGTCGCCGTGGTCGAACCGGGCGAGGGCTGCGTCGCAGCGCCGCATCGCGTCGTCCGCCACGACCTGGTCGAGGTGGACGAGGGCACGCTGGTAGGAGCCTGGCCGGGCCTGCGCGGTGCAGGCGAGGGCGTGCGCGAGCGCCGGCGCACCGTAGTACAGGTAGCTCTCGGCGCCGCTCGTCACCGGGGTCGCGGCGGCGACGGACAGCCAGGCGCGGACCGGTTCCCACGGGCCTCGGTCGGTGGCGGCGCGTTCGATGTGGAGCAGAGCGATGCCGGGGGCGCCATGCGCGAGGGACTGGCGCCACTGCGGACGGGACGACCAGGCGGGCGGCACGGCCTCGGGGTTGGTGAGCAGCTCGGCGATCCGGTCGGACAGACGGAGAGCGGGGTGTGGGGTGGTCATCGGTCACCGTCCCGGGAGAGGCGGGCGAGGGCGGCGGCGCGCGCCAGGTAGAGGACCTGGGCTTCGTCGTCGAAGTCGATGCGGTGTGCCCGGACGAAGGAGCAGTGGAGGAGGGACCCGAGAACGTCGTCCGCCTGCACACCTTCGGTGTGCGGGCTGGGGAAGAAACGGCGGTAGGCGTCGAGCGCCTGATGGCGTACGGGCCAGGCGCCCAGGATTGCGGCACTGGTGGGCTCGGCACGAAGGGCAGCCCAGTTGTGTGCCGGATCGGCCAGGCGTACGGCCTCGCGGAACACGGGTCGTGGGACGGCGGCCGGTGCCTGGGAGGGGACGTTGTCGACGAGCCAGTGCAGCCCGGCAGTGGCCGAGCCGGCGAACCCTGCTGTGATGGCGATGGCGTGGGCTGCGAGCAGCGCCTGCCGGTCGGGCAGCGTGGGCTGGGAGAGCTGAGTGAGGACGGTGGCGGAGTCCGCGCGGAAGACTTCCTCTGCTGCCGCCCAAGCGGGTCCTTCGCCCCACCGGCCGGTCTCCGGGTATGAGGTGGGGTACACGACCTCCGCGAGCAGTCCGGCTTGGTTGAGGTCGGAGGTCCAGGTGCTGATCACGGTGGCGGCGGGCCCGAAAGCGGCTGGCTCGGGCAGGGCGATGCGCAACCGCAGGTGGTGGCGCGGGTCACGGAAGCGGACGAACCACCACTTCGGGTTGCCGAGCCGCTCCAGGAGGTCGGGTAGGTGGCGGGCGAGGAGGGTGTCCTGGCGTTCCAGGTCGCCGTAGAGGGATGCGAGCAGCACGCGGGAGGTGCCTGGCGCTTCGCCGTGGCCCCGCCGCATGACTCGGCCCGGGGTGGGCTTGGGCAGGCGCGGCCACGCCGGCGCCCGGGTGACGGTGACGGGAACGACGATCTCGTGGGCTCGACCGCCTGCCCAGCCGAGGCCGGCAGGCTCGGGCTCCTCGACCAGGACAGCGTGCGGGGCGGAGCGGAGGTGGTCGCGGAGCAGGGCGAGGTGGCCGGGGTGGTCGAGGTCGAGCGGCAGGCCCTGGCTGTCGGCGGCCAGCATCACGTGCCGCGGGGCTCGGCGCCGCTCCGCCCACGATGTGAGGGCCTCATCCCACCGTCGCTGCGAGGCGTCGTCGGAGGGAAGTTCGGCGGCGGTGAGGCGCCAGATGGCGGGGGAGAGGATGACCCGCCGGTGCCGCAGCCGAGGCCGGAAGGGCAGTGCGTGGAGCGAACCCCAGTCGAATCGGGTGACCTGTGCGGCCTGGGCGCGGGACAGCTCGGTGATCAGCCGGGCGAGCGGCGGGGTGTGGTGGCGGAGGTTGAGGGCGTGGGTGACGGCGGCCTCGATCCTCACACCGAGCGCCGGTGCCGCCAGGTACATGCGCCGCCCATCGCAGCCCACCGCCAGGTCCTGCGGGCCGAGGACGCCTTCGGAGACGGGGCGGTGTTCGGCGAGGCTGATCACCAGCTGGCCGGTGGCGACGCTGCGGGCGACGTGCCGGCTGGACGCGTCCAGCGGGGGGAAGGAAAGCTGGGTGGTGACGGTGTGCTCGTCCATCGTCGGGAGGTTTGCCAGCAGGGTGGTGAAGGCAGTCCGGTTCTCGGGTTCGAGGAGATGGAGGAAACGGCCGACCGAGACGCCGGCGGCCCGGGACACCGAGACCACCTCCAACCGGAACTCGCCCCGGCCGAGCGTCTCCCGACTGCGGGCGTGGACGCGGGTGATGACCTCCAGGTGCGGAGGAAGGCGGGGTTCGTCCGGGCCCAGCTGGAGGGAGGCCAACAGCGCTTCGTCGAGGACGACCTCACGCGCGCCGTCGAGAGCGGCTCGCTGGGCGAGCGCGGCGAGCAACTCGTCGCGCTCGTCGAAGCGCGGCTTCTCGACGGGCCGGGCACCGGGGTAGCCGTCGGGCCAGCCGATTCCGCTGTCGGCCAGCATGTCGAGCAGCGGGACCAGGGTGCCGCGGCCGTAGCGCTCGTAGAAGCGCTGGTGGTAGGCCCGCCATGCTGCCGTGCCGTTGGGCGCGGCACTGAGCCGGGCCAGTAGGTGGGCGGCTCGGGCGGCCTCGTCAGCCACCGAACGGGGGAGGACCAGGTCGGCGTCCAGTCGAAGGTCGACGGCGGCCACCGAAGGACGACTGCCGGCGGTCCGGAGGTCCGTCAGGATCTCGGCTGCCTCGGGGACGTGCTCGGCGCTGATCTTCGACAAGACCGTGAGGAGGTGCCCGAGCGGGTCGGGGTCGGTCGCCGGAGCGTGCAGGTTCGTGATGAGCACTCGCTGGGCGACGAGCTCGGACAGGAGGCCGGTGACCTGTTCGGCCGATGCGGCGGGGAGCTCGGTGTGGACGGCTTCGGCCAAGTCCCGGAAGCGGAGCGGGAGACGGGCGGCGGAGAGGGCGAAGGCGACGGGACGGTTGTGTCGTAGTGTCGTCTCGGCCGTGGTCGTGTTGCCGCCGGCCCGGGGGACCGGTCGATGGGGGACGACGAGTCGATCGCCCCGTACCTGGACGGTGTTGTTTGCCGTCACGTTCAGGAGTGCCAGTACGGCGGGGCGGCACTCCAACAGACCGACGGCCTGTGCGAGCAGGGACTCCGAGGCACTGGTGACAGTGCGGTGCCGGTCGCCCCAGCGCACCGTGCAGGACGGTCCGAATGATGCCGCCTGCACACCCGCGAAGCGTCCGAACGGGGTGGCGCGGCCGGCCGCGCGCAGGAGGTAGCGGGCGGTGGAGAGCGCGGCACGCCGCACTTCGCGCGGGGCGGGTTGCGAGTGGCCGAGCAACTGGGCAACGCGATCGGAGAGGGCCAGGCTGGCCAGTTCAAGGGCGCGGGCGAGGTGGTCGTCGGCCCACAGGGCCCGCAGCCACTGTGCCTGCTGGAGGGCCTCGGCAGGTCCGGCGGCCGAGAGGTCGGGCCAGGCCGGCACTCGCAGGTCGGGGCGGGCGACGGCGCGTACGAGCGCCACGTCGGCGGCGCGGTAGGCGGCCTTGGGGTTGGGTGGGCGCATCGCTGCGGACCTCGGGATTCGGAGATGGGGCGGGGGCGGGTGGTTCCCCGGGAACAGGTCCCGGGGAACCGCCCGGGGAGGTCAGTGCACGCCGGTGGTGCAGGCGCCGCAGGTGGAGCCGCAGCCGTCGTCGGTGAGGACCTGCAGACTGGCCGCGTCGGTGGTCTCGACGGTGCGCACGTCGAGGTCGAACTCGTCGCCGACGACGACGGCCGTGGTGGCCTTGGTCTCGGCCGGGATCATCTGAGCCATCGTGGCTCCTCCTTGAGGGTTTCCCTTGCGGGTGCCTGGAGCCGGGGCGCGGGTGCGCCCCGCATCACCAGGAGTCGATGGGTCGGCAGCGCCGCGATTCGACGGCCGACTGCCCGGCGGGGGCGGGCAGTTCGACGGACTCTGCGGCGTGGGCGCCCCCGTGCGGGGTGGAGAGGCTGGTGGGGGACCACGGCTGGCGGAAGCCGGGACCGAGACCGAGCGTGGGGTGCGGCTCGCCCAGCGCGCGCAGTATCAGCCGCTCGCCCGAGAACGCGGTGCGGCCGTGCAGCAGACGGTGGTTGTCCAGCACGACGCCCTGCCCGGGGGCCAGCCGAAGTCGGTGAGTGTTCCGTTCGATGGCCTGGCGCAGGGCGGGCAGGTGGGCCTGGGCGTCGGGGGAGAACCGGGCCAGGCCGTCCTGCCGCAGTCGCAACCGCCACCACCCGGCGGGCAGTTGCTGAAACACCGAGGCGAAGTGGCCACTCGACCCGCCGAAGTACGCGGCCCGCTCCGCGGAGAATGCCTCGATGACGGCGGGGTGGTGCGCGGCCAGCTCGGCGAGGACGGCCCGGCCGTCCACCAGCAGGCTCTCACCTCCCGCGTCGCCGGCCCGCGCACACGCCAGCAGAAGCAGACGGGGCGGATCCGAGTGCTGCGCGCACTCGGTGTGCAGAGCCAGCGCGCCGCGCCCCAGGCCCGCGAAGCCCGGCCGCCCGCTGCGGCGGCCGGTGTCGCGGATGACGGTCAACCCGTCCGGGTCGGCATCCCGGTGTTGCCACAACGAGGACATCAACCGGCCGGTCGCGACGAGCACATCGTCCCGACCGCCCAACCTGGCGAGCCTCAGCAGGCCGTCCTCACGCAACACCTCACCGGCCTGCTCGCGCGCCGCTCCGTCAAGTCCGCCCGTGACGAAGTCGTCTCCGCTGATGCCACTGGTGTTGAACGACGGCATGGTGAAGCTCCCTCGTGGGACCGAGTGGGTGGGAGGCGACACACTCTCCACGCCCCACCCGCCCGATGAAAAGTGACAGATTGTCAAAGCGCGATCACCGCACCGTGGGGCATCGCGGAGACCCGCGACTGCTACCTTCGACAGGCCCGTGCCCGTCTGCGTGCCTCGGAAGAAGCGATGAACGAGACTGAACAGCCCTACGTGCCAAAGGCCTTCCCGATCTCCATCAAGGGCGTCGTCCTCGACCCGCAGCGGCGGGTGCTGCTGCTGAAGAACGAACGCCAGGAGTGGGAGCTGCCCGGCGGGAAACTGGAGGGCACCGAGACCCCCGAAGAGCGGGTTGTCACCGAGATCCACGAGGAGAGCGGCTGGACGGCCACCGCCGGCCCCCTGCTGGACGTGTGGATGTACGAACCGATCCCCGGCCGACAGGTCTTCATCGTCACCTACGGCTGCACCGCCACCGACGCACACCAGGCCCCGGTCGTGAGCCACGAACACAAGGAAGCCGGCCTCTTCCACCGCGACGAGGTACCCGGCCTGGCCATGCCGCAGGGCTACAAGGACTCCATCGCCCGCTGGTACGAACTGCACCACCAGGCCTGACCGGTGACCCGGATCGACCCCCACAGCGGCATCCGCTGGCACTGGACCACCCCCAGAGCCCAGGACATCCTGCGCCGCCGCGCCCTGCCCGAGATCCTCCAGCTCTACCGCGAACTCCACGCACTGCCGCAACAAGAGCTCGCCGACGTCCTCGGCTACTCCACCAGCTACGTCTCCCGCATCGAGACCGGCTCGCGCACCATCACCGACCTGGGCGCCCTGCGCCACATCGCCGAACGCCTCGGCCTCCCGCCACACTGCCTCGGCATCACCGACGACGCCGACGGGGACCACCAACTCGTGATCCAGCTCGCCGAATCCGTGCTGCGCCTGGCCGAGATCGCCCGCCAGGCCGGCCAGGCCACCACTGCCGTCGCGGAACTGTGGCCGTTGGTCGCCCGCCTGGAGGCCCGCACCGCCGACGGCCACGCCGACCTCGACACCTTGTGCCTGCTCGCCCGGGCCCGCGTCGGCCTCGGCGTCGCCCTCGGCCATGTCCTGCCGGAGGAGCGCCTGGCCACCGCCGCCCGCTGGACCGGCAAGGGCCTGAACGTCGCCCGGCGCCTGGGCGACCCCGGCCTGCACGCCAACGCCCTGCGCCACCACGGCAACGAGCTCCGCAAAGCAGGGTTGCACCTGCGGGCGCTGGACCGGCTCGGGCAGGCCCGTGACACCGCTCGCACCGCCACCGAACGCGCCGAGGCGATCGTCCTGCTCGCCCGCGCCGCCGGGGCCGCAGGCAACGCCCTCGTCTTCGACACCGCGATCGAGGAGGGTCACCGTCTCCTGGACGAGGCGGCGCCCACCGCCCTGTTCTCCGAGTTCACCCTCCACGAGGTCCGCCTCCGGGGTCTCATGAGCACGGGCCGGGTCGCGGAGGCCGTCCGGCAGCTCGACCGCGCGCCCGTCGCCGGACTCGCGGCGACCTCCCAGTGGCGGATCATCGCGGCGATCACCGCAGGCGAGGTGCTGCTGCAGAAGGGGGATTCCACCGGAGCGGCGCAGCAGCTCGGCGCGGCGGTCGACGGGGCGACCCTTCACCACCTGCCGCACCAGCTCCAGCGCGTCGTGCGGGCCGGTCGCAGCCTGCCCGAGGTCCGGGAGCGTGCGGGCGACGCCTTGGCGCGGCTGCGGGCCGAGATAGCGGCCTGACCTCCGACCTGGCAGCGCGGCGACGATGAGCATGGCGATTCACATTCCTGAGCTCTGAGCTGAACCATCTTGACGGTGTGGTGGGGCGTCGCTCAGCGTGCGGAGCGGGCGGGCAGCGGGGCGGTGAGCGAGGGTCACTCGGGCAGTAGCGCGAGCAGCCGACTCTGCAGGCGTTCCACGTCGCGGCTGCTGCCCAGGTTCCGGTACTGGTCCTGGCTGGCGGCGTACCAGCTGGCGGCGAGTGCGGGCAGGTTGCCGCGTTCCGCGGCCTGTCCGAGGAACTCGATGCCGTAGGCCGCCCAGTGGCGGTGGCCGAGGCGCACGAACTTCTGCACGGCGGTGTTGATGGTGCCCGCCGCGACGTCGTGTTCGCCGGCCAGGGACTGGGCCTCGCCCAGGAAGACCTTCGCCCGGGCCACGTTCAGCGGGTCGGGCGGGGTGAGCGATTCGAGGTCGGCGACGGCCTGCTGGAGCAGCGGGATGCCGAGGTCGGTGTTGCCCTGGCGGGCGGCGGCGGAGCCGAGGAGGATCTCGGCGAGGCCGGCGCCGCGCCGGTCGTCGAGGTCGGCGTAGAGCTCGATGGCGCGGGTGAGTTCGGGCTCGGCGGTGGCGAACTGTTCGGCCTCGTACAGGGTGGCGCCGATGCCGGCGGTGCACTGGGCGATGCGGACGGGGTCCTGCTCCTCGGTGGCGAGAGTTCGGCTTTCCTCGTAGAACCGGAGAGTGTCCTCGTGTTCTCCGGTGCGTTTGTGTGAGATGGCCAGGGTGGTGGTCATCTCGTAGACGGCCAGGGGGTGGCCCCAGATTCGGGCGGAGTCGAGGCCCAGCTTGTGGCAGGTGAGGCTCAGGTCGGTTCGCCGCAGGCGGTGGAACAGGGGCCACAGGTCGTGGGCCAGGACCGTGGCGGCCTGGTGCTCGCCGAGGGTGCGGGCGGCCGTGAGGGCGGGCAGGACGGCGGGGGCGATGGCCTCCAGCCAGTCCAGCGCGGTGCGGTCGTCGGTGATGTGCACCGGCTCGGCAGGGTGGTGGCGGTGTTGGCGTGGCAGGACGCGGTGGTGCGGGGTGAGGCGCTGGACGGTGCCCTGGGCGGTGGCGATCAGGTGGTCGAGGTAGCGCTGCACTACGAGCCGCCGGTCGTCGGCCTGGTCGCGGATCAGCTCGCGGACGTGGGCTCGGATGCTGTAGACGTCGCCGCGCACGGGCCGGCGGCCGGTGTGGTCCAAGAGGTTCCGGGCCGCGAGTTCGTGCAGCAGCTGAAGGGTGTCGGTGGCGGGAGTCGCGGTGGCGGCGGCCACGGTGAGGTGGTCGAGATCCGGCGCGGGGATCAGCGCGGCGAGCCGGAGTAAGCGCGCTTCGGGCTCGGGCAGCGAGGCGAGGGCGACGGCGGTGGTCATGGGGAGACTCTCCAAGTCGGTTGCAGTGAGCGCGGGGTGGGAGGCGAGCGAACGTGTGGGGGTGAGGACGAACGCGCCGGCGGCCAGCCCCAGGGCCAACGGGCTGCCCTCGCAGGCGCGAGCGAGCGCCTCGGCGGCGGCCGGCTCGGCGCGCACCCGGCCCTCGCCGAGGATTCGGCCGAGCAGCTGGATGGCGTGGACGGGCGCGAGCGGGCCCAGGTGATGATGGTGAGCACCGAGAGTGGCGAGTGCGGGCAGCGGCGAGCGGCTGGTGACGACGACCAGGCACGCACTGGTGGCGGGGATCAGAGGCACCACTTGGTCGGCGGTGGCGACGTCGTCCAATACCACCAGCAGCCGTCGGGTGGCGGCGATGGACCGCCAAAGCGCGCGCAAGTCCGACTCGTGCCAGGGGAGTTGATCCACGTCGCGGTCTCCGAGACCGCGAAGTAGCGAGCGGACGGTCTCGGCAGCCGGTGTCGGACCGTCGACGCCTCCCGCGCGCAGCTGGACGAGTAGCTGTCCGTCCCGGTAGCGATCGGCGTGTCGGCGGCCCCAGTGCGAGACCAGGGCGCTCTTGCCGACCCCGCCGGGCCCGGTGATCGCGATCACTGGAGCGGTGCCTTCCGGCAGGTCGGAGAGTAGCTTGTCCAGGGCGGCGACGTCGTGCTCGCGGTCGGTGAACACCCCGGTGACCGCGGTGAGTTGTCGGGGAACTTGCCGTGGCGGCCCGGCGGGATGGAAGTGGATGTCACGGATCTGGCCGGCCTGGACGGCGTGGTGGACCTGGGTGCCATCGATGTGGTTGGAGACGGTTGGCATGAGGTCGTCGTCAGAGCGAGGCAACGGCGCCGGTCCGGGGACGCGGAAGGACGGGAACGGACGGCACACCGAGGGCGACGGCGGCGTTGACCAGCGCCAGGTGGCTCAGCCCCTGCGGCGTGTTGCCGAGCTGGCGGCCGGCGGAGGGGTCGTACTCCTCGGCGAGGATGCCCACGTCGTTGCGCAGGGCGAGCAGCGCGTCCATCCGCTCGCAGGCCTCGTCGGTGCGGCCGACCAGGGCGAGCGCGGTGACCAGCCAGAACGAGCACGCGAAGAACGCGCCCTCCTCGCCGGCGAGGCCGTCCACGTTGGCGTCGGCGTCCTGGTGGGTGCGGTAGCGCAGCACGAGGCCGTCGTAGGTGGCGAGTTCGCGTTGGACGGCCTCGATGGTGCCGACAACCCGTTTGTCGTCGGGCGGCAGGAAGCCGGTCTGCGGCAGTAGCAGCAGGGAGGCGTCCAGCTCGCGACTGCCGTAGGACTGGGTGAAGGTGTTGCGCTCCTCGTCGTAGCCTCGGGCGAGGACGGTGGTGTGGAAGAGTGCCGCGGCCGCGCGCAGTCGGGTCAGGGTGGCCCGCTCGTGGTCCGGGCGGCGCTCCAGGAGTCGGACGGTCCGGTCGATCGCGACCCACGCCATGATCTTGGAGTGGGTGAAGTGGCGCTCGGGCCCGCGGATCTCCCAGATTCCCCGGTCCGGCTTGTGCGCGGTGGCGACGACGACTTCGGCCAGCCCGAGAAGCAGCGCGTCGGCTGCGGGATCGGGTTCGAGGCCGGCGTCCTCGGCGGTCAGCAGGGCGTCCGCGACGTATCCGAAGACGTCGAGCTGGAGCTGGCCGGCCGCGCCGTTGCCGATCCGCACTGGGCGTGAGCCCTGGTACCCGGGCAGGTGGTCCAGGACGGTCTCGGTGAGCTCGGTGCTTCCGTCGAGTCGGTACATGATCCGCGCGGTGATCGGGTCGCCGATCGTGTCGACCAGCCACGTCCGCCAGGCACGCGCCTGCTCCAGGAAACGGCCGGCGCGTACCAGCTCCCGGAGGGTGAGCGCGGAGTCGCGCAGCCACGGGTAGCGGTAGTCCCAGTTGCGTTCGCCGCCGATCTCCTCGGGCAGCGAGGTGGTGGGGGCGGCGATGACCGCGCCGGTGGGCCGGTGGACGAGGGAGCCGAGAACGGCCACCGAGTCGAGGACGGCGTCGCGGTAGCACCCGGTGTAGGTGACGTTGGCGCTCCAGTCGGCCCACGCCCGCAGGGTTGCGGCGAGGGCCTGGCCGGTGTCCGGCACGAGCGGGACCGGGGCGTCGGGCTCCTGCCAGGTCAGGGCGTACGCGGCCTCCTGTCCCGCGGTCAGGACGGTTTCGGCGACCGCGGCTCCACGTCGCCGGGGCCGATGGTCGGGACCGTCCAGCCACAGGGCGGCGCCCTCGTGCTCGGCGGCGAAGCGTCGCACGCCGTCGGGGTTGGTGACCTCGTGCAGGGTGGCGTGGGAGCGGCCGTAGCCGGGCGCGACGACGATGCGGGAGGTGACGCTCATCCGGCCGCGCAGGCACCTGGCGATCCGGATCACCTGGGCCGGCCGCTCGGCACCGGAGGTGGGCATGAACTCGGTGACCTGCAATGCCCCCTCGGGCAGCTCCCAGACCTGGTCCAGGACGAGGCCGCCGCTGCGGTAGGCGCGACGGGTGACGGGGAGGGGCTGAGTGGAGGTGGGGGCGAGCGACCAGTAGCCGTGGCGCCGGTCGCCGAGGAGCGAGGCGAACACCGCCGGCGAGTCGAACTCCGGCAGGCACAGCCACGAGATCGCGCCGTGGAGGTCGACGAGGGCCGTCGAGCGGCCGTTGCCGATCGGGGCATAGCCCTCGATCGGGAGGGGAACGGGCATGCGAAGTCCTGGTGTTGGCGGAGTGGTGGGAAGTCAGGGGCGGGAGCGGGTGTGCGCGACGAGCTGCTCCAGCAGCCGCACGGCCCCGGCTGCGGCGGGTCGGGTCGGGACGGCGGTCGGGAGAGGCCCGTCCTTGCGTCCGGGTTCACGCCACCGGGCAAATCGTCTCCAAGTAGGGGATGTGGTTCGGCGGGGGCAGCGCGACGATTCCGGTGATCACGGCGACGGCCGCAGCATGGGTGCGGCTGCCGCGCCGGGAGAGCGCCCGGACGACTCGTCCCTCGACCGTCCGTGCCGTGCGCAGGCTCAGGCCGACGGCGCTCGCCCCGGCCTCGCTCAGCGTCCCGGTGCAGATCAGCGCCGCCACGGCCCGCCCCGCCTGATCCAGCTCGGGGACGGGGTCGGGCAGATCGGCGCGCAGCCGCTCGGTGCCGATCGCCCCCGCCGTGATCAGGCGGACGACCAGGTGCGCGTCGTCCACGGCGCCGACACGCCGGCGCAAGTCGGCCAGGCGAGTCCGGACCAGGTACTCCCCGGTATGGACGTGGTCGCCGATCTCGGCGACGCCCAGCCCCTGGGCGGCCAGTTCGGCGATCCGGCGCTCCAGCGCGTTCAACTCGGGCCTCGGGGCACGCCGAGGCCTGGTGTCCGGCACGATGCTCGGGGTCGTCAGGATCCGGCGGACCCCGGCTTCTCCCACCACGGGCGCCTGGTCGGCGGTGCACACGACCAGCAGCTCGTCGAGCGGGGCCCCGAGCAGGTGGGCGGCTTCCAGATAGGCGGCGGTGCTGCGGTCGTACGCCCCTTGGCGGACCGCGCACGTCCAGGCCGCTCCCAGACCTACCGCCTCGACGGCACGGTCGGCATCGACCGCCACTGCGGGGAGCACCAGGGCGCACGGGACACCGAGGGCCAGTGCCTGGTGCACCAGCCGCACGACGGCCGGCGCCGTCCTGCGGGGCGCCGCCCCAGCCAGGACTTCTGCCAGCGACGGCAATTCCGGCAGGCCGGCCAGCGCACCGAGGTGTACGGCCAGACCCTGCGCGGAGCGCAGCGTCGCGACCGAGCGGTCCAGCGGATCAGGGCTATCGGGTTCAGCGTGCGCTTCGTCTACGAGTTCGGTTGCACCGGTCCCTCCCTTCGTGCGGTGGTGCAGGGTGCGGCCCTGGCCCGAATCGGCCGCCATGGGTGTGGTGAGGTCGGCCAGGGCGTCCCCGGCCGGATCGATCAGTTGCTGTTCGAGTGCCCGGCGGACGGCGACAACGCGCTTGCGGGTACCGAGCGCGTCGAGCACGGCGTCCTCGTAGAGTTCTGCCGCGCTCTCCCGGACCTCCAGGGCGCGGGCGACGTCGCGGCGATTCCCACCCTGTCCCCAGACCCGCAGGATCAACTTCTGCTCGTCCGACAGCACTGGAGCAACACCCACCGAGGCCGAACGGGGGAGCAGGCCGGACTGCCACCCTCGTACGAAGGCCTGAACCCGGTTCGTGGTGTCCAACCGGTCGTACACCTGTCGCAGGTGGCCCTTGACGGTGTCGACACCCAGATTCAGGGCCGCGCCGATCTCCGCGTTCGTCATGCCGAGGCCGGCCCTGTCTAACACCGCGACCTGCTGCGCGGTCAGCGCCGTGGGCGGCGCCTTCGTCCGCATCAGTCGATCCCCCCGAGCATGGGCATCAGCAGCACGTCGGGATCTCCGGCATGCCGGATGCGGCGCGGCATTAGTGCGCCTCCGCCGACTGCCGGAGCTCGCTGAGCCTCACGTCGGGCCAACCGGCTCCCAAGGCCCGCAATGGCACCAGATCGGTCAGTACGGCCGCCGCGCTCGCCTGCTCCCTCGACCGGACCCCGAGGGCCCGCAAGGTCGTCTGGATGTACGTCTTCACCGTGTTCACGGTCAGCCCCAGCCGCTGTGCGATGGCGTCCGCGCCCTCACCGCCCACCAGGCCGGCGAGGACCTCGACGTGCCGCGCCGACAGCGACTTGCCGGTGGGGTTCATCGCGTGTACGTCCGTCACCAGCCCCCAGGCCGCACCCAAGGCGGCGGCGTGAAAGCGCGACTTGGCGCCGACCTTCGTCGCCAGGGCGACGACGGCGGCGCCGACCTCGGCCTTCTCGATACCGGTGGCGCGGCTGGTCTCGCCGTGCAGGGAACCGCGAGCCACCTGTTGCAGGAGGAGGACGTCGGTGTCGGACAGGTCGGGCTTGACGGGAGCGGGCACGGGCATGGGGGACCTCCAACAGGAGCGGGGTCGTGACGGGGGTGGGGTGGGGGCTATCGGGCGGGCTGCGGCCGGTGGAGAGCGGCCAGCAGGGAGGGCCCGATCCGCCGGGCGGCCTGGGAGCCGATGGTCAGGACCAGGTCGCCCCGCTGCACGAGGGAGGCAATCAGGGCCTCGGAGCCCTGCTGGTGCAGGTCGGGCTCGAAGCGGATCACCGTGCCGGTGGAGCAGACGTTGAAGATGGATTCGCCGCCGTCGGCGTGGTTCTGACCACGGGGGAACGTCGAGTGGACGGGAAGCAGCACGGTCCGGTCGGCGGCACCCAGGGCCTCGGCGATCAGACTGGCGAGGGCGTTCGACCGCAGGTGCCCGGAGGGCTCGTACACGGCCACCACCGCGCCCTCCGTGAGCATCCGGGCGCCCTGGAGGTCGGCAGCGATCTCCTTCGGGTGCACAGCCCTGGACTCGACGACGTCGATGCCACCGGTCGAGCCGAGCCGGGTCAGCGACCGTTCGACGCCCGCGAACGCGCCGAGCCCGTCGACGAGTTCACGGCCGGGAACACCGAGGGCCCAGCCCGCGGCCCACGCGGCGGCCACGGCCATGGCGTTGTTCGTCCCGGCGACCGGCGCGGTGAACGTGTGGCGTTCGCCGTCGACCTTGACGGTGACGCGGTGGTCCTCTCCGGTCCAGAACGTCCCGAGGACCTGGACGTCCATGTCGGTGCCGCGGCCGACGGTCACCACCCTCGGACCCGGCCGGTGCCTGCGCAGCCGGTCCGCGAGCTCCTGGCAGCCGGGCTGGGCGACCCACACCACCACCGTGTCGCTCCGCCGGGCGAGGGCCTCCATCTGGTCCAGCGCTTCCTGCTGGTTCCAGAACGCCGGCGGTGCCGCATCCACGGCGGTGATCAGCGTGACCGTCGGGCTCAGCCCTTCGCCGAGCGTGCGGAACCGCCAACCGGGCGGCGAAGTCTCGTGGCTGGAGCCGTCCGGGCAGAGGTCCACGACCAGGACCTCTCCGCCGCCGTCGTAGCCGACGGAGTCCCCCTTCGGAGCCTCGGCGAGGATCCACCCGGGATCGCGGCTGACGAGCGCACAGGTGAGCGCGGCGGCGGCCATGGTGGTCGAGTGGCTGCCGGCGACGGCGACCGTGATCGGTGCCGTGCCGGCCAGCAGCTCGACGGCCCGCGAGTAGCCCATCATGGGCAGGCCGTGGCCGGCGATGTGGCTGGTGAGGTCGTGGGTCACGGTGTTGTCGCCGCCCCAGATCAGCGAGGCCGTACCGGGGGCGGCCGCTCGGAGTGCGGCCCCGCGACGCTGAAGCCGTTCGACCAGCTCGGGACGAAGGCTCGCCTGCACGGGGGAGACGGTGACCCGGGCGTGGCGTCGGGTGAGGTAGGAGGCTAGTCCGGCCATGCCGGGGCTGAGCGGGTCGGGGATGTGCACGGTGCCGAGGACATCGGGCAGCGGCAACGGGCGCCGTGGGCGGGTCGGGGCCTTGGTCGAGATCGGGTTCACGCCGCAGCCCCCACGGTGACGGTGTTGTCCGCCAGTTCGACGAGCCGGGCGGCGATGTCGCCCAGTTGGGCGCTCTTCCCGCACACCGCGGCGAGCATCGAGCCGTCGTTGACGCCGACGAGAATCAGCGTGCGGCCGGCCCGGTCCTCGATCACGCTGTGGCCCCAGAGGCCCCGTTCGGCGGTGCTACGGCCGATGATCTCGGTGCTGCGGTTGCTCACGGCGTGCAGCGCCGCCATCACGGCCGACCAGTGGTCGGCGTCGTCTTCGTCGACCCCGGGCGAGCTGCCGAGGACCAGCCCTTCGGGGCTGACGTGGATGGCGGCGAGGGCGCCGGCGGTGCCGGTGATTAAGTCCTTCAGGAACTGCGGATGGCGCAACACGTGAGCCTCCTTGGCCAGAACGAACGCGGGGGAGGAGGGGTCGAAGCGCGAGAGGATCGGCTGGGACCCGAGGGGATCGCCGAGGTGGCGTCTCCCACACGTTCAGAGTGGCCAAGGGGACGGTGCGAGCGGGAGGGGGACGATGGGGACAACCTCGGGATGGCCCAGTTGTCCCCATCAATGGAGCTGAGCAGCCTCGATTGCGTAGGCGCACAAGAGGTGCAGCCCTACTTGCATCGATCGATGTGGCATCCCGGTCTGGCGGTGGACCCGTATGCCGCCGAGATCGCTGTCCACACCCCGACCGCCGGCTCCGGCTTCATCGCGGCCCACACGCGCAAGTGCGGCTCGGGAGAGCTGGCCGACGGACGGGTCTAACCCTCGAACTGGACGAGCTGCCCCGCCCCGAGCCGAACGCTTGCCGGCTGTATGGCGGATCCCGACCCGCGCCTCCGCGCACTGGAGCGCCGTACGTGTGGATGGCGCGGGTCCGGCGGGGCTGGTGCTATTGGTCCGCACGGCGCAGGAACCGCCAGCCCAGTACGGTCAGGGCGAGTGTCAGCGCGACAGAAGTGAGAACGAGCAGGGGCTGAACGATGGGAGAGCACCAGAACGCGGTCGTGCAGACCATCGGCAGGACCAGGTATGCGAACAGGTCCACCGCGGTCTGAAGCCGCTTGCGCATGGTGCGGCCCGCAACATTGCGGTGGTAGACCTCCCAGCCGAACACCGTGCCGTGGGCGGAGGCGAGCTCCCCCAGGCGTGGTCCCAATTGGTCGCGGACGTAGCAGCCGATCGCCGAGATCTTCTCGTCGTTGACCAGGTAGGTCCAGCCCAGGATCAGGCAGATCGCGGGGACGGAGAGCAGCAGTCGGTACTGTCCGCTCTGGACGGTGATCGCCATGACCGCAGTGGCCGCGGCGAGCGTGAAGTAGAGCAGGTTGTCACGGAACCCTATGCGGGTCTTCTGTTCCTCTTTGAGGCAGTCGTACTCGGCCAGCAGGATTTTGCTCTCGGTGACATCGTCCGTGGAGGTCACAGGCATTCCTAAGCTCGAGTTCAGGATCAACCGGCGATCTGGAAGGGCGTCAGATTGGTGGGGCTGTGCCGTTCGATCCAGCCCTTCCCGTCCGCCGCGATCCCCTCCAGGAGACGGAAGGTGTGGGTGGAGCCGGCCGCGCTGAGGGTGATCTCGGAGATTTCCTGAGCGTTCTCGTCCGGCGCGAGTTGATGGGCCTCGGCGTCCTTGATGCGGATCTTCCTGGTCGGTCCGTTGGTGAGGACGAGCTCCAGGTCGTAGCCGATGTCGGCGTTCTCGGTCACCTGCACGGAGGACAGCGCGTCGAACCGGTAGTTGCTCCGCTGCTCGTTCTTGCGCGTCGCGTCGGAGAAGTCGAACTCGGAGCTGATCTCGCGGATGCCGTCCTGGGTGAACAGGAACAGGCGGAAGACGTAGCGCGAGTACCGCCAGGGGCCGCCCCTGACCCGGCCCCGCTTGTGGGGACGGGCTGGGGTCACCAATACGGTGTGGGTGATCAGGTCGCGCCAGGTGAGCCGGTGGTACCGGAGTGCTTCGTCGATGAACGACGTCTTGTCGCAGCTGAGCCAGGTCTCCATCTCCTGCTCGCTCGGGCGTGTGACGTCCAGGAGCTCCTTCCAGCGTTCGTAGGCGATCTGTCGTGCGGTCAGCTGCTCCTGGTACCTCTGGGTCTCCCGGGCAAGTCGGTGTTCTTCACGCCGGATCTCCAGCCACCGGGAAGCGGTCGCGTGCCCGGACCAGGCGGCGCCGAGCACGGCCAGGAACGCCCACAGCGGCCGTGGGGAGGCGGCGCCCGACACTACCGTTCCGAACGCGGCCAGGGCCGCGGTGGCGAGAAGGGCGAGGGCCGCCACCGTCAGGGCCTTCGTCCTGGCCGGAGTTCGGTCCTGGCGGTGGTCTTCGAACAGGGTGCCGTTGTTGTGGCGGTTCCGGGTGTCCTCGGCGAGGTACCGGATCAGCCAGGTGACCCGTTCCACGCCGATCCGGCTCTCCCGGTAGAGGTCCGCGATCTCGGCGGCGAGGCTGCCGCGGACCGGAGCGGTGTGGGCGAGCCAGGCCTCCGCAGTGAATCCGTAGGGCGTGCGGACGCTGAAGTAGTGATCGAACGAACGGCGGACGCTGTTGGTGAACCCGCCCTCGGCGGAAATGGGATCGTGCCGGGCGCCGGCCCCGGCGGTGGGGTCCGGCCGGGGTTCGCGGCCCCACCACCGGACTCCGGAGAGGGCCGCGGTCAGACCCGCACCGAGTGCCACCAGTACCTCGGCGATCGCCTTGGCCGGATCCGCGATCAGTGCCAGGGCCCAGAGGAGCGCGCTGCTGAAGGCGAACAGGGCTGCCCGAACCGGGAGGGCAGCCCGTGCGGCGGCAGCGGTGCTCGGGCGGGGCGGAGCGGCCCGCGCCCCGATGGGGACGGGCGCGAAGTAGGCCCAGACCCGCCGGATCCGGTCGTTGCCGAAGCGCTCCGCTGCGGCCCGTTCGCAGGTCTCCGCCCACAGGTCGTCCCTCAGCCCTCCAGTGAGCATGAGGTCGAGGTGGCGGAGGATCGCGTCGCGCTGGCGGAGCGGCAGGTCGTGCAGCTGCTTCAGCACGGCTCCGGTTTCGCCGCTCGTGGCGCTGAGCACCGCCAGTAGGTCGAAGGTGACGCGCAGGGCTTCTTTCCACTCTCCCTCGGCGTAGATCCGTAGGAGCCCGGAGGTGTAGTGCAGCCGGTGGACCTCTTCGGTGCTGAGATCGTGGTAAGTGCGTCCGCTGAGTATGGCGAGTACCCAGTGGAAACGCACTTCTGCGCCGTCGTACCCATGAGCCAACGCATCGGTGATCATTTCGCGGGCACGGCTGGAGACGCCGTCCTCCAGGAACCGCACACCCACCCGGTACTTCTCCTGCGGGGAGGCGTCCGGGTGGACGAAGTAGACGTTGGAGTTGTGTACGGTCCCGGCCTGGATCCCGACGGTGGAGTCGTGATCGGCCGAGTTGAACGTGGCACCGTTGCCGTGGCTCATGCCAGGTCACCGGCCGCGGCGATCAGAGGGGCCAGCCCGGCCAGCAGCGCGGGGCACTCCGCGACCAGTCCGCGCAGCCTCCTGAGCGTCATGACCGTCCGCTTCGACGATTCAGGGGTGTTCGTTCCGGCAGACCGGAGGGCGGAGTCCAGATCGGTCAGGGCCTCCCGGTAGGTGTCTTCGTCGAGGGCGCCGTCGGCGAGGTGCCGTCCCAACTGCTGGCGGAAATTGCTCAGTTCCGCGAGCAGGTCCGTAGGGCCGGAGGCTGTCGGGGCCGCGTTCAGGTGGACACTGCTGCCCGTGACCGAGCCGGCCATGATGCCGACGGTGCTGTTGTGGGCGATGTTGCTGACGTTCCGGTCGAACCGGTCTGCGGAACGGACCCTGTCGTCCCGGGGCATTGCGCTCTCCTCCAGTTCCCCCACCAGTTCCACCGCTAGCCGGGTGGCGAACGCCGCCGCGTTTGCTGCGGCCCGCGGCTGCCAGTTACGGTCATCCGCACTGTTCTTCGTGCCGTCCGCCCGATCGCTGATTCCCCGGATGATGGCCACCGGCGCCCCGTTGAGATGGCCGGCCTGTGCCACACCGGCCGCCTCCATCTCGATGGCGAGTGCGTCGTTGTAGTGCTGTCGGATCCACTTCGCCTCGGCTGAGATCCTCGAGTTCTGGACGACTTCGCCGGCGGCGATCGCCCCGAAGCGCACCTGCGGCGCGTCCTCGTGACCGGGCGCGGGGTCCGCCCAGTCGTTCAAGCGGGCCAGGTGCGAGGCGAGCTGGCTGATACCGTGCGGCGCTTCCCACACCCGGGGACGGGCTTTGAGCCCGTCGTCCTCGCTGGTCCCGCCGTGGTAGGCGTACACGTGCGACGCCATCACCACGTCGCCCAGCCTGGTGGCGTCCCACAGGGCGCCGGCGACCCCGACGAACAGCACGGCCACCGGCGAGAACTCCTGGATCGCGCGTTCGGCGATCACTGCGGCGGAGTGGTTCCCCTTGCTCGTCAGACCGAGTGCGACACGGCACGACGTGCCCCGCACGGTTCCCACCTCGAAGCGGGTACCACGCTCATGGCGATGCACCTGCGGATCCGCCAGCCTCTGGCGCACAGCCTGGTATTCAAGATTGAGGGCAGTGAGAACCACCACCGGGCCGTTCGACATCTATTCCTCTTCCTCTTTCGTGTTCTCTTCCGTCGCGGATGGCACGGGTCGGATCAGCGGTGGGAACAGCACGGTCTTCGGACCGGCCCGGTACAGCCGTGCGGGCCGTCCTCCCGTGGTCCTGCGATCCGTGCCGGCGGGAACGATGAACCCCTTCGCGGCTTGGACCTTCCGGTAGAAATTGCGGGTGTCGAGTTCGGTGCCCCAGACGGCCTCGTACACCTCTTGCAGCTCTGCGATGGTGAAGTTCTCCCTGCAGAACGCTGTGGCCAGCGCCGAGAACTCGAGCTTGGTGCGCGCGTGTTCGATCCCGTCCGAAGCGATTCGACGGTGGTCGAAGGCGAGCTCCACCTCGCCGGACAGGACGGCTTCCGCGGGAATCCACGCGGCATCGGTGGCGTCCGTTCCCGCGACCGGGTCGGGCAGCCCCGGCGCGATCGCCAGGTGGGCCACGGAGACGACTCGGCCTCGCGGATCGCGGCCCGAGCCGCCGTACACGGCCAGCTGTTCAAGGTGCACCCAGCCGGCCGCCAGTGCCGTTTCCTCGCTCAGTTCGCGGTGGGCGGCATCCAGAATCTCCTCGCTTTCGTGGTTCAGGAATCCTCCAGGCAGGGCGGGCATGCCCCGGAAGGGATCTTCGCCCCGCTCCACCAGGAGGACGTGCAGGCGACTCTCCCGCAGCGTCAGGATCACGAGATCGACCGTCAGCAGTACAGCAGGTGGTGACCACACGTCATCTTGCATGTCTTGCAAGGTACTTCAGTTACTGTCACTTACACAAGAAGGGGGTAGTGGGGATCGCTGGGCCGTTCGACTCCGCAGCTACGGCGCGTGGTGGGGCCGCATGGATCGACCGGCTGGCACCGACCCCACCAGTCCGTTCCGGGTTGGGGGTTCCCGCGGCCCCGATCGCCGTGACGGAGAGCCGGAAGCTCCCATCGGGACGGGCCTGCGGCTCGTGACGCCACGGGGCTGACAGCCAGGCAGCGCTTCCATGAGAACAAGTAGGACGAGCGCGTCGAGGACCAGACCAGCACGCTGGTCTGGTCCTCGACGCGCTCATTGGCTGCCGCTGCCAGGGCACGAAGAGCCCGAGACCGGGGAGGTGGAGGCCGGACTCTTCAACGTGAGCGGGTGCGCCCGCGAGTTCCGCCTCTCACGGGTGGCAGAGGGATCGGACTGGCAGGGGCGGTCGTCGGGTCGACCCACGGTACAGGGTGCGTTTCTCCGACCCACCCCCCGAGCTTCAGCTGCATCTGGTACGAGCCCTGGTAGCCGATGGAGTGGAGCACCGCGAGGGTCACATAGTGCAGGGAAAGCCTCCAGACCTCAACCGAGAGGCCGTCACGTGCATAGAGGTCATCTGCGAGTACCTTGGGGTGAACGAGGTTGTTTCGGATCCGCGTGACGGCCGTTGGCCCGTCGATCCGATGGTCCGCTGCATACTTGGCCAGCACGGGGAGATCGGTGGCGTCGACCGATGTCGGTACGCCAGCAGATTTCAGAAGATAGCGCAGCTTGTCCTCGGCAGCGCATTTCTTGAACTCACCTTGCGGCATCAAGTTGCCCAGCACCAGCTTCGTCCACGCGAGGCTCTCCAGCGCTGGTGCGGCGGTAAGAATTCGCTGTTCGACAAAGCCCGTTGCCACGGCCGCGGTCGCCATCAGCATCTGGAAGCGGGTGGTCCCTCTCCGTGAGGCGTCGGCGAAGGCGCGCACCGCGCACGAGACGAGCTCGGTGCAGTCATCGGGGCTGCCGTTGTAGAGCCATCCCGATCCGATTGTCTGTGCCCGGTCGACGAGGGGTGAGAACCATTGCTCCCAGATGACTCTCCCGTTCGCGTCGTATCCCGCGGGAAGCGCAGGAACCACCTTGCGGCCGAACCCGAAGGACAGGCTGACCCGGAGGCATTCCAGTAGTTCTCGCCCCTGGGCCACTGAAAAGTCCTCGCCACCTGTGCGTTTGAGTTCCATGACGTGCGTTAGGACGGACGAGATCTGTTCGGTGGCCGTTCTGAGAACGGTGGAGAGATCGGGACGCTGGTCGATCGTTACCGTCCATCCCTCGATCTCAATGGACCAGCGCCCTCGCCGACGGTGAACACCGTGAGCCGTCTCCTCTCCCAAGATCGCGTTCCCAGCAGAGAGGGGGAGGTTCAGCCACTGGGTCACCAGCCGTTGGAGGCGCGTGCTCTGATCTCCGTCGCTGGTGCCATTGATCCATCCAGCGTTGTTGCGCCGGGCGTTGGCTATGAACTCCACGGGCGGCGTCCGGTCGACCGTCGTGATGATCGCACCGTCATTCCCCAGTTCCCAGTAGTCGTCTGAGTGCGGTTCTACCGACCATTCCAGACTCGGCTTGGCCCCGAATGTGAGCTCGATCCTCCCTTGCCGCGCTCCCTGCCGGAACCCGGTGAGCGTGCCCTCGTACAGGGTCACTGTCTCCCCGGGGGCGTTCCAGCCGTGAGGCGGAACTAGCGGGGTGTGGAACATGATCTGGTCCGTGGGTTCCATCGAGGGGGTGGCCTCCGTCCGGTGGGTGAGCCGCCGACAGGGCAGCCGGACAGGCTATCAGGTTGTGCTGGGCAAGCCGGAAGCCTTTAAGGTCCGTGCAGCCATGCATCGTCGGCCTGTGCCGGCCGGTCTCAGTGCTGAAGTCAGTGCTCGCCAGGGCTGGGTGGTAGCGGTGGAGGAACCTCTTTGACGAAGAATCGCGCTGCGGTGAGCCGTTCGAGTGGGGTGCTGAGCGGATGGGCGAGCAGAAGCCGGCCGGCGAGTGTGGCTGGGATCTGGTCTCGCAGGTCAGAGGCCCTCTACAGGACGGTCCAGCCCCACGGCCGGGCGCCTTCCCGGCCTTGGATACAGGCGAGGCGGTAGTGGGCCTGGGTGTAATGCCGCGCGGGGTCGGCCGCGGCGAGTTGGAGGGCGAAGCAGGTGACGCGCAGCTCGCGGATGTTGCGCAGGACCGGATAGCTCGGCCACTCCGTGACGTCGGCACCGTAGGCGGTGCAGATCGCCTGGTACTGCTTCGCCGTTACGCTGCCGAAGCTCGTGAAGCCGGCCGCCATCGTCGCGAGGTCGTACTCGCGCCGTCCCCGGGAGGAGCGCTCGAAGTCGAGTAGGTACGTGGTGGTCGGGGTGACTGCGGTGTTGCCACCCCAGGCGTCTCCGTGGACGACGCAGAGCGGTTGTCCGGCGGGGAGTTCGTCCCATGCGGTCTGTAGGTCGGCGAGGTACCCCCGCAGCCAGTGCCGCTGGTGCTGGTCGAGGGTGACGGCTTCGTCGATCCGTTCGGCGAGCCGGACGAGCGGATCGAGGAGGCCGAGGTTGATGTGCTCGGGTACCGGCAGCTCGTGCAACCTGCGGAGGAGGGGCGCCATGTCGGCGCCGGTGCCCGGTTGGTGGGGTGGGAGTTCGTGCCAGAAGGTGACGGGCCGGTCGCCAACGAGGGCCGGGGCTGAGAACACCTCCAGCGGGCGGACGACCGGCAGGCCGCACTCGTGGAGCCAGCGGGCTATCGCGATCTCCTGCACCGCCGCGGACCACTGGCCGGGTCGGGCGACGCGGGCCACCACACCGTCAGGGAGACGCCACAGGGCGTTCTCACCCAGTCTGATCAGCTCGGCACCGTCGGCGGACAGACCGGCGTCGGCACATGCGCTGAGCAGGACGGCGTGGGAGTCGCTGGCAGTGGTCACTCACCTACCGTAGCGGCGATCTGGATACGCAGGCCTTCGAGCCTGGCGTGCTGTTCGTACCGACGTGCAAGCTTCGCCAGCTCCTGGAGGTCCCGCACAGCTCGGTGCGAACGGAGCTGTGCGACCTCGGCCACGGCCCGCTCGGCCTCCGGAAGCGCGGCGTCGGGGTTCCCCATGATCAGCAGCAGCCCGGCGAGCTTGGTGCGGCTGAACGTCCTGGACCGGGCGAAAGGTTGGGCGTGCCCGTCGACGGCAGTCCTGAGCCGGCCGAGCGCATCGTCGACGGCGTGGCCCGCGAGCGCGAGGTCGTAGACGGCGTGACCGGTGTCGCCGTGGTGCTGGGCTTCGTCGTAGTAGGTCATCCAGCGCGACTCCTCGGCGGCCCGGAGCTGGGCGTACGCTTCGTCGGACCGTCCGATGGCCGTCAGCGCCGCTTGGCGGTTGCCCAACCTGGCGTGCCCTCGCGCCGCGGCGTTGTGCAGCATGGCCCGCTCGGCCGGGGAGAGCCGGTCGGACCGAACGAGGCCCAGCTCGGCCAGGGTCACGCCGTCGTCGTAGTGCTCGCGCCAAGTGGCGAGCCGGGAGCGCAGGTTGTACGAGACCGCACGTGCTGACCAGTCGCCCGCCTCCTCCGCGAGGTCGGTCGCCCATCGAAGGCGCCGGCCGGCCTCGGCGAACTCGGCGGCGTCGAGCAGGACGGCGCCGGCGGCCGAGGCGAGACGGCTCGCCGCGGTGAGCAACTCCGGGCGCAACACGCTGCTGCAGGGCGCCGAGGTGAGAGCCTCGGCCCACCGCAGCTGCGCGACGGCCGTCTCCCGCACGAGCCCGCCTCCGCCGTGCAGGTTGTCCCAGCTGCGCAGGACCGCGGCTGCGGATTGGACGTGAGCCACGTCCCCCGGGCGCACCGCCGCCCCTGGTTCGGGGTCGACGGGGATCGCCGGGGCCACGACGGGTACGGAGGTGTTCGAGGGCGCGGCTGAGGGCTGCGGGCCGGGAGCCTTCGTCGTCGTGACGGCGGCGTCGTCCCCGCTACGGAGGTCCACCCGCATGCACACCAGCACCAGGCTGCGCGTGAGCGCTCCGCCGGTGTCCAGAGCGGCATCGAGTGCTTTGGTGTGATGCTGCAAGCACCTGCGCTCACCGCGTTCCATCTTGCCGATCAGATCGCCGCTGAGGTGTGCCCGTTCGCCGAGCTCGTCCTGCCCGTAACCCCTCAGCGTGCGCCACTGCCGGATCTCGTTGCCCAGCCATTCCTCGGGTGAACGCTCCGGGTGCAGCGTGCTGGGTCGTGCCGCCATATCGGCCCCCTCGACCCGGGATGGGGACAAGCGCGTTGTCTCCATCCCGGGGAAGTTCTCTTTCCTGGACTGGGAACCAGCGGTTCCGTACATCTACTGCGATGGACTCGGCGTCTTCGTCAGTGCCGGACGGCCTGGTGCTCGGCCTCGTCGATGTCCGGCTCGAACTCGCCGTCCTGGCATCCTCGAACGAAGGCGATCCACTCCGCGGAGGTGAAGAAGAGCACCTTTCCGGTGGCCGAGTGCCGCAGTGCGGCGGCGCCGCCCTGAAGGTGCGCGACCTCCAAGCGGTCGGCGGGATCGCTGCCCGGGGCCGCCAGCCACCGGGCCGTGCGGAGGTCGAGCGCGTAGAGGTCGACCTTGGCGACCGGCGCGTCCGTCGTCACGCTTCGACCAGGGCATCGGCCGCGAGGGCGTGGATGAACGACCGCACCTGACCGGCACCGGACCGGAGCGCCGGGATCTCCGGGTTCTTCGAGTCGCGGATGGCGACGGCCGGCAAGCCCGGGACGGCCGCCACCTCGACGCAGTTGCCGTTGTTCGCGGTGTAACTGCTCCTGTGCCAGCGCACGTTGTCGAGCGGTGCGGCGTAGAGGCGATTCGTTTCGATCACGATGCGGTCAGTCTTCTCTCGGTCTGCTCGATGAGTGCCAGCGATTCCTGGGGGCCAAGGGCGGCGCGCAGGAGGTAGGAGTGGAGGCGGGAAAGACGTCGAAGTCCGAGCGCGTCGTCGACCACGATCGTCCCCGTGACAGCCTCGGCGAAGGCGGTGTCCGGTGCGTCCTGGCCGCTGCCCTGGAACAGGGTGAACGCTCCGGTCAACGCGCCTTCGGCTCCTCGGGAGAACGGGACGACTCGAAGGTCCACGCTCGCCAGACGGCAGACGTCCTGGAGATGGCCGAGCTGCGCGGCCTGGACCGCCGGTCCTCCCACCTCGAACTCCAACGCGGCCTGGCTGATGACGGCCGTCAAGCGAAGGGGGACTTCGTCACGCAGACGGCGCTGCCTCATGTTCTTGACCTCGACCAGGCTGTCGACCTGGTCCGGGCCGAGCGCCGCGAAGCCGACCTCGGTGACGGCGCGGGCGTAGGCCTCGGTCTGCAACAGGGCGGGTATGTACGCGATCTGGTACTCGGCCGTGGAGGCGGCCTCGTGCTCGTAGGAGATGAACTCCGTGTACCTGCTGCTGAGAACGTCCGCGTAGGCGTCCCACCACATGGCCGTGCGTGTCCGCCCTCTACGGAAGAGTGCTTCCAGGTGCTCGCGGTCCGGCTCGGGGACATCGAAGAGGTCCATGAGGGCCTCGAAGTCGGCCGGGGTGGCGCTGCGCTTGCCGGTCTCGACTCGCGTGATCTTGGAAGTGCTGCACCCGATCCGGCTGCCGACCCCTTCGGCCGTCCAGCCAGCGGCTTCGCGTCGACGCCGCAGGTCGGCACCGAACTTGCTGCGTGCAGCGAGGGGTTGTTGTGGGACGGCTGGCACCATCGATCCCTCCGCGAAGCCGTAATCCAAGGGACTCTGTCGTTCCGTCAGCTTAGCGGGAGCCCATGCGCCGCACATGCGTGGCAAGAGAATTGGCATTTTGCCAGTCACGTGCTTGACGGCGCGAGGGGAAGGCGGGACCCTGATGGCGGTGACACACCGCAGCGAATCGAATGCGGATTGCCACCTCTCATTCGCTTGCGCCCCAGCGACCTCGTGACGTCTTGCCGAGGTCTGCGCCAGGGTCTTCACCCTCTCCGCCCCAGGGCGAGCGGCCGGTGGACACGACCCGCTCTCGGCCTGGTGTGCCTCGCCACCACACGTCTCGGTCGGCGCGCACCTTCATGGTCCGTTCTGTGGGGCCAAGCGCAGGCTATGGCCGCGGCGGTAACGCCGGGGCACCCGATTGGAAGGGATGACGTGTGGACCAGGAGACACGGACGGATTCGTCCGGCGGGGGCAGCGCGGCGGAGGACACGATGGTGGCGCAGATCGTGAAGGCCGCAGGCCGTACGGGCCGGGCACCGCTGCTGATCCTCGGCGCCTTCGAACGCGTGGGCTCGAACTGGGTCAGTGATCAGCTTCGAGCCTCGATGCAGCAGCACAACGAGCCCTTCCGGCAGCAACTCGGCACGGCGCACCCGCTGTCGGCCCTGAACCCGCGGCCGGAGTACGAGCTGACCGCCCTCAACCGGCACCACCTGGCCTGTGCACTCCACGACCTCCACGGCTCGGAGCGGCACGCCGTCAAGGAGACTGGTCACTGGGCCTCGCTTCGCGGCTGGCTGGGGCGGTCGTCGTCCTCGTCGAACCCTCGAGAGAACCCGGCCATGCCTACGCTCCCGGCTGATCCGATGGGGTGGATCAACTGCCCCGTTCCGAAGGGTGGTCGTCGGCTTGGCGAAGGGGATCAACGCTGTCGGCCAGCAGCAGCTATCCCGGCAACTGGACGCTCACCCGGCCGCCTCCTCCAAGCTCCCGAGGACCGCGCGCAGTGACTGGGCGCGGTCCACTGCACCCAGCGGGACCAGCATCAGGCATTCGCGCAAGCGCCGCACGGTTGCCAACTGCACGTTGCCCGGACCGACAGCGTCGATCACAGCGCTAACCGCGTGCAATGCCCAGAACTGGGCGAACGGAAGAACTTCCTCGGTGGCCGCCTCCACGAGAGCCGGCAGGAGGTCCCCCTCCGGGCAGGCGTACAGGCGAGCGTAGGCGGTCAGTCGAGTACCGCCGTCGGTCGAGCCGAGGGCACCAGCGATGTCGAACTCATCCAACTGCGGCGTGAGCCTGACCAACTCGGCGAATATCAGCTCCTGACGGTAGGTACGCTCCGGGCCGGAGGGCATCCTACGTCGCAGGTCGGTGAACTCGTCCTGGAGCCGCCCGACCGCCTCGTCCGCGCTCTCCTCGCGGACACTCTCATTGCCGGACGCCACCAGCGCGACCCGCGCCTGGCGACTCGCGCCGTTCACGGCCAGCCGCACCTCCTCGGCACGCTCCTCGGCGGCCTCTAGTCGCTCCTCCAGCTTGCGGTACTGGAACTTGGCACCGCCTGGAAGCTCGATGCTCTCGAACAGATCACCCAGCCACGGCACCACTGCGATTGCGGCCAGGACCAGCGTGGCACCGTCGATCTTCACATCCGGCTTGACGAGGTGAACGACGCCCAGTCCGATCGCCCCAAGCGAGATCAACGGCGCTATCAACTGCTTCCGCGAACCCACCGACGTGCTCCCCCCAGCCCTGATCCCCGACAGTGAGCCCAGCATTCCAAAGAACGATGCCCGATGGGCCGCATCTGTCCACTCGAACCTCACCGTGCCCGAGACGGAACAGACTTGGCGAAGCCTAGGTCGGACCGCCCCGGTGACCCCTCTCCGGCAGGACTCCCTTTCGCGGTCGAAGCCCATACAGATCCGGTGATCGACGACGGCTCGCAAGAGACAGACCAGGAACGAGGAATACTCCCCACCTTGAAAAACCCCACTGCACCAGTTGAACAGCGGCTGCGCGCCGAGCTGACCCAGGACGACCTGGTCCTCGTCGGACCGGAGGCGTGAGGGTTAGAGCCGTCACCCGGCCAAGGGGCCGAAGGCGCGAAAGGGCGGCCGGAGCACCACGCTCCAGCCGCCCTCCCCCGCCCCGTCAGGGCTCCTCGACCGCCCGCCGGATGAACGGCACCGCCTTCTCCACGTCCGCCGACGAGACGACCCGCACCTCCAGATCCCCCGTCCCCAGGTGCCCGACGTTCCGCACGTCGCGGGTGAAGCCCTCCTCCAGCTCCACCGTGTCCGGGTCCAGCCGCAGGTACACCAGCAGCGCCCGATGCGACGGCGACGGGCGGAAGACCACCGACGCCACGTTCAGCAGCCGCTTGTAGGCGATGTAGTGCTTGAGCACCACCACCTCCAGCTCGCCCACCGCGGTCAGCACCTCGTCCAGCTCGCCGTACAACTCCCGTAGGCACCCCGGCACCTCCACCTGCGAGACCCCCGCCGGCACCGCGACCACCTCCGGCTCGTCACCCGCCTCGTCGGCCGCACAGGCTGGCACCGACGCGGCACCCGAGGCGGAGAAACCCGGAACGGTCTCGACCAGCTGCAGCGTCAGCAGGTCCGGCCCAAAGACGCGGTAACGCACCAAGTCCACGCGGTGATCCCGCTGGTAGAGCGAGGCAGCAGCCCGGTCATGGCGCGAGAAATCGCCCGCGACGCAGATCACCCGAGGCCGCTGCCACTGGACCGCCGCTGCCACCTCGGCGCCCAGCTGTCTGCGCACCAGGGCCTCGAACTCGTGCCGGTGCGCGAGCAGCCAGACCAGATAGGACCCGGCCTGGGTGATCACCCCGGCATCGCGCCCGCGCTTGAACTCGATGACCGCCGGCACGCCGTCCTCGTCCAGCCCCAGCGAGTCGATTCGCCCTTGGTGCCACGGCCCCGTCGAGTACTCCGACGCCAGGAACCGAACCCCCAGCATCTCCTCCAGCGCCCCCTCGACCCGCCGCTGCAGCGCCCGCTCCCGCGCCACCGTCGAACCCTGCAGCTCGACATCCCGGCCATCGGCACCCCGCCGGAATACCTTCAGATCGGCCACCCCCGCCCCCTTCGCACGACCGTACCCAGGGACCAATCGAGAAGAGGAACGTGGTATTCCCTGTCCTGGCCTCCAGGCGTGCTTCGCGACGATCGGCCCTGCGGGGATTCGACGTCAGCTCAGGTCGAGATGCCTCAGGGCGAGGTTGAGAAGGACGAACTACGGCTGCAGCGGGATTGTCATGCTCTGCGCGGAGTTGTGCGGCGCGATGGCTGTCCGGCATCCCCGTCCCGGCCCTTCGGTTGCTCCGGGGCGTCGCTAACCGGCGCTGTATTCGCGCCCCTTCCCAGGCCGTCCCGGATCCAGTGGAGGGACACCCCCCCGAGCGTGGAACCCCGACTCAGCGGGAGTGGGCGGCGAGGCTGAGCAGCAGGTGGGCGGATTCCGGGTGTTGGAAGTTGGAGTGGGCGCCGGAGGGGTGCAGCCGAGTGGCGAGACCGCCTCGGTAGACGTGGCCGGCGTCGATGTTGAGGATCGGGTGGTCGAGTTCGGCGTGCGGGTACGGCGAGTCCGCCGGGCGGAGCCGGGTGCTGAACTGGGGGACCGGGGCGGTGCCGGTGCCGGAGTGGCCGATGCCCGGCAGGCCCTCGGCGCGCAGGTGCCAGAAGCCGGTGGCGCGGTCCCAGCGGGAGTGGGTGAGGTCGAGCGGGCCGCGTAGCGGGGCGCCGGCCCGGCCGGGGCCGAGGAACAGCCGGGGGAAGAGCCGGGTGAAGGCGTCGCGGGGCGCGGCCATTTGGAAGACTAGTGCTGCTCCGCGCAAGTTCGTGGAGGGGTCAGGTCGCCGGGCTGTCGAGGTAGAGGCCGCAGGCGCAGTCCAGGCATTCTTCGGGGGCGC
>NZ_JBIWAP010000049.1:65276-66106 GCF_044760075.1 Kitasatospora sp. NPDC098663 | reverse complement strand
GGGGTGTGGGGTTGGGGTGTGGTGTGGGTGGGGCTTTTTGGGGGGGGTGGGGGGGGGGGCCCCCCCCCCCCGCCCCCCCCCGGGGGGGGGGGGGCGGGGGGGGGGGGCCCCCCCCCCCCCCCCCCCCCCCGACACTCGGCTTCCCCGCCCTCCGGCGGGGCGAGCCCTTGGAGTGTCCGTTAGGACACTCCAAGGGGATAGCTCGCTCCGCCGTAGGGGGCAACCTGTCTGGGATCAGCACTGGTTGGGTACCGGCAGGCCGGGACGGCGGCCTCGGTGTCGGGCCTCGGGAGTCGGCGGTCAGAAGTCGTCGGCGGCCAGGCCACGAGCAGCGAGCGCACCGATCAGATGGTCCATGACCAGTTCCTCGGTCTGCTCACTGTTGAGGACCTCATCCGCGCCGCCGACGGTCCGTCGGACCCTCCAGCGGCCGTCGCCGAGGGGCTCGGCGGACTGGACGTGGTGGTAGCGGGCCAGAACGGCCAGGAAGTCGCCAACGATGTCGCGGTCGGCCAGCACGATGTTGCTCATGAGTTGCTCCGCAGGGTGAACTAGAGGTGCGAGGTGGTGGGGAACGCTCTCGGCCTACCGGCGTGGTGGAGGTGGCTTATCGGTCCGTAGCGCTTCGAGAATCTCGGGTATCCGGTTGTTCGACACCGAGAGTCCTTGCTCGCGGATGCCCTCACGGACCGCCCTGTAGGTAATGCGACCAGCCTGTGCTGCAGCCATCCGTCCAGCGGCGAGGATCGCTGGGTCCAGACCCTCCGACGGACCGCCGGACCGAGGAACCGGACCGACCTCCGACGGACCGCCGGACCGAGCAGCCGGAC
>NZ_JBIWAP010000049.1:0-65178 GCF_044760075.1 Kitasatospora sp. NPDC098663 | reverse complement strand
ACCGACCTCCGACGGACCGCCGGACCGAGCAGCCGGACCGACCTCCGACGGACCGCCGGACCGAGGAACCGGACCGACCTCCGACGGACCGCCGGACCGAGCAGCCGGACCGACCTCCGACGGACCGCCGGACCGAGCAGCCGGACCGACCTCCGACGGACCGCCGGACCGAGGAACCGGACCGACCTCCGACGGACCGCCGGAGCTGTGCTGTGCTCGGCGCAGAATCCGTGCAGCGAGGCGATCTCGCCAGCGGGAGCCCTGACGGTGGGCGGCCAGCTTCTCGCCAGCGGTCTTGGCCCGGTCCTCTTGGCGACCGGCGGTAAGTTCCGGTCTTTCGGAGCGGGAGAGGGTGAGCTCCGGCGTCGCTGTGGGGGTGTGCGACGGTTTGTCGAGGGATAGCGGCTGGCCGGGGGTTGCTGCCCGGTTCAAAGTGACAGCCTCTGCAGAAGGGTGCTCACGGCCGGTGTCATCGGGAGCGTCTCGGGTTCCGCCGTGGCGAGTGACGATGATGCCCAGGTGGACCGCGCCGGCGAGTGCGATTGGAGCGATGGTGCTCAGCGAGCCGACCGCGGCGTCCCCGAGGTGGAGCTCACCGGCATGCGTCTGCTCGTTCAGCCGGATCGCGTGCAATGCGTTGGCCCAGACGCTGGTGCCTGTGGCGCCGGCGAAGAGCGCCCAGGCGTAGGCGCGGGCAGTCCACGGGGCCTCGCGGAGCAGGACGAGCGCGCGGACTCCGTAGGCGATGAAACCGTCAACGACAACCGGCCACGCGTAGCTGAGTTCACCGCGGACGTGGATTGCCTGCGCCATCTGTTCGAGAGCGTCGTAGGACAGGGAGAACCCGGTCGCGCCGAGCAGGCCTATCGCGGCCAGGTCCCAGCCGGAGACCTTGGGGCGGCGGGGGATCACGCGGCCACTCCCAGGGTGGTGACGCCAGCACTACACAGCTCGGCCGCGAGGGCGCGCTCCTCCCGCCGCATGGAAGCCGGGATGACCGCGAGTTGGGTGGTGGCCTTGCGGCGCCGCTTGGCTGCGGCCTTGTAGCCGATGGCCAGGGTTGCGGCCCAGGTGTCGATTGAGATGCCCGACTCGATGGCCACACGGACTACGGATCGCTTCTCGGGTTCGGTCAGCTGCGGCCGGTGAGTGCCGGTCAGAGTGGCGCGGACGCGTTCGAGATTGGCGCGATCCCCCTCTCGGAACTCGACAATCTCGCACAGCTGCTCTTCGGTCAGGCCGCCGCGGATGCCGTCCCGGACCCCGCTCTCGATGGCGTCGTTCAAGCACTGCTGGCGCACCGGGCACTGCCCGCACAGCGCGAGGGCATCGCTGTGGTCGGCGCGGGGATCGCCGAAGAAGATCTCCGGATCTTCCGTGCCGGCGCAGGCGGCCTTGAGGCGCCACCGTGAGGAGCCTCGGTCCAACCGGAGGTGGGCGGCTTCGAGTTCGTTGATAGTGCTGATGCTCATTCGGGTGTGTCTCCGAGCGCGCCTGAGTGTGTGTGGGCGCGTGGGCAGGGCGTTTCCCGAGGAGCGGGCTCGGCCGGCTCCGGTCGGGATCGCGGGAGAGGTCAGAAGGAGGGGGCGCGGCGCCGGTCAGGGCCATCGAGGATGGCCTTGTGGCACATCTGGCGCAGGCGGCTGGCGGTGCGGTCGCCGAGCAGGCCGGAGAGTTCGGCTGGGGTGATGTTGCTGGTGAGGATGGTCGGCAGCTGCTGCTCGTACCGGTGGTTGACCAGCCGGTAGGTGGTCTCCTCGGTGAACTCGCTTGCGCGGCCCGCGCCGAGGTCGTCCACCAGCAGCAGCGGCGTGCGCTCCAGTTCGCGCATCTCCCGCTCCGGGTCGGCTCCGGGGCGCGGGCGCATCATGGCGTAGAGGGTCACCGAGGTGATCGCCTGCCAGCGCAGTCGGACACCATCGCCCAGCAGGGCCCGGATCGCTCCGTAGGCCTGGTGGGTCTTGCCGGTGCCGGTCTCGCCGAGCAGGAGCAGCGAGCCAGCGCGGGCGATGCCGAGCTGGCCTTCCGGGCCCCGGCGAGCTGCCTGCTTGACGTGCTCCACCCAGGCCAGAACCTGCGGATCGTCGGCCACCGCGTGCTGGTACAGCGGCGGGATGCGGCTGGCCGCCAGCTCCAGCGCGTCCCGGTTCGGTTGCGCAACCGTGCTCCGCTCGGGCTGGCCGATGACCGCAGGGTCCACGCCCAGACGGGCGAACCGCTCGACCAGGCTCTGCAGTCCGGTGCCCGCGCGGCGCGGGTCTCGGTCACGGCCAGCCATCACAGGTCTCCGGTGTAGGCGGCGGCCCCGGCGGTCGGGTTGGCCCACGCCTGGTACGCGCCTCCGGTGCTGGTCTGACGGAATGCCAGGGCTTCCTGGACGAAACCCTCCAGGGCGCCGGGCCCCTTGGGGTTGCGCGCCATCAGCCGCAGGCCCGCGCGGACCTGCTCCGGGCCGTATCCGGATCCGAGCAGCTGCTTGATCTCCCGGCCGAGGTGTCCGCGGAACCGCTCAGTCGGCTGCTGCGGACAGGACCGGACGTACTCGGCCACCAGGGCGCTGGCGGCGGTGGTGTGCGGGTGCATCGCGGCGACCTGGTCGGCCGAGGGCTCTTCCGCGACCTGGGTCTGGGCGGGTGTGGCGCAGCCGCCCCCCGGAGGGGTAGATCCAGGATCCGTGATCCTGGATCCGTTCGTGGAGGGTGTCGTGGATACGTTCGTCGAGGGTGTCGTGGCGGCCTCGGCCTGGTCGTGCTGGTGGTCGAGGGCACCGTTCGATGAGCTGCCTCGACTGGCGCTCTCGGCGGCGTACACCGGGCGCGTCTCAGGCTCTTCCGGGGCCTTCTTCCGGATCCGCTTGACCGGGACCTGCTTGTCGGCGGACTCCTGGGTCTGATGCAGCGGGCACGGCACCAGCCGGGACTGGGAGGCCTTGTCGATCCGCTGGTGCTTGTTGAACGTCACGACGTGGAGCAGTTCCTCGCCCTCGTCGGCCGGGTTGAGGTACCGGCACACGAGCCCGACGTCGGCCAGCTGACGCAGGTCGTCCTCGACGCGCTCGGTCGTGTGGGTGCCGCCGTCCCAGGAGCGCTTGCGCTTCCAGATCAGCCCGCGCAGGATGCCCGCGTCGTCCAGGACCCGTCCGCGGTCGTCCACGTAGTTGAGCATGTAGATGAACGTCCGCTCGGCCGACAAGGAGACCTCGGCGAGTTTCGGGTCACGGCTCATCTCCGGCTTGTGGGTGCGGATGCGCCCGTCCTGGA
The DNA here is from genome assembly GCF_044760075.1 of Kitasatospora sp. NPDC098663. Lineage (NCBI taxonomy): Bacteria > Bacillati > Actinomycetota > Actinomycetes > Kitasatosporales > Streptomycetaceae > Kitasatospora > Kitasatospora sp. NPDC098663. The sequence continues at coordinate 61,918 of NZ_JBIWAP010000049.1, read as the reverse complement.
CCGCCATCACGCCACCTGCCGAAGGTAGGTGGAGACGGTGAGGTGTCCGGTGTCCAGGTCGAGGTCGTGCTGGAGCCTCCAGTCGCGCTGTGGCTGGTCGCAAGCGACCCACCGGGCGACGGCTTCCTCGTGCTGCTGCGGCAGCGGGACGAGGGTGCCGCGGACATCGTAGGCCCGGGCGAGCCAGAGGTGATCGGGCTCGGAGACGCTGACGCGCACGACCGCCACGGCCGGCGCGACGGCTCGCACGCTGCGCTCGATCGCCTGGGCGGTGCCCTCGGAAATCCGGGTCGCCCCGCCCAGGGCGCCGCCGGCGAGCTCCGTCTCGGTCCCCTCTGTACCTGGGGTCGCGAACATGTAACACTTCCTCCTGCGCAAGTGGCACCGGCCGAGCCTCCTACAGCAAGCCGGTGCGCTGGTTTTTCCCGTGCTCATCGCACGGACATCACATGGCGCCCGGGAGTTCCCGCTCCTGGGCGCCATGTCGCGTTTGTGCGGCCACCGGTCGCCGCGGCAATCATCAGCCGAGCGCGATTTCGTGGCGCATGAGTGACTCTATGTTTACACCCGAGAACGCGTCAACGAATTCGATTGATCTACGCGAATAGAAATTCCTTTTCCCGCCACACGGGAGATGATCAAGGGCCATTGATCCCCCATTTCCCGCCACGCGGGAAATGGGGGAATGAAGATGGCGGGGACATGCCCAAGGATGGCCTTCGTGAACCCCAAGGCAACTCGACCCCTGAGCAGTTGACCAGGCGACAGAGATGATCCAGCCGTCGCACCCATGGACCCGATTGCCCTCACGAGGCCCGGAAACGCGAACGGCAAGGAGCTGGGCTCCTTGCCGTTGAAATAGGGATCGATCCGCTTTTCCTCTGCAGCGGCTCTCTTCGGTTCTCGCGCTTTGACTGGGGCGGGGCTCGGCCGGATTTCAGGCCACGGGGGCCGGTGCGGCGGAATACTCGCTCAGCGTCCCGGCCGTGCAGCAGACGTGCTCGATCAGCTCGGCCCGGTCGGCCGGCATGGAGCCAGTCGGCTTGGCGAGCACCACGGATCCGACCGCGACGTCGCCCCACATGACCGGGGCCGCGACAGAGCTCCAGCCCGGCACCACCTCCTCCCCGGCGACGGCGTACCCGCGACGCCGGATCTCCACGAGCGTGGCGGCCAGCGCCGCGTTGTTCCGGATGGCGTCGGGCGCGGCGTCCTCCGGCACCTCCTCCCTGAAGACGAGCTCCTGCAGCGGGGCCGGCAGGTGGGCGAGGATCGCCCGCCCGCTCGCACCCGTGCGAAGGGATCGCGAGTGCGTCACCAGGGGGTGCGCGAAGATGCCGAGCTCTCCCGGGTCCATGTCCCCCCAGGCATAGTCGGTGCACAACCGCCGCAGGCCACCGAACGGGGTGAGGGCGAACAGGAGGGCGGCGCCACCGGTCCGCTCGTGGAGCTCAGCCAGGATTCCCTGGGCCGCGGCGGCGCTGGGCACATGCGCCATCGCATGCATGGCGACCTTGATCAGGCTCGGGCCAGGCCGGTACCTGCCACGGCGGATCTGGTCGATGGCCCCGCCGGGCACGCCCGACTGAAGGATGCGGTGCACGGTGGAGTCCGGCATGCCGGTGGCGGTCGCGAGGTCCAGCACGCCCTGGTCGCTCCCCTGCAACTGGGCGAAGGCCTCTTGGAGCGCGAACACCCGGGCGGCACTGGAGGTCGCACCGGCCCCGCGGGCCAGCGGAGCCACCGGGGACGCCGACATGCCTGGTGCTATCGGATATGGGATGCTTCGATAGCGTGATTCATGACGGACGGGTCCGTCGGCTTCCAGTGGTGCCACACTCACCTGCGCCTCCAAGGGGCGACACCGGACCCGCCACGAGTGCTGAACGGGTAGGCCGGCAAGGCAGAGGCCGGCCTCGACGGTCCGGCGGAGGTTGTCGGAAAGGCGGCGCGCGGCCCGCATGGGCCATCGGCGTCGCGATGTTACTGATCATACAACATGCCTGACGTTATCAACGTCCGGTAGCCTGTTTACTCCGAGTTCATGTTGCTGCGTTCCATCAAAGGAGTTGCCCGTGCCTGCTCGCAAGTTCGACGGCGAGGCGCTCCGCCGTGTCCGTAGAGCCCGCGACCTCTCCCAGGAGGCTCTGGGCCGAGCCCCAGGTGTAGACGTCGACCAGTCCACCGTTGCGAAGTGGGAGGGCGGCGGTTTCCCGGAACCCGAGAGGCTGCCGGCCATCGCGCGGGCACTTCGCGAACCGATCGACACCCTCTTCCCGCGCGATGGCCAGCCGACCTTGGCTGACCTGCGCGCCGACGCTGGCTTCACCCAGCGGAGCACCGCGGCGCTGATCGGCACGAAGTCGTCGATCCCCGTCAGCAACGCCGAGCGCGCACTGCGGCGCCTCAACGCGGCCTATGTCCCCCTCCTGGCCGAGGCCTACGGCGTGACCGGCGACCAGCTCCTCGCAGCGCAGGACCGAACTTTCGGCGTCGCTCCCGCCGCCCAGGCCAGCACAGCGCCGGCGCCCCGCTCGCTCGCGGAGAAGCTCACCTTCCTGCTGGAGACGACCTTCCCCGGTGGCCGTCCGACCGACGACCAGATCGCGGCGGGCGTCAACGACTACGCCGGTGTCACCGTCATCTCCGCCGATGCCGTGCGGGCCCTGCGGACGGGCGCTCCGCCGCCCTCGGAGGTACTTGCCGGTCTCGCGGCCGGAGTGGTCCTGGAGGGCCTGGCCGCCTTCTTCGGCGTCACGGTCTCCCTGTTCCGTAGCGACGAGGAGCTGGAACGCCAGCTCGTCGACACAGTCGCCCTGCTGACGCTGCGCGGCAGCAGCGGCAGCTTCGCGCTCGCGGCCCGGGGCGGGGAGGGCGGGCTGGACCCGGCAATGCTCGCCAAGATCGGCGCGCTCGTCGCGGAGGCACAGCAGAATGCGGGCCCCCGCCCCTGAAGAAGGGGAGCCTGCTTCGGCCTGCCGTCAGCAGAGCCAGGCGGCAGCCGTCGCCAGTCCGAGCCCGGCTCCGACCATGGTCTGCACCACTGTGTGGTACCTGAGCGCCACCCGCGACCAGCACACCAGCGCGACCAGCGGGTAAGCGGCGATCCACCAGGGCGAGTGGACCACTGCGAGCAGAGTGACCACCGCGCCGGCGACCGCGCTGTCGACGGAGACTTTCCACACCGTGTTGATCGCGAGCAAGCCAACGGTCATCACCCACAGCGCGATCATGGCCAGCAGGATGTCGCGCGGTGCGTGGCCGAGGACCATCGCCAGGGAGCCCAGGCCGATCGACGCGAGGATAACGAAGAAGATCGGGGCGCGCTTGGTCCGGTCGACCACGTGCCGGTCGCCCCAGGTGCCCCGCTTGCGTTCCCACTCGATGTAGCCCGCCGGGATGATGCCCGCGCACAGCGCCGCCAGCAGCCCCCAGCCGATCCCGGTCCAGCTGCCGGCCGCAGCAGCCCCCAGGCCGGTCAGCCCAGCCAGCAGGACGTTGCGTGGCTGGAGGATGTCGGTGACGGTGCGGGCGGTGGTCGTGGTGGTGCTCACAGGGCCATCTCCTCGATCTGCATGGCGAGTTCTTCCGCCTCTGCGCTCGCGAGCAGCTCCCGGACCTGCAGGTCGCTCGCGGCGGAGTAGGCCTCCTCGACCCGCAACAGCCAGACCACCTCGGCGGTCGTGCTCGCGATCGGCTTGCTGGGCAGTGCGGGCGCCGGCAGCTCGTTGCGGTGCCCCGCCCTGGCGTTGGCCAGTGCGGCCCTGATCCACAGTGCCTCGCTCGCCGCCTGCGGGTCGGCGCTCCCCTCCACGGCCTCCTCGACCACCGGCAGCAGGACAGGCGAGGCGTGGTGGCGCAGTTGCTCGACCACGTCCGCGATGTCCTGGGTCCAGCGGTCCAGGCGTACGTCCATCGGCGAGTCGGTGCGCAGTACTTCGCGCCAGCGGCTGGCCGGCGGCTGGAACGGGGTGTCGGGGAAGGCCGTCACGAGGTCGTGCCACAGCGGGTAGAGGTTCCACAGGGCGCGCCAGGAGCGCCAGCGTGCTGCGGCGGCGTTGGTGGTCGGGATGCTCACTCCGGCAGCGAAGATCATGAAGAGGGTGATCTGCATGTACTCGGTGTAGACGCCCAGCGTGTGGTTGAACCCGGGGCTGAGCGGCGTGGCCAGGGTGACCCACATGAAGGTGGTGCGCACCGCCACGTAGGCGACGCCGATGGCCATGGCGATGGTCATCAGTCCCAGGCCCGTGCGCAGGAGCCGGGTCTCGGCGCGCCGCCTCGCGGCGGCCCACTGGTAGCAGGTGACGGCGCTCGCGGTCCCCAGGTAGACGTAGAAGATCGTTTCGTAGAGGATCGCGCCCCACTGGCCGGCGTGGTCGGGGACGAAGTCGGCGCTCGGCCGGCTGCGGTTCACGATCGTGAAGAAGAGGAGCGTCATCAGCGCCAGCATGCCGACCGCCGCTCGCCAGGCGACCCGCTCGATCCATCGCGCGACGGCGACGTGGCGCGGGATCACCGCCTGGTCGGTCTTGCCGTACGAGGCGACCACGTAGGTCAGGATGGCGAGGATGGCCAAGGTCGAGACGTAGTGCTTCAGCAGGACGGACAGGTCGGTGATCGGCTGGCGGTTCATCAAGTCGATCACCGCGGGGCTCTTGAGCCACAGGGCGAGTGCGAAACCCAGGTAGCAGCCCCAGAGCGCACGGCGGTGGGCGTCCCCGTAGAGGACTGCGGGCAGCCTCCAGACCGCGACCGCGGTCATCGTGGTCGCGGCGGTGTACGCGGCGAGAGCGAGCACGTCTTCCTCTTATCTCTGGGCGCGCCGGGGAGCGGCGACGGGGTGGGACAGGGTGGTTTCCAGGAGGCTGACCATGTCGCCCCCGGCGGGCATCTGCCGCTGGACGATGTGCTTGATCAGCGAGGCGCTCAGCTCTGCCTCCTGCTCCTCGCGCGTGTCGTAGCGTGCGCGGGCCTGGACGACGGCCCCGCTCATCCGCTGGGCGAGTCCGTGGCGCAGGTGCTCGGGCAGGAGCTGCTCCAGCTCGTCCGCTCCGAGGCTGGTGCCGTGGTTGAACCACTCGTGCACGAGCTCGTGGAGTTTGACGTGGTCGGTCTGGTGCTGTGTCGGCCTGGGCCGGTAGAGGATCAGGGAGAGGTCGGCGGTTCGCACGCGCAGGCCGCAGGCCGTCCGCAGGTCGCCCCCGTGGTCGTCGAGCGGGACCAGCTGGATGGTCCGGCCGCTCGCCGCTTCCATGCCGGCCACCAGGCCTTCGATCGTGAAGGGCTCGGGCAGCGGCAGCGCGGCCAGCTTCTGCTCGCAGTCCCTGCGCAGGCGGCGCATCCTCAGCATGGCCCACCCCGTTCCTCCGAGCTTGGTCGGCGCTGGCGGGGTATCCGTGCGAAGGCTTCGGCCGTGCGGGCTCGGCAGGGGCAGGCGTGCGGCGTCAGGTCGGGGTCAACCGGCCTGCGCGGGGTTTCGTGGTTGGACACCATGTCCTCGGGGGGGGTGGGGGGCAGGGTCTGGCTGGTTTCGGGCGTGCCTGTGGCGCACCCGCCGCCCGGTCCGCAAGGATGCGGGCGGGCGCGGATGGGAGTGGGGCCGGAGTGCACGTCGCTCCCGCAGCGGTGCTCACCGCTGCGGCGCCTGCCCGGCCGGTGTGGATCGGGGGTTGCTGGAACCCTGGTCGGTGGGCCGGGTGTCAGTGCCCCATGCCGGCGCCGCCGTCGACGGGGATCACCGCACCGGTCACGTAGCCCGCCGTATCACTGCAGACGAAGGCGACCGCCGCGGCGATCTCCTCGGGGCGGGCCATGCGCCCCAGCGGCACGCGCTGCACGAGGGCCTCGCGCTGGTCCGGGGACAGGACGGCGGTCATGTCCGTCTCGGTCAGGCCCGGAGCAACCACGTTGCTGGTGATCCCCCTCGGGCCGAGTTCGCGCGCCAGCGACCGGGAGAACCCGACCGGGCCGGCCTTCGACGCCGCGTGGTTCGCCTGCCCGGCCTCACCGGTCATCGCCACGGCGCTGCGCTGGAGACGAAGACCAGCCGCCCGAAGCGGGCACGCAGCATGCCGCGTGCCACCCGCTTGGCCGCCCGGTACGCGCCGACCAGATTCGTGGCCACGGGAGCCGCGAAATCGTCCTCTGACATCCGCAGCAGCAGGGCGTCCCTGGTGATGGGCCTCGACCGCGGCGACGGCCTGGTCCACCGACCCCGGCGATGTCACGTCGCACGCCACCGTCGCGAAGCCCTCGACCGGCTCTCCACTGCGCGAGGTGACCACGACGCGGTGCCCGTCAGCAGCAAGCCGCTGGGCGACGGCCAGGCCTATGCCACGGCTCCCTCCGATGACCAGGGCTGAGCGGGACATGGTGGCTCCTTCGCGCTGTAGACCGCCGCGCAGCCCGTCCGCTGCCCGGCCCTCTCACCATGCCAGGCACCCGCAGGAACTATCACTTCCGGAACTCGCAGTTCTGGAACTGCCAGTTCCGGAAGTGCGAGTTCCATGCTACGCGCATCGACAACGCAGAGTAATTTTACCGACGTGTAGAGCAACCTTTAGAAACGGGCTCGCAGCACCCATGGGCATTTAATTTTGACTCACCGTAAGATCGGATAGTGAATTCCTTGATCAACTGATAGATCGTCATTCCGTGAAGCTTGACGTGCTGCCGTCAAGCAAAATCTGCCCATCATGGCCACTGTGGTTTTCGCCACACTTGGTGTTCCCGGGTCGAATTCTCGGCGCTGCGTAGAATCTCCCGCCATGAGCATCGACTTCGAGCGACTTGCCGCCCGCGAGCGGACGCTTTCCGGCATGGTCCAGAACTGGCGGCAGCGAACGGATCCGAACTCGATCCCCGGCCTGGTGACCAGCTCCACCCGGCGCACGCGAGAGCTGAGCAAATCGGAAGTAGCCCGCCTGACCGGCGTGAGCGTCAAGTGGTACTCGAAGCTGGAGGGCGGCGGGTCCGCCCAGTACTCCGACGGCTTCCTCGACCGTGTTGCCTTCACGTTCCGGCTCACCGACGCCGAGCGGCTCGCCCTGTACCACCACGCCTCGGGACGTGCTCCGGCCCCGAGGGCACCCGAGCCCGGCGCGATGGCGGCCATAGACGCGGACATGCAGCGGCTCCTCGACAAGATGTTGCCGCATCCTGCATACATATCGGATGTCGCATGGAATGTGGTAGCTCATAACAATCCATCGAGGGAACTTTATCCTTGGGTTTATGAGCCAAACATCATGCGATGGGCTTTCCTTTACCATGGCGCTCGCGATCAGCTGGTCAACTGGAAGGAATCCTGGGCCGTCCCGCTCCTCGCCCAGATTCGTACCGCAGCGGCTCAGTATCCGGACAACGATCAGCTCAAGCAGCTCGTCTCGGACATCATGACCGGCTGCCCCGAGGTACCGGAGCTCTGGGCGAGGCATGACTTCTACGAGCACCCCGACGGCGACATCCGCCACATGCGCATCCCGCACGGCGGGCCCGAGTCCGTCCCGGTTCGGATCATGGCTCTCACCCCGATGCGCGACAAGCAACTGCGGTTCATCGTGGCATTCCACGGCATCTGATCCCAGCTACTCAGCATGGTGACTGGATCGCTCGGCGTCCCGCGCCCGCGCCCGCGTCGCCGAGCCGTCGGCCGCTCGGCGACGCGGGCTCCACCGAGCGGCCGACGGGGCGCCTCCGGCTCACGCACCGGCTTCCGCGAGGGACCGGCTCCTGGGCCGCATCACCGCCCGCACACGGGCCGCACCCGCCGGCGTAGCGTCCGCACCGCAGCCGACCGCGAGCTGGGTCGGCGATCCCGAGCAGGGCCCGCACAGCCCTGGGCGCGTCCGCGGCGCGCGGCACTCGTCGCACTCGTACGTGCGGCTGGAGGGTGCCGCACGCTCCGTCCGAGCAGGCCTCATCGGCAGCTTGCGCAGCAGCCGGTCCCGGACCACGCCCACCGGCGAGTGGATCGTCTCCGGCAGGCCGGCCAGCAGCGCCGCCGCCAGCTCCGCTGGCCCGCTGCCCACCGCGAGCCACTCGGCGACCAGCGGCGCCAGCTCGGCCACCTCGGCCTCGCCCAGGCGCAGGCGCTTCTGGCTGCCCAGCACCTGGTACAGAGTGAGCGCCGCCGCCCTCAGCGGGGCATCCAGGTCCTCGACGGAGGTCCTCGCCCGCCCGCCCGCAGCCTCCGGCCGCCGCGTCGCCAGCACGTTCGGCGAGGTGTCGCCGGAGCCGGGGAGGGAGGGTTCTTTGACCAGGTTCTTTACAACAGGGAGGCCAGCACCACCGGAGTCCGCCGGACCGGACGCCGGACGGGTCACACTCGGCTCCACCTGCGGATTTGCCACCTCCAGCAGCTTCTTGGCTTCCTTCAGCCCGGGCTTCTGCGGAGTGTCGAAGACGTGGGCCTCGCTGCAGATCTTGCCGTCGGGCATCCGCACCTTCTCGACCCGGTAGTACCCCGCCTCGATCAGCTCCCGCAGGGCCTTGCGCACCGCAGCCCGGCTGTCGGTGCTGGAGTCCGCTATCTGCCGGCCGTCCTCGCGCCACCGGTCGGGCCGGGACAACAGGTCAGCCAGGAGGCCGCGTGCGGCGAGGCTCAGCCGCCGGTCCTGCAGGACCAAGTTGGGCAGCACGGTGAAGTTACGCGCGTGGGCGCTACGATGTACACGCATTGGGAGTTCATGCTCCTGTTGCCGGACCCCGGGGTGTTAGCGCACCGCCGGGGTCACCTGTGTTCGGTTGGACTACGGAACGTAGCACGACAACTCGCGGTCCCCCGCCCTACCGCGAGCGATGTCGATCACAAGTTGGCCTGCAGAGCAGGTTTCGTTGATCGACTACTTCTCTCGAGCGGACCAGCACCAGCCGCACGCTCGTGGCCTTGGCCTCTGGCTGTGCCCGCACAAAGCGCGGTGTTTGCGGTGTCGGCGACGGAGGGCAGCCCGAGTCTTCTCCACCGGGCCGTCTTCTACTCCCCTTGGCGACAGAGTCTGCGGCCCGCGTTCGGCTACCTTCACGCCTGCTGGGCATTCCCCCTCACCATGCTCTACGCCACACACGCCCTGGAACACACCGACGGCGACGTGCGGCAGTTCCTGACCAGCTACCTCGACCAGCAATGCGGCCTCCTCGCCACCACCACCGCCGACCACCCGCGCGCGCTCGAACTCGTCGGTGACGAGGAGCTGCGCGAGCGCCTCGTTGCCGTCCACCGTCGCTCGCTCCGCCTGTGACCGTCGACCGGCCGGACCTGATCCTGCTCGTCCGCCGCACCGGCCAGGCACCGACCTGCTGACACACCGGCCTGGCCAGCATCGAACACCGCGTCCCGATCACTTCAGGCACCGCGTTCAGCTGCACAGTGTTCGCAGCTTGGCGAGTGCCAGCATCGCAGCGATCTCCGCTTCCGGAAAGTCCTCCCACCGGCCCCGAGCGGGCAGTGCGGGCCTGGCCGAGGCATAGGCCGTCCACCACGGCCTCGGTCCGGGCGCGATACTGGAGGGTAGCCGCACCGACGCGGTGCTTCTCGTGAACGCCGCCGACAAGGAGATCAGTCGTGACCAGCCCAACCCCGAAGCCCCACGACCTCGACCTCACCGGGGCGCAGTGGCTGGCCGCACCGGATGCCCCGGAGGGCCCGCAGGTGGCCTTCGTCGACGAGTACATCGTTCTTCGGAAGGGCAACGACCAGGGAGCGCCCGTCCTGGTGTTCACCGCTGACGAGTGGCGGGCATTCCAAGCTGGCGCTGCGGGCGGCGAGTTCAACAAGCTGCTCTGAGCACCCGTTGTCGACTGGCGTGTTGCGGCTTACCTTGCGGCCAAGACGAGCTGGCCGATGGCCGCGGCAACGCCAACGGCCCGACACCCCCAGGGCGGGCCGGGCCGAGCAGCGGAACCGGGGCCGTCAGGCGACCGGAACGAGGGCGTCGTCGGAGACGGCAGCGAGGAATGCGCCGAAGACCGACACCGGGTAGACGTGGGCCGGACCGTGCGGGTCCTTACTGTCCCGGATGGCGATGTTCCCAGCGAGGTTCGCGCATTCGACGCAGTTCTCGTTGGGGTCGCTGGCGAGAGCCTTCGTCCAGGTCACGGGCAGGGCGGATGCCTTGGGCAGGTAGGTCACTTGAGCTGATCTCTCTTCTCGCGGATGAGGTTGCGGGTATCGCCGAGATCCAGAGCGGTCGCCATGATCTCGTCGAAGGCTGTACGGAACAGGTCGACGTGGGTGGCTTCCTCAACCCAACTGCTGCCGAGCAGACCACCGACCAAGACCAGGTCGAGGGCCCTCTGTTCGAACTCCAACAGGGTGTAGGCGCCAGTCTGACCCGGGTGAGGCGGTGCGTACGCCGGCATCACCAGGATCGTGATGTTCGGCATCTCGCTCCACTGGAGAAGCCTGTCGAGTTGATCCGCCATCACGCCGTCGGGCGCCTTCATCGTCAGCGCGGACTCGTGGATGACGGCCACGAGTTTCAGCGGGCTTTCTGCGCGAGTCAGAACGGCCTGCCGATTGAGCCGGACCTCGACCCGCGCCTCGATGCTCGGGGTCTTGGAGATTCCGCTGCTGATAACGGCGTGAGCGTAGCGGCGAGTCTGGAGGAGGCCGGGGACATAAGCGGCTTCGTACGCCCTGATGCTGACCGCATCCGCTTCGAGCCTGATCAAGTCGTGGTGGAGAGGATTCAGCTCGTCGTAGTTGGCTTCCCAGCCCGGCCGCCGGTTGCCGCGCAAGCTCCCGATCAGCACCTCCGCGAGCGCCGGATCGCACTCGTAGAAGTCGAGGAGTGACTTGACGACGTCCGGCTTGAGCTGGACCCGAGCGTTCTCGTACCTGCTCAACTTCACGAGGTGCATGCCCGGGACGGCTGCCACGACGTCCTGGGCGGACAGGTTCTTCGCTTCGCGAAGCCGCTGCAGCTCGGCAGCGACTCGTCGGTACCGCACCTGCGGCACTGCGGCCATCTGATACCCCTCCGGATCTGTCCGTGAACCAGTGTGCACGCCCCGGCCAGTGGTTCGCCACCACCTGGCCGCGAACATAGCTGCCGGCATGCCAGCAGAACTGAAAGTTTTCACACCTATGTGCAATCACTTGCGCTGGCAGTCAATCAGGCACCATGCTGTTCATTACGGATAGCGATCCACCTGTGACACATACCACTGATGAGCGTAGCGCTGTCCGGAGAGCATCTCTACGCATGAAGCTGACCCGCCAGTCCGCCGCCCCACCGCTGCGACCGACGGGACCTCGACGGCCTCCGAGCTGTCACCGGATTCACCCCAGCCGCACCACCGAACCGGCCCGGAGGATCTGCCATGCACCGCGTCATCACCTCGTTCACCATCCCCGCCAGGCGTGTCAGCGTTGGCGGGGCCCGCAACAAGCTCCTCGCCGACCTGGCCGGCGTTCCGCTGACCCCCGATCAGCGAGGCGACGTTCGGCTCGCCGTCTCGGAGATCGTCGGCAACGCGCTGGAACACGGTGTCGGCGGCGAGAACGGCGACCAGGACCTGCTGGTCGAGGCCACCGCGGACCCCGCGCGCGGCAGGCTGCGCGTCACCGTCACCAACCCGTGGCTCACCAGCACCGTTCCGGCCACCTGTGCGAACGCCGACCAAGACCTGGACGCCGAATCCGGGCGCGGCCTGTTCATCGTCGAGGCGATGGCCGAGGAGGTCGGCTCGACGATCCTGATCGGAGAGGACTTTCCCCGGCGAGCTGTCTGGTTCGAACTCGTGGTCGCCCTGTCCGCCGGCTCGCGCAGTGGGAGTGTCGCCGAGGAACCGGATCTCGGTCCGCCCGAGGGGCAGCTCTCGCGAAGGCGCCGGTCCGTTGCACGGGTTACCACAGGCCGCCTCCAGCGGCTTCCCCTCCGGATCGCCTGGCGCGGCAGGCCGGAGGTGCGGGCGACCGACCAGCGGGCCGCTTGACCCGCCGAAACCTTGTGCAAGCGCCGGACCTCCGGCGCCACGACCGCCAGCCGAACCTTGTTCGGCGGCCAGGTCCGTCAACAGTCACCAACTCGCAGGAAGTACGGCAGAGATGAGCAGCACGGGCTTAACGGCTGAGTCCCGCGCAACCGCGGTTGCTGGCGCCGCCAGGTTGGCCGCCCAGACCCGCGATCCGGACAAGGCGCTGGCGCGGTGGCAGGCCGGACGGACCGTCGCCGTCCCCGTCGGCGGCGCCTTCGTCGTGGTACGGGTGCTCGACGACCGCCTCGGCCGTACTGCGTTCCACGCACTCCACGAGGAGGCGCCCGACCTCCTTGGCCCCGTGATCTCCAACCGGGCCCTCAGGGCGGTCGAGTTCCTGACCGCCGTCCGGCCGCCGGTGTGGATGGGCAGCTCCACGGTGCTGCTCGACGGAACCCGGACCTCCACCCGCGAGGTGCAGTGCCCGCCGCTCGACCAGCTCGCCTCCGGCCGCCAGTGGCTCAACACGCCCCGCGCTGTGACCGGTTCCGAGCTCGTCCTGACGAGTCCGCTGCGTCTCGGCCGTGCGCTCGGCATCGCCCGGGACCGCCTCGTCCAGGCCGGCCACCGCGTCACCACTTGATCCAGACCGACACCGAGTCCACCGGCGGCACCGACGCCCACAACACGCGGCGGATCGACAGACCGCCGCACCATCCTCCGACCCTGCACCTCGGCGGCTTCGGCCCGGCGACCGCTCAACCACGCCCGGACCATCCGCATCAGTCCTACTCGTAGAACACCCGAGAAGAGGAGACACACCATGGATCTCTCGACGGTCGAGCTGGAGCCGATCCAGAGCCAGTTTCTGGAACTGTACCGCTCCGCCACCCACATCCAGGCGTTCGAGGACGGGATCGTCTACGGCAGCCTTCAGACCGAGACGTACGCCCGGGCCGTCTTCGAGTGCGCCAGCGAGCTCTACCCGGTCTCCCCCGTGGACATCGAGGCGGCTGTCCAGACGCGGCTGGCCCGGCGGGAACTCATCGACGGCGAGCGTCAGTTCGAGATCATCATGAGCGCGCGGGCCCTGGTGGCGGACGTCGCGGGTGCGGCCGTGCTCCGAGAGCAGTTGCAGTACTTGCTGGAGTGCATGGAGCGGCCGGGCCTGACGCTCGGCGTCATCCCCACGGGTACCCTGCTGCGCGCCCACTGGGGCTTCTGCATCGTCAACTCCGTCAGGGTCGAGGTCGACCAGTACAACGGACCACTCACCGTGACCGACGTCGACCAGGTCCGCCGCTTCCGGGAGACGTTCCACCGCGTGCGCCGCACCGCCGTCTTCGGCGACGACGCGCGTGCCCTGATCAGCGGCCTGCTCTAGAACCCGCCGAGGCCCGCTCTGGGGATACGCCGCCGGCGCTCGGTGGCCACCGCGGGGCGCGGGCCGAGTCTCCGCAAGGGCAGGCGCCACCCGCTCTCGCGCCGGCCAGCCGCTTCTGCCGCCCCATCAGGCGGCGTCACAGGACTCCCTGGCCCAGCAGGACACCCAGCGTGTAGCGCACTGGGCTCTGGGCAAGGTGACCGGACGGACACGCTTCGACCCGTCCGGTAGCAACAGGTGATCGGGACTGCGTCAACGAGGCCGTTGCTCCCGGTCCCACCCCCGGTACCGCACGGTACGGGCCCAGCACAGGTCGGACGGCATGCCGCCCGGCTTGACCATCGCGCAAACCACCGAAGGGAAAACCATGAGCGTCGTAAGCATGACGTCGGCCGACATCGACATTCCGGGCGACTTCGACCTGGACGTCACGCTGCTGGAGGTCGCCGACCCCTCGCACCTGGTCCAGATGACGGACGACAACTGCGGCTCGTCCTGCTCCAAGTCGACCTGCATCAGCGCGGCCTGATCTCGGTCCGGTCGGCCGCCTTCTGCGTCAGCGCAGGAGACGGCCGACCGCCGCGGCCGACCAACTGCCACTACCAAGGGAGGACTTGTGCGACAGGCCATCGGACCCGACGCGGGATTTCGTACTGCCGCGACCACGGTGCTGCTGCGCGCCCCGGCGACCACGCCGCTGGACCTGCCGCCCATGCCCGACCTGGAAGAGCGAGGCCCGCAGGTCCCCTCAGTCCTCGCCGCGTGGTTGCGCCAGGTGTGGACGCTCTCTCCGGTCGCCGACGCCGTGGGCCATTCCAGCCCCGCCCTGGCCCAGCAGGTCCGCTCCCTGCTCGCCGGGACCTCGCCGGACGAGGGGACGCTGCGTGGCACCGCGTTGTCAGTGGCGCGGTACCTGGCGCGGATGGCTGGCCGAGCGACTCCCAACGGGCTACTCGCCGGGGTCTGCCCCGCCACGTTCGGCGATCGGACCCGGGTCGAGTGGGGTGTCGGGCACCGGGTGACAGCCCGAGCGGATTCGACGTGGCTGGCCGGCGTCATCGCCGGGCTGGAACAGCGCCCCGAGGTCCTGCGCCACCTTCTGGTGGTGGCGGCCTCCACGGTGACGGTCCGCGGTGACCGCCTGGTCGTGCCCTACCAGCCGCGACGTACCGAGTCGGGCACCGGCGCGGTGGAGGCCGCCCTGCGCCACACCGCCCCCGTACGGGCGGCGATGGAAGCCGCGCTGTCGCCGATCCTCTTCGCCGACCTGGAGGGAAAGGTGCAGGCCGCCTTCCCGGACGCGACACCCGGCAGGGTCACCACGCTGCTGGCCGAGCTCGTCTCTTGCCGGGCCCTCGTCTCCAACTTGCACGCCCCGAGCACCGAGCCGGACGCACTCGGACACCTCCTTCACACTCTGGAATCCGTCGACGCTGGTGGGGAGGTCACGCGCACGCTCCAACAGATCCACGCCCTGCTGGAGCAGCATCAGGACTCGACGGTCGACGAGGCCCGGCGCCTGCGCGAGGATGCGGGCGCCCGGATGCTCCCCCTGGCGCAGGCCCGCCGTCATCCGGTGGCGGTCGATCTTCGGCTGGACGCGCGCGTCACCGTGCCTCAGGCCGTCGCCCGCGAGGCCGAGCGGGCAGCCCGCCTGCTCGCCCGACTCAGCCCGGCCCCCTACGGCAACAGCGCCTTGGGGGAGTACTTCCAGCGGTTCTACCGCCGGTTCGGCAGCGGCGCCCTGGTGCCGCTGCTGGAGCTGGTGGCCGACAACGGGATCGGCTGGCCGTCCGGCTACCCCGGCACCGGGGTCGAGCCTGCGCGGCCGGCGTTCAACCGCCGCGACGAGCAGTTGCTGGCCCTGGCGCAGGTGGCGGCGGTAGAGGGCAGCCGGGAGATCGTCGTCACCGAGGAGATCATCGCCCAGCTGGACCGGGCCACCTCCGGTCCGGTCCGGCTACCCCGCAGCGTGGAGCTGGTTGTCCGCATCGACGCTGCCAGCGCTACCGCCCTGGACCGCGGTGCCTTCCGGCTGTCGCTCACCTCGGTCTCCCGCGCCCACGGGGTGCTGTCCGGCCGGTTCCTTCACCTGCTCGACCCGGCCGACCGCCTTGCCCTGACCGAGGGGCTCGGCACCGAGACGGAGGAGGACGTGCTGTGCGCCCAGCTGTCGTTCCCGCCCCTGGAGTCGGCCACCGCCCACGTCACCCGGACGGTGTGCACGCTGCCTGCGGTCATCAGCCTCGGTGAGCACCGGGCCGCGCCGGCGGACGCGGACGACGACGTCGTCCTGACCGCGGCCGATCTGGCCGTCGGCTGCGACGGCCACCGCTTGTACCTGGCCGCGCCGAGCCTGGGCTTGCGGGTGGAGGCGTGGGCGCTGCACGCGCTGAACCTGCGCCGCCACACCCCGCCGCTCGCCCGCCTGATCACCGACATCTCCCGCGCCGGCACCGCCCGCGTCGGCGACTTCGACTGGGGCGCCGCCCGCGACCTGCCGTTCCTGCCGCGCGTCCGGGCCGGGAGGATCGTCCTCGCCCCCGCGCGCTGGCGCGTGACCAGCGGCGAACTCGACACCCGTGGACTGGACTTCGCCCAGTGGTGCGAGCTGCTGGACGCCTGGCGCTCACGGCGAAACGTCCCGCGGCGCGTCCAGCTCGTAGAGGCCGACCAGGTGCTGCCGCTGGACCTCGACCGGCCGCAGGGCCGCATGCTGCTGCACGCCCACCTGCGCAATCACGCCCACGCCCGGTTACAGGAAGCCCCGGCCGAGGACGGCGCCGGGTGGTGCGAGGGCAGGACCCACGAGATCGTCATCCCGCTGACCGCCGCGACCCGGCAGCCCTGGCCCGACGTCGCCCCGCCGGTTGCGGACAGGGTCGTCCACCCCGGCCAACACGGGCACTCGCCCGGCGCCTCCACGGTGATGCTCGCCTCGCTCTACGGCGATCCGAACCGCCAGGACGTCCTGCTCGCCGAACACCTGCCCGCGCTCCTGGCCGAGCTGGGCGACCAGCCGCCGCTGTGGTGGTTCCTGCGGTTCAGTGACGACAGCGGGCACTGCCTGCGACTGCGCATCAATCTGCCCGACCCGTCCGAGTTCGGCCCGGCCGCCAGCGCGGTGGGCACCTGGGCGGACGGCCTGCGCCGCCGGGGGCTGCTGCGGGAAGTCTCCTACGGCACGTCGTGGCCCGATACCGGGCGCTGGGGCGGCGGCCCGGCGCTGGACGCCGCGAATCAGGTCCAGGCCGCCGACTCCCGCGCGGTCCTGGCCCAGCTGCGACACGCCACCGCACTGCCCCGAACGGCGCTGATCGCCGCGAACTTCGCCGCAATCACCACCGCCTTCGCCGGCAGCACCGAGGAGGGCATGCGCTGGCTGATCGACCACGTCCCGGCCGCGCCCCCCACGCCCACGCCCCGGACACTGCTGAACCTCGCCCGGCAACTGGGCGACCCCAGCGGCGACTTCGCCGCGCTGCGCCAGCTGCCCGGCGCCGGGGCGCTCCTGAGCGGCTGGACCGAGCGGACCGAGGCCGTCACCACCTACCGGGCCCGCCTGGACGCGGGGCAGGCAGGAGGCGGCATCGACGCGAACACGGTGCTCGACTCGCTGCTGCACACCCACTTCCTGCGCTCCCGCGGCATCGACCCCACGGACAAGGCGGCCTGTCTGTACCTGGCGCGCGCCGCCGCTCTCGCCCACAGCGCCCGCCACGGAGGCCACCGGTGACACCCGACCAGGCCCTCGACATCGCGGACGCCCTCGCCAGCCCCGCCGCCCTCACCCTTCCCGCCCGTGAGCAGTGGTGGCGCCAGTCGCTGGCCCACGGCGCACCCGGCATCACACTCCTGCACGCCGAGCTCGCCGCCGCCGGCCTGCGCCCGTTCGACCGCGTCCACAGCTGGCTGACCGCCGCAGCGAGCGGGCCGGTCACCACCGGCACGGACACCGGCCTGTGGTACGGGGCACCGGCCATCGCGTTCACCATGACGGCCGCGACCGCCGCCCACCCGGGCGCCTACCGCGGTGCCCGCAAGGCCCTGGACGAAGCGGTCGCCGCCGACGCCCTTCGCCGCGCCCAGGTCGGCCGGGCTCGCATCGCCTGTGGCCAGCCACCAGAGCTGGCAGAGTTCGACGCGATTCGGGGCCTGTCCGGCCTCGGCGCCCACTTGCTGCACAGCGACCCAGGCGGCGAGGCCCTGCGTGAAGTCCTGCACTACCTCGTGCAGCTCGCCCAGCCGCTTCCCGGGGACGGAGGACGGCCGGTGCCGGGCTGGTGGACGCTCAGCGGATCCAACGGCAGACCCGATCCGAACATGCCCAGCGGGCACGCCAACTTCGGCCTGGCTCACGGGATCTGCGGCCCGCTCGCCCTCGCTTCCCTCGCCGCGCTCCACGGCGTCACCGTGCCCGGTCAGCTGGACGCCATCGCCACCTGGTGCCGGTGGTTGGACCGGTGGCGCATCGACACCGAGGCCGGAGCGCGCTGGCCCTACGTCATCACCCGCGCCGAGCTGGACGAACCGCCCGCAGACCCCGCGGAGATCACGCATAGCGGGGCCGCACGGCGCCCGTCCTGGTGCTATGGCACGGCCGGCCTCGCGCGCGCTCAGCAACTCGCCGCCCTGGCCACCGGAGACCGGGCCCGCCAGCACCTGGCCGAGCACGCCCTACTGGGCGCGCTGGCCGACCCTGGCCAGCGCGCCACGGTCCGCGACTCCTCCCTCTGCCACGGCTTCACCGGCCTGGCCCACATCGCCCACCTGGCCGCCGCCGACGCCGACGAGGCGAACGCCGGGCCGCTGCGCCGCCTGGCCACCGCGCTCCTCCACCAGGCAACGGCCGCTGACGACGGGCCGGGGCTGCTGGAGGGCCGCGCCGGAACGGCCCTGGCTGCCCTCGCCCCGCTGACCGGCAAGGCCGCCACCGGCTGGGACACCCGCTTCCTCATCGCCTGAACCGCCGCCCGCCCCGCAGAGCAGGAGAACGACCCGATGCCGTCCTGGCACCAGTACTCCATCGAGTTCACCGACCCCGCCACCATCGAGCACACCGCAGCCCGCCACCTCGCCCCCGCCCTGACCCGCGCCCAGCACGACGGCCGGATCGACACCTGGTGGTTCATCCGCAAGCCCCCCGGGCTGCGCCTGCGCTACCAGACCACCGGCCCCGGGCCCGACCCCGTTCCAGAACTGCTCGACGGGCTCTCCACGGAACCGGTCGCCGCCTGGACCCAGGGGATCTACGAGCCCGAGACGCTCGCCTTCGGCGGCCCGGACGCCATGACCGTCGCCCACACCCTGTTCCACCACGACAGCCGCGAGCTGCTGGAGCGCGCCGCCGCCGACCAGCGCCCGGCCCTGGGACAGCGCGAGACCACCATGCTGCTCTACTCCGCCCTGCTGCGCTCTGCCGGCCTGGACTGGTTCGAGCAGGGCGACACCTGGTCCAAGGTCCAGAACCTGCGTCCGCTGCCCACCAGCCAGCTCCCCTCGCCCGAGCGGGCAGAGAGGTTGGGAGAGGCGATACGCCCGCTGATGACGGCCAACCCGGCCAGCGTCCCGGGCCTGCTCCCCGCGAGCTGGACGGGCACGTTCGAGAGGGCCGGTCAGCAACTGGCCGCCCTCAACCGCGACGGGCGCCTGGAACGAGGTCTGCGCTCCGTCCTGGCCCACCACTTCATCTTCCACGCCAACCGGGCCGGGCTCTCCGGCCGCGACCAGGCCGTCCTGGCCGCCCTCGCCGTCAACGCCGTGTTCCACCGCGGCGAACGGCTCATTTCCGCCCCACCCGCACAACACACCACTAAGGTCCGCGACATGACGACTACCACCAGTGACACCGCCGCCTCCGCCGACGAGCTGCGCAACCAGCTCGCCGACCGCCTGCGCGCTGGCAACGTGATCCGCACGCAGCCCGTCGAGGACGCCATCCGCCGAGTCCCGCGCCACCAGTTCATCCCCGGCGTCCCGCTGACCGACGCCTACGCCGACGACGCCGTCTACACCAAGACCGACAGCACCGGCGCCTCGATCAGCGCCGCCTCCCAGCCGACCATCGTCGCGATGATGCTGGAGCAGCTCCAGATCCAGCCCGGCCAGCGGATCCTCGAACTCGGCGCCGGAACCGGCTACAACGCCGCCCTGATGGCCGACATCACCGGCGAGGACGGCCACGTGACCGCCGTCGACGTGGACGACGACCTCGTGGACGAGGCGAACAAGCACCTCGCCGCCGCCGACGTCGCCGGTGTCGACGTGGTCCTCGCGGACGGCGCGCTCGGCCACCCCGACGCCGCCCCGTACGACCGGGTCATCGCCACCGTCGGCGCCTACGAGGTTCCGCGCCCCTGGCTCGACCAGCTCCACCCCGAGGGGCGGATGGTCGTGCCCGTCCGCATCGTCGGCGCCGCCTCCCGCAGCATCGCCTTCGAGGCTGACGGCCACGGCGGCTGGACCAGCAAGGAGAGCCGGATGGCGGTGTTCATGCCGCTGCGCGGCATCGGCGACGACTCCCGCCGCATCATCGACCTGACCGGCGACGGCGAGGTCACCCTCCAGACCCACCAGGACAACCAGCACGCCACCTCCGCCGCCGCCCTGCGCGGCGTCCTCGGCACCAGGCCGCTCACAGCGTGGACCGACGTGGTGTTCGTGCCCGGCGAATCCTTCGAGTGGCTGGACCTGTGGCTGGCCTGCCGCCTGCCCAACCCGATCATGCGGATGAACGTCGAGGCGCCAGCCCGAGAGGCCGGGCTGGTCAACCCGATGTTCCCCACCGTCGCCATGGCCACCACCACCGAGGAAGGGGCCCTGGCCTACCTGACCATCCGCCCGGTCGACCCCGCCGACGACGGCACCCGGCGGTACGAGGTCGGCGTCATCGGCCACGGTGTCGGCGGCCAGGAACTCGCCGGCACCGTCGCGCGCCAGGTCGTCATCTGGGACCGGGACTTCCGCGCCCGCACGGTCACCTTCGCCATCCCGGTAACCCTGCCCAGCCCCGCACCGGACCACGGCCGATTCGTCCTGGCCCGGACCAACACCCCGATGACCGTCACCTGGGAGTAGCCACCGTGGACCCCATCGGATCCCTGGCCCGCCGCTTCCCTCTCGTCGCCCGGTGGCGCCCGGCGTGCACGCCGCTCGCCCAACGCGTCGCCGACCTCGCCGAGAACGCCCGGCGAGCCGAGCACGACCGCGACCTGGCCGGCGCCTCCGCCGTCTACAACCTGTCCGCGCTGCTGGCGTCCGATGTGGGTCTGCCCGAGTTGGCCCGCACCTGGTGCCACCGCCACGCCCGCGCGTACCTGGGCTCCCACCCGCTGGGAGCCCAGGACGCCCGCCTGGCCCTGGAACCGCTCGGCAACCTGGCCCGCCTGCACATCCGCGACGGCAACGGCGAACAGGCCTACCAGCTCCTCGAATCGCTCCACACCGCCGTCAACACCCGCACCGCCGCCGACATCGACGGCGTCCTGCTGCCCGCCGACCTCACCGACTCCGCCGACGCCCACCAGGAACTGCGCCGCTGGACCTGGGCCCTGCTCCTGGCCACCGGCGCCCGCGCCCTGGCCGTCAGCGGCCGGTGGGAACAGGCCCGCGCCCGCCTGGCCGGCCACCGGGGCATCGGCCGCCGCATGCTCGACGGCCGCCAAGTCGCCGTCATCGCCAGCCTGGTAGCCCACGACACCGCTCTAGCTCTCGACCTCCTGCGCGACACCCTCCCCGGCGAGACGACCGAGAACGCCGTCACCGCCTGCCTCACCCTCATAGCCCAGGACCAGGCCCCGGGCCCGAACACCCTGCTGGCCCCGCTCCGCGAGCTCGAACCCACCCCCAGGACCGCGGTCTTCCGCACCCGCCTGACACTGTCCTTCATCGACACCCTCGACCCGGACGGCCCGGCCGCCCGCTCCCTGGCCACCGACCTGATCACCCGCACCCTCGACCAGCCCGACGGCTACACCGCACGCGACCTGCTCGACCACCCCGGCTGCACCGCGCTCCTGACCAGCCGACAGCACCGCGATCTGACCACGCGCGTGGACACCTGCGGCCTCGGCAGCCAGAGCCTCCCCGAGCACCTGCGCCACGAGCTCGACGCCGCTCTCGACCGCGCCGACCGAGTCATCCAGGCCCGCCCCGCCGACTGACCCGAGGCGGCGAACCCGCCGCACCAGAGCCCGGCGCCAGCAGTGGCTGAACGCGCCGCCGCGCTTCAACGCCCTTCACCCACTGCACGCCGCACGCCGCACCGAGCTTCGGCGTGCCCGAAAACTCCCGGCCGCAACCCGCGACCGGGCCAGCCAGCACCACAACTGCCAAGGAGGCAAAGAACGATGACCCATAACGTCGACGACTTCGACCTGGACGTCACCCTGATCGAGACCAGCGACCCGGCCGCCGGATGGGCCGAGCCCAGCGACAGCGGCTGCATCCCCACCAGCCAGCTCGGCTGCGAGTAGTCAGCCTGAGCTAGCCCATCCCGTGTAACCGCGTCCCGGCGCACGCCGGCTGTTCCGGTGCGCGCCGGGACGCGCCCAACTGCCCATCGCACGACCGTGCCAGTGAACCCGCAACGGTGACGCGCCCCGAGGCGCGCCCGACGCTCCCGCCTCTCCTGAACCCGAGCGAAGGGACGATGAACCACCTCACCGAACCCGCCAGCCGCAGGGCGGTCTTCAACGCAGCCCGGGTACAGGGCCTCGACCCGACTGGGGCCGAACTGATCGTCCAAGGACTCAACCACGTCTACCGGCTCCCGCACTCCGGGGCGATCGCCAAGGTTCACCAGCCCGGAACGACCGCGAAGGCCGCGCACCGGCAGAACCGGGTGGCGCTGTGGCTGCTGCGCAACGGCATCCCCGCGCCGCGCCCGGCCGGCCGCTCCACCGAGCCCGTCGCCGTCGGCCCCCTGGTCGTCACCTTCGCCGACGACCTCGGCCACGGCCCGGCCGCCAGCCCGACCCAACTGGCCGAGCTGCTGCACGCCCTCCACCAGTTGGACGTCCCGGACGATCTTCACCTTCCCGACTACGACCCGTTCCCGGACCTGGCCCGCCGGATCACCGACCTGCTGCCGACCTCGCTCAACAGCGAGCAGCGGATGCTCCTGCGCGTCGCCTTCGACGACACCCGCGAACGGTGGGCCGCCGCCGCGTGGCCGCAGCGGCGCGTCATACACGGCGACGTCGGCTGGGCCAACACCCTCGTCACCGTTAGCGGCGCCGCCGCGCTCCTGGCCTTCGAGCGGGTCACGGCCGGTTACGCGCTGCGCGACCTCGCGGCCGTGGCCTAGGACAGGGGCGCCTTCGGCGGCAGCCCGAACGACTACCGCGAGTTCTCCACGGCCTACGGCGTGGACGTGGTGCGGCACGACAAGGGCCGCACCTACCAGGTCATCGCGATGCTCTCCGCACTGACCGGCTGCGTGACCGCGCTGGAGGTCGCCGAGACGCTGCCCTTCTGGCGGGAGGAAGCCGCGCTCGGGCTGGAGACCGTCCTGCGGGTACCCTAGCCTCGGCTGCCGTGGAAGTGGAACCTGGGCCGGACCCTCGCGCAGGCCGCCCGATGACCGCCCCCACCGAGCGAGTGCTCGGCGACGACGCAGCCGCCACCGTCGCCCGCACCGGGATACCGGTCCTGCTCCTCGCCGACCAGCCCGCACCCGCGACGATCACCGCGGCCATCGGCGGCGAGCCCCGCCGCTACACCTCCACCACCGTCACCTACCCGGACGGCGCGCGCGGTGAAGTCCACGCGCCCGGCGGCCCCGGGCCTGACGACCTGGTCCGGCGCGCGCTGCCCGGCGCAGCGCGCGTCACCTCGGCGTACCTCGTCGTACCAGGCCAGCTCACCCCCGGATTCGAGGTCCGCCACAACGGGTTCCTCGCCCGCGCCGGCGCCTGGCACGGATGGACCCTGCTCACCGTCACCCCCGACCCGCGGTACTACGGAGGACTGCCCACACTGCGGCTCGCCCTCGCGGACGGCGACGCTCATTTCCTCAGCGAGACGATCAGGGACTTCGCCCGCTACCGGGAGTCCTGGTGGATCTTCGACCGGGCAGGCTGGTGGGAGGTCACCAGAGCAGACGTCGCTGCCGGTCTGGATCTCATGGAGGCGAACATGCGACTCGCCGATCAAGCCGTTCGCCGTACTGGCAGGGTGTGAGGGTGTTCGCCGCAGGCCGGCGCCCTCACACTCCGCGGCCGTCAGATGTAGTCGGTGAAGTTGCTTCCAGCGTGCTCGATGTAGGCCGTCGTGCTGGAGCGAGCCGCGTCGGCAACTTGGCGAAGGCGGTTCATGCTCCGCAGGTTGAGGACGTCTTCCCAGTCTTCGATCGGGCGGGCATCCCACTCGCTGTGTTCAGCGGGGTCGAGCCGGATTGACGCGAGCTGCTTGGGGCCGAGTGCGCCGCTGTCGAGGGCCAGGTCGGTTCAGTCGGGAGGAGGTGGACCGCCAGCAGCCGTCCGCACTCCAGGGTGAGGCCGGTCTCCTGCTCGGTCTCCCGGACGGACCTGCTGGACCGGTGTAGGTGACCGCGGGCGAGCTTGGCCCTCCAGTCGTACCAGACGCTCTCGGTGGCTTCGCCCTGCGTAACGAGACCTGCGGTGTAGGGTTCTTAGCTGCGCTGGTGCGGACTCCGTCGTGGTCGGAACGCATCGTGGAAGTCGGCTCATCCTTGGAGGACAGGTGCCAGCGGTTCAGCGGATCACCTCTCGCAACGCCCGGTTCCAGCAGTGGGAGGCGCTGCTCACCAACCGGAAGAAGCGCAGCCAGCTGCGCGAGTTCCTGGTTCAGGGGGTTCGGCCGATCTCGCTGGCGGTGGAGTACGGGTGGCCGATCAGCGCGCTGCTCTATGACGACCGGCGGAAGTTGTCGGGTTGGGCGCAGGAGTTGTTGCGAACGACTCGGGCTGAGCGGATCGTGATGGCGGCGGAGCTGTTGGCGGAGCTGGGTGAGAAGACCGAGGGCGCACCTGAGGTGATCGCGGTGGTGGGCATGCCGGCGGACGACCTCAGCCGGGTCGAGGTCGGGCCGGATTTCCTCGGTGTCCTCTTCGACCGGCCGACCACGCCGGGCAACATCGGGTCGATCATCCGGTCGGCGGACGCCTTCGGTGCGCACGGGATGATCGTTTCGGGCCATGCCGCCGACGTCTACGACCCGAAGGCCGTTCGGGCGACCACGGGCAGCCTGTTCTCGCTCCCGTCCGTTCGGGTGCCGGGGGCGACCGAGGTGATGACGTGGGTGGAGCAGCAGCGGGCCTCCGGTCGTCCGCTGGTCTTGGTGGGCACGGATGAGAAGGGTGACGCGGACGTCTACGACTTCGATCTGACTCAGCCGGTGCTGCTGCTGGTGGGGAACGAGACGACGGGGTTGTCCAGTACGTGGAGGGAGCTGTGCGACTTCACGGTGAGCATCCCGATGACGGGGGCGGCCAGTTCGCTGAATGCGGCGAACGCTGCGACCGCGGTGCTCTACGAGGCTTCCCGGCAGCGGATCGCGGCCGGGAAGCGCTCGCGCTGAGCGTCGGTCAGGTCCAAGTGCCGTCCGCGGCGGCGCGGCGGTAGACCTCCAGGTACGTGGAGGCGGTCAGGTGGTGGCCCCAGCGCTCGACGGCGGTGGCGCGCAGTTGCTTCGGGGCGGGGAGGCCGGCCAGGATTTTGGCTGCCTCCTCCCCGGTGGGCGTGTGCTCGACCGGTAGGGCGATGCCCACGTGCGGGGCGATCTCGGCGAGGCAGCCGTTGTCGCTGGCGATGACCGGGGTGCCGCTGACCGCGGCCTCGGCGACGACGGTGGCCCCGGGTTCGATCCACTCGTCGCCGAGGGGGCCGCCGAGAGGCTGGGAGAGGACGAGCAGCCCACGGGCGGCGGCGAGCAGTTCGGTGCGGTGGCTGCCGCCGACCTCGCCGACGTACTCGGCGGTGCCGGGGAAGTCGGTGAGGATGCCGTGCAGGTAGTCCGGCTCCCACGCGGGTCCGGCGAGTTTCAGCGGGAGGCCGGCGGCTTGGGCGAAGGCGGCGGCCTGTCTTGCGCCCTTGTGGACGGAGACCCGGCCGAGGAACAGCAGGAAGTCCTCCTTCTCCTGGCGGTAGGTGTAGCGGTCGGGGTTGACCGGCAGCCGGATGAGCGGCGCGTGCTCGGACCCGGCGGCGCGGCGCTGGGCATGAGAGAGGTAGACGCTGTTCGTCCGGTACTCCGGCACGCTGTTGAGGTGGTGGGTGCGCACGGTGGGCCAGTCGGGTTCGGCGGGCAGCAGCTGGCCGTTGGTGTGGTCGTGCACGACGTCCGGGCCGAACGTGCGGAGCGCGGCCCGGGTGGTGTCGAAGGTGGTGGCGTCGGAGACGGTCAGGCCCGGCCGGGCGGTGCTGCCGGGCGCGCCGACCAGGAGGACCTCGTGCCCGGCTGCCAGCAGAGCGTCGATGAGGGTGGCGACCACCCACTGGATGCCGCCGTAGCCCTGCGGGGGGACGGTGATCCACTGGCTGGTGTCCTGCCCGAAGCGGTGGGGCGGGTTGAGCATCGCGATCCTCACGGGCGACGCCGGGGCCGGTGGAGGAGTTCGCGGACGGTGCCGGCCAGCACGGCGGCGGTGTAGAGGACGGCGAGCGCGGCGGGGAGGAGGCCGGGCCCGCCGGAGCGGTTGCGCCCCCACTCCTTGAGCAGGCCGCTACCGGCTGTGCGGCGGCGGACTTCGCTGCGGCCCTGCCAGTAGGCGCGGCGCAGGAGGTAGCCGGGGCGGAGCCGGTGGGCGGGGATCAGGTGGCGGACCTGTGTGTCGTGGAGGACCGCGGTGGCCGCGCCGAGTTGGGCGAGGCGGCGCACCAGCGTGGTGTCCTCGGCGCTGGCCAGGTTGGTGCCGACGCGGCCCAGGCGGCTGTCGAAGTCGACGCCGAGCAGCCGGGCGTGGTCGCGGTCGAGGGCGAAGCACCCGCCCCAGATGCTGGCGGGCAGGTCCGGGTGGTGGGAGCCGAGGTAGTGCAGCTGCCCGGCGGTGAGCCACCACGGGGTGCGGCGGCCTTGGAGGTCGGCGGTGATCCGGGTGCCGGCCACCTGCGCCCCGTCGGACAGGGCGGCGCGCAGGTGCTCGATCGCTTCGGTGGTGGGGACGATGTCGTCGTCCACGAACACGACGTGCCGGGTGGGGGCCTCCTTCAGCGCGAGGTTGCGGCTGTAGGACAGGCCGATCGTGGCCCCGTTGAACAGGACGGTGCGCCGGTCGGCGGGTCCGGCGAGCCGCTGCTGGCTAGCGGCGTCCGCGGCGGTGTCCACGACGACCACGAGGTGGTCGTTCGGGCCGAGGACGCCCGGGAGCCGGTCGAGCGCCGTCAGGAGCAGGGTGGGCCGGTTGCTGCACAGCGCGACGGTGAGGGCGGTGGTCATCGGAGCGCCTTTGTGTGGCGCCGGGCCGGGGCGCGGTCGGCGAGTTGGTCGGCCAGGTCGGCGAGGTCGCGGGTGTGGAGGCTGTGGTCGGCGGCGGGGTGCCGGCGGACCTCCAGCCGTTCGGCCCGCACTTCCTGGTAGGCGGTGGCCAGGGCCGGGTCGGTGCCGGGCGGGGCGCTCCAGTCGGTGGGCGGGGTGACGAGCGCGGCGTGGGCGCCGAGGCTCTGGGCGGGGGCGGCGTCGTGGTCGGGCCGGTCGCCGACCATGAGGGTGGTGGCCGGGTTCCAGCCGAGCTGCCCGATGGCCCAGCCGAGCAGGCCGGGGTCGGGCTTGGCGATGCCCACTGTGGTGTCGAGGGCTATGAGGGCCAGGTGCTCGGCGGCCCCGGAGGCGCGCAGGACCTCCTCGCACTCCGGGGGCTGGTTGGCGACCACGCACACCGGCCGGTGCTGGGCGAGGGCGGCGAGCGCGTCGACGGCGCCGGGGACCGGTTGCGCGAGGTCGGCCCAGCGGCGGCGGACGTCGGTCCAGGCGTGGGTGCCGGCCGGGGTGTAGAGGCCGGGGCTGGCGGTGGCGCTGGCCCGGCGGAGGTAGAAGCGGCGCATCTGGGCGGTGAAGCGCTCGATGGTGAGGGCGGGGTCGGCGTCACCGGCCCGCTCCAGGACGCCTTGGAGCCAGGCGAGTTCGAAGGGCTCGTCGTAGTAGAGGACGCCGCCGACGTCGGTGGCGATGGTGTCGATGGCGGGGGCGCTGGCCGTCGGGGGCTTTGTCACGGGGTGTCCGTCCGGGGGGCGGTGGCGGTGGTGTACCACTCGGGCTGGGTGCCGGAGCCGGTTTCGAGGGTGAGCGTGCTGCGCGGGGTGACGGGGCCGTGGGCCGTGGCCCAGGCGGCGGTGGCGGCAAGGCCGTCGGCCAGCGGGGTGTCCTGCCAGCTGCCGAGCAGCATCCGGGCGAGGTCGCTGCTGGTGTAGGCGGCGTGGACTTCCTCGCGGGTGGCGAGGTGGCGGATCGGGTGGCCGGGGACGCCCATCGCCTCGCGGACCGCGTGGGCCATCTCCAGGACGGTGCAGGGCTGCTGGCTGCCGACGTTGATCACCCGGTTCCAGTGCCGGGTGTTGTCGGCGGCGTCGAGGAACGACCCGACGATGTCGTGGACGTAGGTGAAGGAGCGGCGCTGGCTTCCGTCGCCGTACACGGTGATCGGCTCGCCGCGCATGATCTGGTTGAGGAAGATCGCCACGGCGTTGCGCAGGGGGTCGCCCATGTTCTGCCGCTCGCCGTAGACGTTG
This sequence comes from Kitasatospora sp. NPDC098663, assembly GCF_044760075.1. Lineage (NCBI taxonomy): Bacteria > Bacillati > Actinomycetota > Actinomycetes > Kitasatosporales > Streptomycetaceae > Kitasatospora > Kitasatospora sp. NPDC098663. The sequence goes on along the minus strand of NZ_JBIWAP010000049.1, from coordinate 33,925 downwards.
TGCATCCGCAGGGCGGTGAACGGCAGGCCCTGCATCTTGGCGGTGATGGCGAGTTCGCGTTCGATGGTGAGTTTGGCGTTGCCGTAGCTGTCGGCGGGCTGGGGGCGGTCGTCCTCGCACATCGGGACGCGGCCGGTGCCGTAGACGGCGACGGAGGAGGCGTAGGAGAAGTACCGGACCTTGGTGCGCAGGGCGGCGTTGATCAGGTGGGCGCTGCCGAGGACGTTGACCTCGTAGTTGTGGGCCTTGACGGCGTGGCTGATGCCCTCGGCGGCGAACGCGGCCAGGTGGAAGACGCTGTCGAAGGCGTGGGAGGCGAAGAGGTCGTCCACGGCGGCGCGGTCGGCGATCGAGCCGACCACCAGCTGCGCGCCGGTGGGGACGTTGTCCTTCTTGCCGCCGTCGAGGTTGTCCAGGACGACGACGTCGTGTCCGGTGGCCAGGAGGCGGTCGGCGAGGTGGGAGCCGATGAATCCGGCTCCGCCGGTTACCAGGTGAAGGGCCATGCGGGTTCTCCGATCGGGTTGGCAGGTTCAGGAGTTGAGGAGGGCGCGCACCCGGGCGATGTCCGCCGTTGCGCGTGCGACCGTGTTGGGGAGCCGGGTGGCGAGGCGGTTGCGGAGCTTGTCGGTGTCCAGGTGGGCGATCCGCTCGGCGGCGGTGGGGTCGGCGGTGAACGCGGCGACGTCGCGGTGGACGTCGCCGGCCGGGACGTGGGGGCCGTAGGTGTCGGCGAGGACGCCGCCGAACTTCGGGCTGTGGCCGAGGGCGATGGCCGGGGTGCCGCTGGACAGGGCGCCGATCGAGGCGTGCAGGCGCTCGGAGATCACCAGTTCCGCGCCGCCGAGGACCGCCTTGTAGTCGGCGGCCCCGGTGCCGTCGGCGTCCAGCAGGTGCACCGGCACGCCGGGTAGGCGGGCCGCGATCTGCCGGGCCAGGAGGCGGTCGTCGTTGTGCTCGCGGGAGTCGTGGCAGTGCGGGAGGAGGACCAGCGGCCGGCGGCGCACGCGCCACAGCGTGTCGGCGAGGCGGGTGAGCGCGTCCAGGTGCCGGGTGTCGGTGATCGGGCTGTAGCGGGTGACGCCCCGGCTCGGCGCCAGGCACACGTACTCCTGGGCGGCGTCGAGTCCGGCGTCGGCGAGCAGCTGCGCGGCGCGGTCGGGGCCGGACGGCTGGAGGAGGAAGGCGGGGTCGGCGGAGAGCACGACCTGGTCGGCGGGTAGGGCGAGTTCGCCGACGAGGTAGGCCAGGGTGGTGCTCTCGCGGACGGTCAGCAGGTCGAGGCGGCCGGCGGTGGCGGTGAACGCGGCCTGTTCGGCCGGGTCGGTGAACGGGCCCACCGACTGGCCGACCATCGCGGTGGGGACGCCGAGCCTGTGGGCCCGGTCGAGCACCGCGAGGTAGGAGGTGGAGACGCCGTAGTCGCAGGTGTGCAGGTCGCCCCCGGTGGCCAGGACCAGGTCCGCGTTCTTGACGAGGCGGGCGGCGCGTTCGCGGCGGTGCTGCTCGGTTTCGACGGGCCGCATGGTGGCCCAGGAGCGGGAGACGACGAACGGGTCCGCGGTGCAGTCGGCGCCGCTTCCGGCGAGCGTTTCGGCGTCCAGGTCGGGGGTCTGGGTGAGGACGGTGACGGTGGTGTGCGCCGTGGTGGTCAGCGCGGTGGCCAGGGAACGGACGAGGGCCTCGACTCCTCGGCTCTCGCAGCTGGTGACGCCGGTGATCAGGATGTTGGGCACAGGGGGTCTCCCGGGCTAGTGGGTGAAGGCGAGGAGCTGGCCGAGGACGCGCCGGTAGTTGAAGCGGCGACGCAGGTCGTCCTGGACGCGGCCGAGTTGCCGGCGGTTGGCGGGGCCGTCGCGCAGGAGCCGTGCGAGGTCCTCGGTCGGGTGGGCGCCGAGCAGGAACGGGGCGATCTCCTCGCCGTAGAGGGCGGTGGTGTAGGCGAGTTCGGGCGGCAGGGCGGGCATGGTGCCGGCCGCGATGGTCTCGAACATGCGCGGGGTGAGCAGGTGTTGGTGGGCGAGCAGGGGGCGGGCCAGGACCGGGGTGATCTCGGCCTTCGCCATCTGGGTGAGGACCTGGCCGAACGGGACGGGGCCGGTGACCTTGACGCCGCGCTCGGCCAGCCAGCCGGGCCGGTTGGCGGTGGCGGTGAGGTGCTCGGGGTGGGGGTCGCCGCTCCACCAGCGGCCGGCGACCCGCAGCCGGGTCAGCGGCGGGCGGGCCGACCGGGCGGCTTCGACCAGGTTCGCGAGCGCGTCCCAGCGCCACCAGTTCGCGCCGACGTACTGCAGGTCGTAGATCGCGGCCGGTGACCGATCCGGGCGGTGCACGGGCTTGGGCATCCCGAAGTAGGGGAAGAACTGCGCGCCGTCCGGGATTTCGCGAAGGCGCGGCTGGAGGATCAGGTCGCTCAGCTGCCGGTACAGCTGCTGCCACTGCTGGTGGCCGTAGGCTCCGGCGGAGTCGTCCGCGCCGAGGACGGTGTGCTCGCCCCAGTGGGCGTCCGGGTCCAGGACGATCCGGCGGCTCCGGGGGATGCGCTCGCACAGCTCCATCCGCCGCTCGTCCAGGAACTGGCGGCCCTCGAAGACCAGCACCAGGTGCGTGCCCCAGGCGAGGTCGTCGACGACCGGCAGCAGGCCGGAGACCTGGTCGTCCAGGCGGCACAGCGGCCCGGCCAGCGCCACTTCGCAGTCCAGCGCGGGGGCGGCGCGTACGTACTCGGCGACCATGTGCGCCGATCCGGCCTGCCAGTGGAAGTCACCGGCGATCAGCACCCTGGTCACCGCGCACCCCCGGCGGGCGGTGTGGCGGCCAGGCGGTGGTGGGCGCGGCGGCGGCGCGCGATGGTCGGGGTGAGCCGCAGCAGCCACCACGCGGCGGCGGCCGTCTCCGCCCACCCTCGAAGCGGGGTGGTGTTCCCGCCGACCGAGCGACCGGCCAGGTCCTGGCGCAGCCACCGCCCGGCCAGGGAGAGGATCGCGGGCCACGTCCAGGTGACGTCGGTGAGCAGGAAGTAGTAGCGGTTGCGGCGCATCTGCACGCGCTTGTAGGTGCTCGCTCCGGTTCCGCCGCCGCCGTAGTGCTGGATGCCGAGGTCGAGGTTGAGGGCGACCCGCCAGCCTGCCCAGCGGGCCCGGCGGCACAGGTCGGTCTCCTCGTAGTAGGTGTGGAAGACCGGGTCGAACAGTCCGAGGGTGCGCAGGAGTTCGGCGCTCACGAAGAGGGCGGCGCCCTGGACGTAGGCGTGTTCCAGGGTGGCGGGGGCGCGGCCGTGTGCGGGGCCGGCCGGGGAGGGCCGGTGCGGGCGGTCGCCCACGAAGCCGTCGGCCTCGCCCAGTTTCAGCGCGAGCAGCGACCACGCGTTGTGCTCGTCCAGGGCGACCGGCCCGTCCCCGGGCTCGGCGTCGGTGTAGGTGTACTGCATGGGGCCGCAGATGCCGTAGGTGGGCCACTGCTCCATGAAGGCGGTCAGCCGGTGGACGAGGTCGGCGGGGGTGCGGGTGTCGGGGTTGACGAGGAACACGTAGTCGGCGCCTGCGGTCAGGGCGGCGCGCATGCCGACGTTGTTGGCGCGGGCGAAGCCGAGGTTGGCGTCGTTCTGGATGATCCGCACGGCGGGGAAGGCGTCGCGGACCATCTCGGTGCTGCCGTCGGCGGAGGCGTTGTCGACGTACCAGACGGTGAGGTCGAGGCCGGGGGTGTGGCTGGTGAGGAGGGTGGACAGGCAGGCGGTCAGCCAGCGGGCTTCGTTGGTGCCGACCGTGACGGTGGCGACCTTCGGGCGGCGGTTCGCGGGTGCGGTGCTGGTCACGGTGCCTCCGTGGCGTTGGGGACGAATTCGATGACGAGGCTGCGGCGGGGCCGCGCGGTGGGGTTGGGGCGCGAGGCGTGGACGGCCCGCACGTCGTGCACGGCGACGTCGCCGGCCTGGGCGCCGACCGTCAGCACGGGCCCGGCGGTGCGGACCTTCTGCGCGTCGGCGTCGTCGGCCAGCAGGTGGCTGCCGGGGACGAACTCCAGGCAGCCGTTGGAGGGGTCCGAGTCGTCCAGGAACAGGCTCAGGTTGACGGCGCGGCCGGGTTCGGCGTCGGTGCGGTCGCGGTGCCAGGGGACGGCGGCGGCCACCTTCGGCATCTTGACGATCATGGCAATGACCCGGGCCCGCGCCGGAGCGCCCAGGATGGTCTCGGCGAGGTGGTGCAGCGGGCCGGCGGCGAACAGCCCGGCCGCGAGCGTGGCACCCGGCTGCTGCTCAAGGTTGTGCACGCGGTAGAGCACCGGGGCGCTCTCGCCCTCGCGGGTGAAGTGCCAGAAGTCGTCGCCGCGGTGGCCGGCCTCGAACGCGGCCACCAGGGCATCGGCCTCCGCGCGCAGCCGCTCCAGCAACGGACCGGTCACCACGGCAGGGACGACCGTGTACCCGTCGGCCCAGAGCCGGCCGAGGGCTTCGGCGGTCGGCGCGCTCACCGGGTGGCCCCGGCGGCGAGCTGCCCCGTGAACCAGGCGACGGTAGCGGCCAGGCCGCCCTCGATCGCCGTCTGCGGCATCCACCCGAACACCTCACGGGCCAGGGTGGTGTCCGGTCGGCGGCGTACCGGGTCGTCCTCGGGCAGGGCGGTGAACTCCACCTCTGCGGCGGAGCCGGTGATGTCCAGGACCAGGCGGGCGAGGGCCAGCACCGTGCGCTCGTCCTCGGTCCCCAGGTTGACCGGCCCCGGGTGATCGCTCGCGGCGACCGCCAGCAGTCCGGCCACGGTGTCGTCGACGTAGCACAGCGAGCGGCTCTGGCTGCCGTCCCCCGCGACCCGGAGGGGCTGCCCGGCCAGCGCCCGGGTGACGAAGGCCGGCACCGCCCGGCCGTCGTCGGCGCGCATCCGCGGGCCGAAGGTGTTGAAGATCCGCACGATCGCGGTGTCGGTGCCGTACTCGCGGCGGTACGCGGCGGTGGCGGCCTCCGCGAAGCGCTTGGCCTCGTCGTAGACGCTGCGCGGGCCGATCGGGTTGACGTTGCCCCAGTACGACTCGGTCTGCGGGTGCTGGTGCGGGTCGCCGTACACCTCGGAGGTCGAGGCCAGGACGAACCGGGCACCGCGCTCCCTCGCCAGCTCCAGCGCGTTCAGCGTGCCGATGGAGCCGACCGACAGCGTCGCGATGGGGTGGCGCAGGTAGTCCGCCGGGGAGGCCGGCGAGGCGAGGTGGAACACCACCTCCACCCCGCCAGCGACGGCCAGCTTGTCGTTGACGTCCTGCTCGACCAGCTCGAAGTGCTCGGTGCCCAGCAGGTGCGCGATGTTGTCGCGCCGGCCGGTCAGGAAGTTGTCCACGCAGACCACGGCGAACCCGGAGTGGGTCAGCGCGTCACACAGATGGGAGCCGATGAATCCGGCTCCGCCGGTCACGACAGCAGTCCTTCGGGGCATGGGGCTCCTCCAGGCTCGGGCACGTCCGACCCTCCCGGCGGCACAAGGGCACGGCGGGCCGGAGCGGCGTACGCGGTGAACAGGCGTGGGCGCGGCCGGCTTGTCGCGCCCCGGTGATCGGTGCGAGTGGTCCGTCCGTCGGTGGACGTCTTCTCGCCGCACAGCCGGGTCATCGACACGAACGTGAAGTGGTCCCCGGCCGAGCGCCCCGGGGTACCCGGCCGCAGTTCAGCCAGCCGGGCACCCGTCGGGGGGAGCACTAGCTAACCCCCGATCAACTACTGCTGGCCATAGCGGGTTTGTCGTCTTCCTGTCGTCTTCTGACCCCAGCCGCCCCGGGCTGTACCATCAGCACACAGTGGTGGACCGGCTACATTCCGCTGAATCAATCGGGGGTTGAAATGGGCCGATCGACCGGCTCACGTACACCGGTACGGCTGGTTCACCCGCTGAGCGTGGTGCGGGACGAACGGGGCTGGACCTACCAGGACGTGGTCGACATCGCGGCCAGGCCCACCCGCCGGTCGGCCGACCGGCGCAAGGCGTGGAAATGGGAGCACTGGGGCGTCGAGCCGGACGCCGAGAGCCAAGCCGCCCTCGCGGCCGAACTCGGCATCCCGATACGGGAGGTGCACCGGATCGGCTGGCCCGGCTGGCTGCCGGACGGCAACCCGGTGCGCACCGGTTTCCCCTGGACCCGGGCGGGGACGCTCCAGTCGTTGGACGACACCCTGGAGCACGCCATGCTGGACCGGCGCGGATTCATGAAGCTCGGCGGCGAGGCCCTGACCGTGCTGGCCGGCCAGTGGCTCGCCGAAGACCCCGAGCCCGTCGCCGCGGCGCTCGCAGGGGGCCGCATCGACGCGCAGCTCGTCGCGGACCTGGAGGACGGCCTTCCCCGGCTCCGACGCCTGGAGGCCCGCCTCGGCGGACCGCGCGCCCGCCACCTCCTGGCAGCCGAACTCGACACCGTCACCAGTGTCCTCAAAGAGGCGTCCTACACCGACCCGGTCGGCCAGCGGCTGCTCCGCCTCGGCGCCGAACTGGCCCGCCTTGCCGGATGGTCCTCCTTCGACGCCGGACTCCACTCCGCAGCCCAGCGGTACTGGACGGCCGGCCTGCGCGCCGCCCACACCGCCGGCGACCGCGCACTGGGCGCCAACATCCTCAAGTCGCTCAGCCTCCAGTGCTGCGACCACGGTCTCGTCGCTCCCGCACTCGATCTCGCCGCCACCGCCGTCGAGGGCGCCGGCGATGTCACCCCCAGAACACGCGCGATGCTGCTGCTGCGGCAAGCCCGAGCCCAAGCCGCCTGCGGCGACAAGAGCGGATGCGACCGTTCGCTGTCCGAAGCCGAGACCCAGATGGCCCGCGCCGCCACCACAGACGACGACCCGGCGTGGCTGGAATACTTCGACCCCGCCGAGTTCCACGCCCAAACCGCCACCTGCTACGCGGACCTGCGCCGCCCGAGGCTGGCCGAGGTCCATTTCACCACCGCACTGGGCCTCATGCCTCCAGCCAAGGGGCGTGACCTGGCCACCTACACCATCCAGAGCGCCCGGACCCACATCGCTCTCGGCGACGCCGACCACGCCGTCCACCTCCTGGAGAGGGCCGTCCCGATGATCACCGCCGCCCCGTCCCAGCGCAACGCCGCCCGTTCCGCCGCCGCCCGCGCCGAACTCCCCTTCACCGCCCAGGACCCGAAAGTCCAGCACCTCGACCAGCTGCTCGCCACACTGGCCGTATGACCACACACCCCACCCCACGCGTCGCCCTCGTCTCCGGCGCAAACCGCGGGCTCGGCCTCGCCATCGCCACCCGCCTCGCCGAACAGGGCATGCAGGTCGTCCTCGGCGTGCGCGACCGCCTCGCCGGCCGGGACGCCACGGAAGCCCTCGGACGCCAGCGGCTGTTCGTCCACTCCCACGAACTCGACGTCACCGACCCGGCCAGCGTCGCCCGCTGCATCGCCGACGTCGCCGCCCCGCTCGGCCGCCTGGACGTGCTGGTCAACAACGCCGCCGTCGCCATCGACCGCGGCCAGGCCGCCGCCGCGCCGGACTTCGAGCGCGTCCGGGCCACCCTGGACACCAACCTCCTCGGCGCCTGGCGGCTCGCCGCCGCAGCCTCCCAGGAGATGCGCAAGAACGGCTACGGCCGCATCGTCAACATCACCAGCCACCTCGGCACCCAGAACAACATGGGCACCGGAAACGTCAGCTACCGCGTGGCCAAGGCCGGCCTCAACGCCCTCACCCAGATCCTCGCCGCCGAACTCGACGGCACCGGCATCCTCGTCAACGCCACCTCCCCCGGGCGCATGGCGACCCGCATGGCCTACGGCGAGACCGACCGCACCCCCGAGGACGCCGCCGACACACCCGTCTGGCTCGCCACCCTCCCCGACGACGGCCCCACCGGCGGCCTCTTCTACGAACGCAAGCCCCTAGCCTGGTAGCCGGAGGCAACTCCCCAGTCCAGTCCCGTTCAGCGGCAACACACGCAAGGTGCGCCAGTAGGGCAGCCGTGTCGGTCAGGTCCGGCAACACCACCTCCGCGCCGGCCGCACGAAGTCCAGAGGCGGAATGGACCCCCGTGGCGACGGCCACGATATGAACCCCGCTGATCAGCGCGGCCCCGACGTCCCGGTGGGGTGCCACCGACCAGCACCACAGGCGAATCCGCCGCAACGGCACGGGCGACGTGGACGCGGTCGCGGGCCACCGCGACGAGGGCCGTCCGATCCCGGTGGTCGGCACCGTAGGCACCGACCCCCAGGTCCACCGAGCCGTCGAGCCCGAAGGCAGCCAGCTTCAACCGGGCGTTCGCCGCGATGTTCCCGGTCAGCACCGACGAGACGACCCCAGGCTCCTGCGCGACAGCAGTAAGGGCCTCCCACACGCCGGGCGGCGCGCGGCCGCGCAGCCGCAGCGCCTCCGATCTCGCCCGGCCGGCGGGTTGGCGCTGCGGACGCTCCTTTGGTCGGCGGTGCCGGGATGGCTTCGAGTCAGCCGACACGCTAGGTCTCCGACCTGTGCAACTCGCAGCTCAGCACCTCGGTTGTCGCCCAAGGCATGTATTTCTTCACATAGTCAATCCACTCCTGCCTCGCTTCCTCTTCATTGTCCCGCCATGGAGTGTAGACGCGCGTTACCTGCCTCGTTCTGCGGTCCGTGAGAGATACGGTCAGGAGGTAGGTGTTCTTCTTCGCGCCCATCGATTCCGCCATTCCTCGTCCTCAAGCGCCGTACAGTAGTTCCATCCGGCGGATCTCGATGAATTCTCCGAGCGGCGTACTGGCCAGCAGTGCGACCTGCGCGCAGAAGCTCGGCCATGGCTGTCTCGGGGGTGACGCCCAGTCCTTTCGAGAGCTGCATCATCTCGGCGAACATGTGGTGCCTAGCCAGGCGATCGCCCTCGCCACGCGGTATCCCGGAGTCTGGACGCGCCACCTGAAAGACGGCCGCGAGGGTTAATGCGGCATTGCCGGAACGGAGCTGTATCTGAAGCTCTGCGCTTTTCGGTTTCACATTCATGCGCTATCGCTAGGGCCGGGATGTACAGACGGCTTGGAATTGGGGCCAGGTCTACGGCATCGCCTTCCGGCCCGGAAGCCGTATCGGAGCCCAGGGCAGCGGGTCCGTGGGGCGCATCCCGGTGGCCTCGTCCAGCGGCCGGACACGGTGCCCGGCCTTGAGCATCTGATCGCGGAGCCACTTCGGATCACAGCCGTACATCGTGCCAATGACCCGTATGCCCACCCCCGAGTCGTAGCGGCGGGCGATGGCGGGCAGGGCGGCGATCACGAGCTTCTTCAGCATGTCCTGCCGGTCGGGCCCGGTGTTGGCCCACATGGGAGTCCTCCGGGTTGAGAAGCCCCCCGTCCTGCGGCTGCGGGGGCAGCGACAGGGCGGGGGCGGTCCCGCCGCTGGGGGTTGAGGGCGGCGGGGGTGGGAGATGGTCAGTGAGTGTCGAAGACCTGGACCTTCAGGGCCAGGCCCTTCTGCCAGACCTCCACCGTTCGCCGGTCGCCGACACGGGCGTAACGGAGCGTGCCGAGGTCCGCGTCGTCCTGGGGCGTGCGGTAGTACCGGACGCCGGTCACGGCGTAGACGAGCAGGGCGAGGACGAGGGCGGCGCGTTCCATGGGGTGCTGCGGTTGTGCGGGAACAGGCTGGCGGCCGCTGGCGGCCGGATGGTGTAGGTGAGGAACCCGGCGTGCTCGCCGGTGGGTGTGAACCCGGCCTTCGTGAGGACGCGGCCGGAGGCGGAGTTGTCCGGGTGATGCTTGGCGCTGACCTCCGGCAGTCCAAGGTGGCTGAAGGCCAGGGCGAGGATCTTTCGGACGCCCTCGGTGGCGTAGCCCTGCCCCCAGGCGTCCCGGCGCAGGATGTAGCTGATCGAGGGGACGGGCCGGTCGAGGTGGAGCTTGACGACCCCGAGGACGTCGTCATCCGCGACCAGCCCAAGGGTGTACAGCGCGCGGGGGCTCTGCGCTGCTGAGGCTGCGGCGCTGCGGGCATAGAACCGCGCTTCGGCGGCGTCCATCGGGGCCCTGCCCAGGTATTGCGTTGCCTTCGCGCTGTAGATGCGCAGCAGGGCGTCGGCGTCGCCGGGGACCAGCTCCCGCAGCTCGATCACGCGTCGGCGGCCTTCACGAGCATGGTCAGCTCTGCGGCGGTCGGCCGGTCGTCGGGGGCGGCCAGCAGGACGTGCCGCAGACGGGCTTGGAGGGACGGCCAGGGCAGCACGGTGGACAGGGGTACGGCCCGGTGGGCAATGGCCTTGCGCTTCTCCTCTACCGGGGCGTCGACGCCGATTCCGGCGGTCTCGTAGTCCAGCGGCCAGCGACCGGTGATGCAGGTCCACAGGGTGCCGGCGAGGGCGTAGACGTCGGCGCTCTGCGTCGTCTCGACGGGCTGCGGGCCGTTGATGATCCGTGCGGCCAGCTCCGGCGCGGTGAGGTGGATCATCGTGCCGTCGAAAGTCGACCACGGGGTGATGCCGGTCTGCCGCGACCACGCGAAGTCGAGGAGGCGCACACCGTCCTCGGTGTGGATGCCGTGCTGGGGCTGGAGGTCGCCGTGTACCCACCCTGCCTGGTGGAGATCGGACACAGCGCGGCACAGGTCAACCGAAGCGGCGAGGGCTTCGTCGCGTCCGCCGTTGCCCTTGCGGACGGGACGGAACACGTCCCAGGTGGACGGGCCGGCCAGCCACGGGGTGACGTACCAGACCCCGCCGTCGAAGCGGCCGGCGGTCACGGTGTACTCGGGGAGTTGGTCCAGCACGGAGGCTTCGCGGGCGGTGACCTCGGCGGCCTCGCCGGTGCCGAGTTTGATGCCCACCACCCCGCGCGGGCCGCTGGCTTTCCACACCGCCGAACCCCGGCGGTCGCTGATCTCCTCCAGCTCGACCGGCCCGCAGACGGCCTCCGCGGCCTTCAGCGCCGCTGCGGCATGGGAAGTGAACTCGCCCATTCTCGTACTGCCTTCCACTCACAAGGGATGTGCTCGAAGACGTCCCGGCCATCGTCCACCGCCACGGACAGCGCCGTGGCGAGGTCGGGCGTGTCTTCCAGGAACTTCGGGTCCAGCGGTCGGACGCCCGCCCGTATCGGGAGGAACGAGAACGGCGGCGGGGGGATGCTCTGCCCGCGCCGGCCGGTCTCGACCGTCCCCTGGGCGAACTTGCCGAACATCACGCCGACCGGGGCGTAAAGGTTCTTCAGCGCCCAGTGCGGCCAGGCCAGCAGCTCCCGGTGGTCCGCCCCCTCGCAGTGCCCGGCCAGCACCACGTTCTCGCACGTGAGAACACCGTACGGCCGTCCCATGAGCGGGCGAACCCATTCCGCGGCCTGGACCCCGGCGTAGAACAACTCCGCTTCCACCGCGTACCGGTGGCTGCCCGGGGTGATCTCGTAGACCGTCCAGCCGGTCATCCCCCGGCGGATGGACGGCCGCAGGAACGGGCAGTGCTCGTACAGGTCGGCGAGGTAGCCGTCCACGTTCACGCCGACGGGGTTCTCCGTCCGGGCCTCGGTGAGGCGGAGCGCCCCGGCGGTCGGCAGGGACGCTCCGTCGAACGGTGCTGTGATCACAGGTAGGACGCCGCCGGGGTCAGGTCGTCGCCGTCGCCGGGGCCCGGCCGGGGGCCGCAGTCCCACTCGGCGGTGACGGTACCGGTCTCCCGGTACTGTGCGAGGGCTTCGGTGTTCACGGTGCCGTCGGCGTTGGTGAACCAGATCTCCGGCAGGGGCCCGTACGCCTCCTCGTACGCGGCCACCCAGGCGATGGGCCCGAAGCCCTGCATCTCGACGTGCTCCAGCCTGCGGCCGGCGTGCTGGATCGCGAACGCGTCGTGCGCGGCCGGGTCCGCGACGAGAGCGTGCCACGTCGCGTCGATCGCGGCCGAGAACATCTGCGGCGCGGTCTCGCCCGCGTCGATCCGTTGCGCGGTGATCTTGAAGAACTTGCCCAGCTCGTCCAGCTCCACGGTCGAGCTGGGGGTGGTGGCGGTGCTCACGTGCCTCTCCAATCGGGTTGGCTCTGCCCGCCCGGGTGCGGGCGGGCAGTCGTGCGTGGTGCCCCGGCCCGTCAGAGAATTCACGACGGGCCGGGAGTTCATGGCGCGCCCGGGGGCGCGGGGTGACGGTCAGAAGCGGCCGGAGGCGATGAGCGCGGTCACCACGAGCGCCAGTAGGACTATCGCGACCGTCTGGGCGATGGCGACCGGCAGCGGCGTCGGGAGCCCCCGGTCGGCCCGGTCGGCTGCCTCGCGGTACTCCTCCTGGCCGTCGTCCACGGCGGCCTACGCCGGGCGCTGGTCGAGCGCGGCCCGCAGCGCGGCGCGGCGGCGGGGCCGGCGGGCACGGGCAATGCAGTCGTCGCAGATCGCGTGGCAGGTGCTCTGATCCTCGCCGGGGGCCTGCAGCGTGGTCCCGGCACAGACCAGCGTCTCCCGGTGGCACACCCAGCAGGTCCCCTGCCGGTAGCCGTCGGGGCGGTCCACGACCATCCCCTCACCCGTGATCCGGATCGGCGTCGGCGTCGGCGGCGAGGGGGCTCGCTCGGACGGGAAGCGGCGCGGTCACGCGGACGGGCAGCAGCGGGTTGCTCACTCCGCGGGCTCCAAGTCGGCCAGGAGGACCATATCCGGGTACGTGTCGGCCGAGCTGTCCCGGTTCACCCATGCGTAGTTGGCGAGCGGGCTCGGGGTCTCGGCGACGGTGCCCGTCCAGCCGTCCGTGCGGTGCCGGACCGGGTCACCCTGGATCACACTGTTCACAGTTGCGCCTCTCCATCGGGTCGGGGCGTGCGATGTGGTGGTGCTGGTCGCGGTTCAGGCCGAGAGGCCGGCGCGGCGGGTCGTGCAGTTCGGGCAGACGCAGGTGGACCGAACAGCGGCGACCTGGAGCAGCGTGCCCACGGACGGGGCGGTGCTGGCGGCGTTGGCCGCCCGGTAGTCGTACAGCGGGCTCCAGCCAGCCGGGGGTCGGTTCAACTGGCTCTTGCTCGGTCCGGTCACGACCTCGCGGTACTCACGCGTGGGGGTGCGTCTCGCCATCGGTCTGTCCTCCTTCGCTGAGGGCCGCCGTGGGGAGGTCTGCCCTCGGAATTCCTGCGACACCTGGGAACTTGCGCGCTTCGGTGCCGTGATCGCTACTCTGCGTTCATGTCCGCCCAGCCGTTCACCAACGACGACGACGATCACGACGCCTGCTGGATCTGCCCGAGTCTGCGGCTCCCCGCTGGGGCGTTCGACGTTCTCGAACGCCCCAGCGGGGAGTATCCGTTCAACCCGGCCGACGGCTTCCGGTACAACAGGGAGGGAGTCCCGGCCTGCGTGCACGGAGACCGCATCGGGCTGCCTCCTGGCCGGTACGCGAGTGCCGGCCAGGAGCTGTCCGAGGGCTAGAACGCGATGGCGTGCTCTCGCCCGCTGCGGCCGAACCCGATCGAGTCGTACAGCCCGGCGAGGACGTCCAGGCGGCGGTCGACCTCCGCCTTGTCGAGCCAGTAGCGGGTGGGCGGCTCGGTACCCCAGGCGGCCACGTACGCCGCGTGGGTGTACTCGCCGCCGGTGTAATCGGTGTGCTCCTGGTCGGTCTGGTGGATCAGGGTGAAGCCGGCCCGCTCGGCGATGCGGGCGAGGAGCTGGGGCTGCGCGATCATCGCGTGCGTCATCTCGTCCACGGGGACGGGCAGCGCCAGCTCGGCGTCGGTCTCGCTGCCGGTCAGCTCGAAGGCCGACGCCTTGAGGGCGATGGCGCGCAGGGCCTCGGCAAGCAGCGGGGCCTTGTCGGTGTCGAGGTTCCACTCGCTGATGGTCGGGAACCCGGTGAAGCACTGCCAGTCCGACGAGTACTCCAGGGTCGCAGACTCGAACGCCGGGAACTCCTGGTCGGTGGTGATGGCGGTCAGGATCTCGCGGGCGCGCTCGCCGACCTTGTCGGCCGTCGGCATGGTGCTGGTGGACATGCTGGCCCTCCTGGTGGTTGAGCTGCAGTCAGCGGGCCGGCAAAGCCGACGCTCATGACTGCAACGGTCAAGAATCGCCTGGACCTGGACCTTCGGTTGCCGGTGTTCGGTCCCGGGCGGCTGACAACCATTCAACGGGGGGGCTTTGGCGGTGGGAACGTTTCGGGGGTGTTTCTGTATGCGGGACGTAACTGACGGTCAGCGCGGGTAGGCTCCCCACGCCGAAGTCTTGGATCGGGGACAGCCATGATCGAGCCATCCGCACACCCGCTCGTCCACATCCGCCGCCAACGCGACTGGGGCCAGAGTCAGTTGGCAGAGAAGTTACGGACGCACGGCTGCGCGATGGGGAAGAACCTGGCCACAAATCGCACTACCATTTGGAAGTGGGAGACCTGCAAGCAGGCGCCCGATGCTGTAGCACAGGAGGTGCTTGCCGACCTTCTCGGGGTGCCGCAGGCGCATGTGAAGGCGGGCGGGTGGCCCGGTTGGCTTCCCGTCTGGGAGATCTCAGCGCTCTCCGCACCCTGGAACGAGGCAGGTACCGTGAGCGCATTGACGGATCTGCTCAGGAGCGGGCACATGGACCGACGAGGGTTTCTAACCATCACCGGAGCCACCTTGGCGGGGCTCGCGGCAAACTGGGCATCCGCCCCCGGAGCCGCTGCGGCAGCGCTAGGCGGCGACCGCGTCACCGAGCAACTGGTAGATACCATCGAGGAACGCGTCGCCGCGCTTCGCAGCCTGGACGAACAGATGGGAGGCGGACGCCTCCTGGAGCACGCACGTGGGGACTTCGCCCTGATCACCGGCCTGCTCGACAAGGGCACTTACACGGGGCAAGTCGGCCAGCGGCTCTACAGCCTCGCGTCCAGAGTCTCGTACCTCACCGGATGGATGGCGTACGACGCGGGCCTTCGTTCGTCCGGGCAGCAGTACTACGTCGGGGCCCTGCGGTCGTCCGAGCAGGCGGGAGACCGGGCGTTCGGCGCGTTCATCCTGGCAGAGATGGGCGTGCACGTGGGAGACGCGGGTGACACGAAGTCGAGGGTCGATCTGATCGGAACCGCCATAAACGGGGCCCCGAGCGGCCTGGCTCCGATGGCGGAGAGCTTCCTGCAACTCCACCGCGCCGAAGCCCTGTCGCGTGATGGCCAGCACAGCGCCGCCGCCAAGGCCCTGAAGTCGTCGGTCGGGACCTGGGACCGCGTTGACACCACTGACCGCCCGGACTGGCTCCACTGGTACGGCGAGGCCCAGCTCCGTTCAACTGAGGGCAAGGTGCTGCTGCGAGCCGGGAAGCCCCAGGAGGCGACTCGGTCACTGGAGGCGTCCGTGGCTGCGGCCGTGCCGCGAGACCAGGCCGTCAGGGCACCCCGACTCGCGGAGGCCCGGCTTGCAGGGGGCGACTTGGACGGCGCCCTGCACGCGGCTCTCCAGAGTGTCACCTTGCTCGAAGGGCCCGTGACCTCCGACCGGGCCGTTACACGGATCACGGCGTTCTCCAAGTCCCTGGACCAGTACGCAGCTGATCCAGCCGTACGGGATTTCCGGGAACGCGTCAGAGGGCTGACACCCCCCGCGTAGCTCAGTTCGGATAGCGAGGCCCCGCACCACCCAGACGAGGGATGGCGTGTGGCCTCACGGCGTGAATTCCGATGCCTACAAAGGGAGGTGGAGAGCCACGCCGGGGTGCCAGCGGCGTCTTCGGGGGTACGGTCGGTCTCGCCGTAAGTCATGCGGGTGTTCGTCTTGCCCGGACATCGCCGGCCAGCACCGGATCGTACGGTGGGACTCAATGCCAACCGGGCTCCGGCCCCCTCAGAGCCTCGCATGCGGTGCAGGACAGCTGGCGTCGTTCTTCGGGTGGTTCAGTTCGCAGGGGACGCCGCTATGCAGCAGCGGAAGCCGGTGTCGTCGTCCAGCATGGTGCTGGCGGCATCGTTGAAGAGGCTGGGTGCCATCCGCGAGAACGGGCTCGTGAACGCGCCAGCCTTGAGTTCGTACCGGCCGGGACTGGTCTCGTTGCTGCACCATTCCCAGGTGTTGCCGCACAGGTCGTAGACGCCGTACTGGCTGACGCCGCTGTGGTACCGGCTGACGGGCGTGGTCTCACCGATACCCGACTCGCGAGTGTTGCACTTGGCCGGAGTCGGCTGCTTACCCCATGGATAGGCATCGCCCCGGGGGCCGCGGGCGGCCTTCTCCCACTGGTGGCCGGTAGGCAGCTGCTTTCCGGCCCAGGCCGCGTAGGCCTGGGCGTCGTTCCAGGTTACGAACACCACCGGGTGGTCCTGGAGTTTGACCGGACACCGACCGGTGGGCCAGTGCTGGGGTGGCTGGTGGTTGGTCGCCCTCACGAAGCGCTCGTAGTCGGAGTTGGTGACCGGGAAGATGTCGATGTAGAAGTCCGGCAGCCACACCGCTTCGTCGTCGGGGCCCGAGAGAAAGATGCCGCCCTCGACCAGAGCCATCTTCTTTCCGTCGCCGTGGTGGCGGATGTGGTGCTGTCGGGGCAGGGTCAGGGCCGACTCGCCGCGCTCGTCGGGGATGACGGCGCTTGAGGAGTTGGTGAGGCGGACGAACCGCTCGTGGACCTCGGGGCCGGAGGCAGCCAGTGAGGTGTCCAGCGCGGCCTGATTGACGGGGCGCGGCTTCACTGCGGCTCCCCTCTCCTCCCACTTCGACACCATGCGGTCGCTGATGCCGAGGTGGTCGCCGAACTCCTCCAGGCTCATCCGCTTCGCCAGGCGCAATGCCCTGGTCTCCACGCCCGTCCACTGCTCCACGGTGGCCACGACGCTCTACCGCCCCCTCTTCCTGACTTCAGTGGTTGCGCTGTTCAGTCTCGGGTGGTTCAGAGCTGTTCGGAGGGCAGTTCGGCGAACTTCCGCTGCAACTCTCCGATCACCGGGTGCGCTTCGGGCAGCTTGACGTCGTCAATCTGGCTGATGGCACGCACACCGATGGCCACGTTGGTCGCGAACGCGGCGTCGAAACCGGTCAGGTCAGCCAGGTGCACCGGCCGGATGGCGAAGGGGTGTGCCTGCTGCAACAGTTCCATCGTGGTGCCGACCAGCTGGGGTGCGTCGGGCCAGATGACCTGGCCGTCCTGGACGAAGCCGATGTTCCAGGTACCGCCTTCGGAAATGAGGGTCTGGGAGTCCACGAAGAGGGCGTCGTCGAAGCCGGCACGCTGGGCTTGGCGGCGTTGGTACAGCGAGCCGAGCAGCCCGACGCTCTTGACGGAGGGCAGGTCCCGGACGTACACGGCGGACTGTGCGCGCAGTGGCGGGGCGGGCAGGTCGCCGGCGGGGCGGACGGTCACGAGAAGGTGAGGTTCGGCGTCGTGTCCGATGTGGCCGAGGTCTAGCGCTGGGTCGAACACGGTCACCCGGACCACGGCGGTTCCGGTGGCCGGTGCCAGACGGCCGGCCAGCTCACGCACGCGATCCGGAGCAAGCTGCGCGTCGAACATGGTCTTGCAGTCACGTACCAGGCGCGCGAGGTGGAGGGACAAGCCGCGGACGCGGCGGCCGTTCTCGACGCGCATCGAGGTGAAGTGGCCGTAGTTGGTGAGTGCGAGGCTCTGGAGATCGGAGGGATCGACCGCCGTGCCGTTTAGTTCTGCCATGCGGTAAGTCTGGCAGCCGGTTCGGCGCTCGTGGCCGCCCCGCCCGTTCTGGGGTCCCGAAGTTCGGCGAAAGTTCGGTGCAGGGGCGGTGGCAAGACGTACTGGTTCGGTCACCGTGTGAGACATCCTGGAGGAGCCCACCGGGCCATGCGCTCGCCGTCCGGGGTGCGGCGCGGTCGGCTGCCGAGTTGCACGCCCAGTGCACGGAGCCGGCTTCACCACCGTGGAGCCCTGGCCCTTCGACTCAGCGCTGGCCAAACCCAAGTGTGAATCGGCCGGCGTTTACGTCATCGCCACCAAGTAGGACCACGGGCCCAGCCACTCCACAGCCCCGCCGTCGGCCAACCAAGCCAGGCACCCAACCACGTCTGGAAGGACGATCCCATGATCGCCGTGTCTCCGGCTCCGCCGGCGTACCACCCGGCCGGCCTAGACGATGCGCTCCGGACTGCGGTGGACGATCTGCGGGCCGGACGCTGGCTGTCGACACAGCGATTGCTGGCCACCACGGCACAGAACCTTGGCCTTCGGACGTCACGGACGCAGGTGCTGGCGCTGGTCGCGGCCCGGTCTACGGTGCTCACCGACTGGGGGCGTGAGGACCCGGACGACCCGGGACTGGCCATCCTGCGGACCCGGGCGATGGTCGAGCACGCCCTGGCAGCAGCCGAGGCCGGTTCCCCCGCAGCCGGCCACCTGGAGCGAGCGGCGCGGGAATCGTGCCGGGCCGCCGCCGAGGCGGTGCCCTCCGACTCTGTTCCGTGGGTGTGCCTTCTCGCCCTGGCCGTGCTGGACCGGTCCAAATCCCGCCCCGAGCACCGGTGCCGCTCATCGGATCCGATGCTGCCGCTCGGGCCGTGGGGGCTGCTCGACGAGGCGCTCACGCGTGATCCGGGCAATCGGGAGGCCCATCACCGAGTGCTCCGCTACTGGCTCCAGGCCTACCGGCCAGCGGCTGCCGACTTCGTTCACCTCGCCATGTCGAAGGCTTCGGCCAGCTCGCCGCTCGCCGCCCTGCCGCTGTACCTGTCAGTTGAGCACTACCGCAACGAGCCAAGGCGGAACGCCGCCGTGCTCCGACAATGGCTTCGGGAGCCGCACTTCTCCCGTGCTCTGCGCGCCTACGAGAGCTGGTCCGTGTCGGCGCCCGGATCATGGCCGGTCGCCGATCTCAGCTACCTCGCCCACGCGCTGTGGGCGTCGGCCCAGATGGACACCGCCGCTGAGGTCTTCACCGCGCTCGGACAGTTCGCTTCCAGAGCCCCGTGGAGCCTGGTCGCCGACTCGCCGGAGAAGGCGGAGGACCTGCTGCTGACCGCGCGCCAGCAGTCCTTCGCCGGCCGGGCGACCGCTCTGGCCTGACGACCCCGTCCCTGCCCACCTTCTCCCCATGGAGGTCGACTTCGATGTCCCCCGTCCACGCCGCTGAGCTGTCCGACGAGGATCGGCTGCGTCAGCTCGGCTACGAGCCCAAGCTGAGCAGGCGGATGGGCGAGTTCGGCAACTTCGCCAGCTCGTTCTCCGTCATCAGCATCCTGTCCGGGTGCATGACGATGTTCGCGTTCGGCCTGAACACCGGCGGTCCGGCGGTGATGTTCTGGGGTTGGATCGGCGTCGGTGCGATGGTCCTCTTCGTCGGCCTGGCGCTCGCCGAGGTGACCTCGGCCTACCCGACGAGCGGGGGCCTGTACTTCATGGCGCACCAGCTCGGTGGCCCGCGGTGGGGCTGGCTGGTCGGCTGGCTCAACCTGCTCGGTCTGATCGGCGGCATCTGCGGCATCGACTACGGCGCCGCCAGCTTCATCGGGGCCTTCCTCAACCTTCAGTTCGGCTACGAGCCCACGCCCGTCGGCCTGTTCGGGATCTTTGCGGCCGTCCTGCTGCTCCACGCGCTGCTGAACCTGCCGAACGTGCGCCGGGTCGCCTTCCTCAACTCGATCTCGGTGTGGTGGCACATCGGCGGCGTCGTGCTGATCGTCGGCGCGCTCGCGATCGTGCCCAGCCACCACCAGGACGCCGGCTGGGTCGTCGGGCACTTCGTCAACAACACCGGCTGGAGCAACCCGATCTACGTGAGCGCGATCGGGCTGCTGCTGGCGCAGTACACCTTCTCGGGCTACGACGCCTCCGCGCACATGGCCGAGGAGACCACCAAGGCGGCGGTGTCCGCGCCCCGGGGGATCGTCCGTTCGATCTGGGTGAGCTGGATCGCCGGCGCCGTCCTCCTCGCCGGCATGCTCTTCGCCGTCCAGGACTACGACGCCGTCCTCACGACCACCACCGGTGTGCCGCCCGCCCAGATTTTCATCGACGCGCTCGGGACAACCGGGGGGAAGGTGCTCCTGGTCGTGGTGATCGTGGCGCAGCTGTTCTGCGGGAACGCGGAGACCGCCGCGTCGGCGCGAATGGTCTTCGCCTTCTCCCGGGACGGCGCGCTCCCCGCCTCGGGCCTGTGGAGTCGGGTGTCGGAGCGCACCGGGACGCCGGTGGCCGGGGTGTGGTTGTCGGTGGGGGCAGCCGCGGTGCTGGCGCTGCCGTCGTTGTACAGCACGACCGCGTACGGGGCGGTGACCGCGGTGAACGTGGTGGGGATGACGCCGGCGTACGCGGTTCCGGTCTACCTGCGGCTGCGCCGGGGCCGCAGGTTTCGGCCCGGGCCGTGGAACCTGGGCAGCCGGGGACCTGTGATCGGGTGGATCGCGGTGGGCTGGGTGGCCGTGGTGAGCGTGCTGGTGTGCCTGCCGCAGAGCTACCCGGTGACCGTCGACACCTTCAACTACGCGCCGATCGCCCTCTTGGCGGTGATGGTGCTGGCGTGGGCGTGGTGGCTCAAGGCGGGGCGCTCGTACGCGCCGCCTGTCCAGCGGTCGGCCGAGCTGGTGGAGCTGACCGAGGAGGTCGTGTGACCAGCCGCCGACGCACCAGCCGAACGGTGAAGCTGCGCGCCGCCCGATACCGCACCGCTGGCGCCCCGGCGACGGCCTCGCCGACCGGGCCACTGCGCCAACTGGTGAACGACTTCGGCGTCGAGACGGTGCTGCTGGCGGCCGTGGACGCGCAGGGCCGGCTCAAGGGCAAGGAGTTCGACGCGGCCGGGCTGGTGAAGCGGCTTGAGTCCGGGCGGCTGGCCCCGGAGATGTGCGGGTACGTGATCGGCACCGATCTCGGGATGACCGCACCCACGACCGGGTCATTCTCGTGGGAGTCCGGGTTCGGTGACATCGCTCTGCTGCCCGACACCCGGCACGCCCGCGTCCTGCCATGGCTGCCGTCCACCGCCCTGGTGCTCGCCGATCCGGTCAGCAAGTCGTGGCCGCACCCGCTCGCCCCGGTCACCGTGCTGGCCGAACAGCAGCAGCGCCTCGCCGGCCTCGGTCTGAGCGCGAAGGTGGGTGTCGAGACGGAGTTCGTGCTGTACGAGGGCTCGGCCCGGGATGCGGCGGCGGCCGGCTGGCGCGGGCTTCGTCCCGTCACCCGGGACAACCGTGACTACGCGCTCGACCTGCCGGCGCCGGTGCGGGAGTTCACCGCGCGGCTGCGGCAGGTACTCGCCGAGGCGGGCCTTGCCGTCGAGGCGGTGAAGGCCGAAGGCGCCCACGGCCAGCTGGAGGTCACCTTCCCCTACGGCGAGGTGACGGCGGCGTGCGAGCAGCACGTGCTGTTCAAGCACGCCGCGAGGACGGCGGCGGACGAGCGGGGCATGGTGGCGTCGTTCATGGCGGCGCCGGCCACCGGGGTCGGCAGCGGGATGCACCTGCACGTCTCGCTGCACGACGCCGACGACCGGCCGGTCCTGACCTCCGCCCCCGAGGACGGGACCGCCCTGTCGGAGCTGGGCGAGCGGGCGGTGGCCGGGCTGCTGACCGTGCTGCCGGTCCTCGGCCCGTTGTGGGCGCCGTACGTGAACAGCTACAAGCGCTTCGCCGACCACTCCTTCGCCCCGGCCCGCTTCGCCTGGGGGCGGGACAACAGGTCGTGCGCGGTGCGGGTGGTCGGCCACGGCCGCAGCCTGCGCCTGGAGGTGCGGCTGCCCGGTGCGGACGCCAACCCCTATCTGGCGCTGGCGGCCGTCCTGGCCGGGATCCGGCACGGCGTCGAGGCCGGCCTCAAGCCCCCGCCCGCCACCGGCGGCGACGCCTACCTCAACCGTGAGGCCGAGGCGGTGCCGCGGTCCCTGGCCGAGGCGCTGGTGGCCTTCGAGACCAGCGAGCCGGCCGGTGAACTGCTCGGCGAGCCGGTCCTCGCGCACCTGGCCCGCGTCGCCCGCCTGGACCTGGACCACCACGCCGCCCGCGTCACCGACGCCGAGCTGGAGCGCGGTCTCACCCAGGCATGAGCTCCGGGCCGGCCGCGGCGCCACACCCCCGGGCCCGCGGCCGACCCGGTTCCACCCCCACCGCCCCCTGTTCTCGACCCTGCCGAAGGAACCCGTCCATGGACACCACCACGCGCCCCCCGACTCACGCGAGCCCGCGACCTGCCGGAGCTGATCTGCTGGTTAGGGCCCATCTGGTCGATGCCACCGAACCCGGCATGGAGGGTCTCGCGCTGTGGCTGGCCTCGCGTGGGCTGGAGGTCACCGCCAGCACCGGCCCCGCGGAGCAGGACGGCCGGGCCGCCGCCCGGCTGCGCGAGGCCGGTGTGAGCGTCAGCGTCGGTTTCGATGCCGGGCACGTCCGTGAGGACTGCAGCTGCGTGGTGTGGTCCGGCGCGGCGACGGGTCCGCACCCGGAGCTCGACCGGGCGCGGGCCGTGGGGCTGCCGGTGCTGATCCGCGCGCTGGCCCTCTCCGTGCTGGCCGGCGAGTACGGCGGGCCGGTGGCGGCCGTCTACGGCAGTCACGGCACCGCGACCGCGGCGGCGGCCCTGGCCGCCGTCCTGGACGACGGCCGCACCTCCTGGATCCTCAACGCCGCGCCTGTCGGCGCCACCGCGGGGCAGGGCCGCCTCGGCCGGCGCCTGGTGGTGGACCTGTCCCCGGACGCCGCCACGCACGAGGCCGCCCGCGGCCACCTCCCGAACGCCCCGCAGCCCCTGCGCAGACCATCCCCGACCGTGACACTGATCACCACCGCCGCGGCGAACGTCCCGCACTTCGAGGACCCCATCGAGGCCCTGAACGCCGCCACCACCCTCGCGCGGGCCTCGGCCACGGTGGTGCTGCCACTGTGGGACAAGGGCGCCACGATCGTGCACGAGAGACTCACGGACCGGCCCGGCCCGCGCGTGGTCACCGTCGGCACCGACCCCCACTGCACCGTCTGGATCATGTCGCTGTCCTGGACCGGGTGGGACTTCCGCGTCGCGCTGCGCTACGACGGCATGGACTGCGGGTTCGTCGTGCCGGTGCAGGGCCGCCACCACGCCCTGGCGGTGTGCGCGGCCCTGGCCACCGCCCTGGTCCTGGGCGAAGAACGCCAGGAACTGATCGACCGCGCCACCGAGTTCCGCGGCGTGCGGCGCTCGCTGACCACCCTCGGCACACAGCGCGGCGTCACCGTCGTCGACTCCCGTGCCCGGCACCCGCGCGAGATCGCCCAGGACGTCACGGCCGCCCGGCTGCTCACCGAGGGGTCCGTGGTCGTCGCCCTGGAACCCGACGGTATCGCCCGCACCAGCGCGCACAGCAACGAACTCGGCGCCGCCCTCGCCGACGCCGACCACGTACTCCTGCTGCCGGTCAGCACTCCGCTGGCCACACACGACGGGCCCGACCCGCTCGACGCCGTCGAACGGGCCGCCGTGAGGGCCCTGGGCCCGGGCGCGGTCCACCGCACCGGCTCGGGACCGTGCGAGCCCGGCCCCGAGCAGCGGCTCGCCGAGATCGCCACCGAGGGCGATCTCGTGCTCGTCGTCGGCACCGGCGCAGCTGTGCAGCGGCTCGGCCCGCGTCTGCTGGACCACCTCGCCCAGGCCACCGGCCGACCGTGAAGCCGCCCGCCGACCACCGGAGAGAACTGTCATGACCGCTGTCCTTGCCCCGCACCGCCTGAGCGGGCAGCAGGTCCGCCTGCTCGAACACATCGCTGCCGACGCCACGACGCGCACGATCGCGGCCGACCCCGAACTCCCTTGGGAGCGCACCGAGGTCGACGCCGCCGTCACCGCGTTGCTCTCGGCCACCGGCACCCGCACCGCGTCCCAGCTCGCCGCCTGGGCCACCGCGTACCGCATCATCACCGACACCGCGCAGCCCCACACCGTCCTCGCCCCCGATATTCGGCTGCCCCGGCGCCTGCGCCGTGTCCTGGCGGGTTGGGTCGGCGGACGTACCGCCCCGGAGCTCGCGGCGGACATCGGCATCGCGACCACCACCGTACGCAGTTACGGCAGGGACCTGCGCGCCTGGCTGGGGGTGCGATCCCAGGTGCAGGCGAGCATCGCCGCGGTCCTGGCCGGCCTGGTCCTCCTCAGCGACATCGACCCCGCCTGGCCAGCCGAGCCCCTGCACCACGCCGCGTCCCGCAGCCAGGCGGCGTGAGCCCCCGCCACACCGGCGGCCAAGCCGCGATCGGAGCGCTCTGCTTCCTTCTCACCCATGGCGGCCGTTTCGGGCCAGGGCCGCACCCCGACAACCGAGACAGACAGACAAGATGAGCACCTTACGACCTGCCGACGCACTGGCGGCCCGCGACCTGGACCGTTACCTGATCAACCGTGCGGGCGTCCTCGTCGACGCCGCCGCCCTCGCCCAGCTGCCCGCCACCCGTCTGTCCGGCGCCGACCCGTTCCTCCTGGCCACGGGTGCCCCCGTGCCGGCCGCCGTGCCCGCTGCGCTGCTGCGGCTGCTGATGCGCGCCGCCTCCATGGCCGTCCCCTGCGCCCTGGTCACCGAACAGCTCGGTCGCCACGTGACCGCCATGCTCGCCGCCCAACGCATCCCCAACGTGTGGTCCGCCTCCGTGAGTGCGGCAGAGCACCGCGAGCAGGGAACCAACCCCTACCGGGCCGCGGCCCGTGCTCTCAGGCTCCCGGTCGGCAGCTGCCTGATCATCGCGACCGATCTCTGGCTGCGCGAGGCCCGGGCCAGCAGGGCACGCCGCGTGCTGATCAGCAGCTCCGGATCCCTCAGCGTGGCCGCCAGGAACACCGATGGACTCAGCCAGCGCGAGCACGACGTCGCTCTGCAGCTCGCCCTCGGCCACACCTACGAGGGCGTCGCCGAGCGGCTCGGCTGCTCCGCCAGCGCCGCCGCCAACCTCATGTCCCGGGTGATGCGCCGCCAAGGCCTCGCCGATCGCACCCGCACCATCGCCGACCTCATCACCACCGGGCTGCTCGACACCGCCGAGCTGCGCGCGGCGCTGCCCGACCGGCTCCCCGACCTCGCCCCGCGCGAACACCAGGTGCTCGCCCTGCTCGCCACCTACGAGGTGTGCACCGTCGCGCGGATGACCGGCATCAACCAGGACACCATCGGCGGCGTGATCACCCGGGCCACCACCGCCATCGGGGCCCGGACCCGCACCCACGCCGTCGTCATGGTCCTCCTGCTCGGCCAGCCCGGCCCGGCCGCCACCTCCGGCGGTGCACCGTGCAGCTGATCGAGTACCCGCAGCGCTACACCCCCGACGGCTGCCCGGCGCTGTACCTCGCCGCCTCCGGTGCCGGCCGCCCGGGCTGGCAGAGCGAGGCCGTCGCTCTCCTGGACGCGGCCGGCTTCACCGGCACCGTCCTCAACCCCCAGCCCAGTAGGCCCACTTCTGGAGCGGGTGCTGCGGACGGCTGGCAGGAGCACAACCTGCGGCGTATCGGCGCCGTCATCCTGTGGTGCCCCCACGGCGCGCAGCACGTGCGCGATGTCCAGCGGCGCTTCCTCCACCGCTCACGCACCGTGCTGGTCGTCGGCTGCGATCTGGAAGACCGCCTCCAGCGGTTCGTCCACGCCGAACTCCTCCACGCGACACCCGCCCTGGCCGTCGCCACCGGCCTCGCCGCCACCGTGCGCGCGGCCCTCGACCACCTCAGCACCCCCGGCACCGGCCCGCGCTGAGACCACCCGCCCCATGCCCAACCCGCGCCCGGCGCCTGTGCCCGTCCCGGTGCCGGACCCGCCATCGAACGCGCGCACTGGCCGGCGCCCTCGCGAACGCGACGCCCCCAGCCGTCTATCCCTGCCCAGTTCCCCGATTCCCACGACAGGAGCCTGATGCCCTCCACCTCCGTGCCGGCCCCGCTGATCGAGGACCACGCCCTGATCGGCAACGCGCGCAGCGCCGCGCTGGTGACCCGTGACGGGTCGCTCGACTGGCTGTGCCTGCCCCGGTTCGACTCCCCGGCCGTCTTCGCCGCCCTCCTAGGCAGCCAGGAGCACGGCTTGTGGCGCGTGGGCCCCGCCGGGTACGACGGCGCGCCGCCCGTGGTGAGCACCCGGCGCCGCTACCGGGGCGAGTCCCTTGTCCTGGAACAGGAGTGGGACACCCCCGACGGATCGGTGCGCGTCACCGACTTCATGCCCGCGCCCGACGACACCGGCCACGCGCCCGCCGAGGTCATCCGCATCGTCGAGGGCCTGTCCGGGCAGGTCCGCGTCGCCTCCGAGTTCCGGCCCCGTCCCGGATACGGGGCCCAGGTGCCTGTCATCCGGCGTGCCGAGCAGCACGGCCAGGACAACCTCGATGCCGTCGGCGCCGTCAGCGGCACCGACGCGTACTGGCTGCGGGGCGGCCCGCGCCACAGCCCCGGCCGTCACGGCACCTGCCGGGCGGACTTCCCCGTCGCCGCCGGACAGCGCGTCGTCCTCACCCTCACCTGGCAGGAGGCCCGCCACCACCCACCGGCCGCGCCCGACACCGGCCGCGCCCTGGGCCACACCCTGGCGTTCTGGCACGCGTGGTCCTCCAGCTGCACCTACACCGGGCCGGAGCGCGAGGCCGTGGTGCGCTGCGCCCTCACCCTCAAGGCCATGTGCCACGTGGACGGCGGGACCGTCGCCGCGCCCACCACCTCCCTGCCCGAGCGGCTCGGTGGCGAACGCAACTGGGACTACCGCTTCACCTGGCTGCGCGACTCCGCGCTCACCGTCTCCTGCCTGCTGCGGCTGGGCTTCGTCCAGGAGGCCGGGGCGTGGAGGGACTGGCTCACCAGCGTGGTGGACCCCGCCAACCTGCGGGCGCTCTACCGGCTCTCCGGCGCGACGGACACCGACGAGGAGATCCTGGACCACCTGCCCGGCTACGAGAACTCCCGGCCGGTGCGCATCGGCAACGCCGCCGCCGGCCAGGTGCAGCTCGACGTCTACGGCGAGCTTGCGGATGCCCTGCTGCTGGCCGACGACGCGGGGCTGCCCCGTGACCGGGACGCCGACGAGCTGCTGCTCGCGCTCGCCGAGCAGTTGGAGCGGCGCTGGCGCGAGCCGGACGAGGGGATCTGGGAAGTACGCGGCCCGCGACGGCACTTCACCCACTCCAAGGTCATGAGCTGGGTGTTCTTCGACCGGGCCGCCACCCTGCTGGCCCGGCGCCGAGGAACCGGCCTCGCCGTGGCACGCCTACGCGCGGTGCGCGAGGAGATCCACGCCGACGTCTGCGCCCACGGCATCGACCCCGAACGCGGCGTGTTCACCCAGTACTACGGGAGCCGCGACCTCGACGCGTCCCTGCTGCTGATCCCCGTCGTGGGGTTCCTGCCCGGCGACGACAAACGCGTCATCGCCACCGTCGAGGCCGTCCAACGTGAACTCGCCACCCCCGACGGGCTGGTCCTGCGCTACCGCACCGGCGAGGGCGCCGAGAACGTGGACGGGCTCCGCGGCCACGAAGGCGCCTTCCTCGCCTGCTCGTTCTGGCTCGCCGACGCCCTCACCATGATCGGCCGCGACCAGGAAGCCCGGGACCTGGTCGACCGCCTCCTGGCCCTGCGCAACGACCTTGGCCTGCTCGCCGAGGAATACGACCCGCTCACACGGCGCCAACTCGGCAACTTCCCGCAGGCCTTCTCCATGTGGGCCCTCGCCGACTCCTGCCGCGCCCTGTCCACGTTCTCCGCGCGGGCCGACGTTTCCGTTGCGGGGTCCCGAATCCCGTGTCCAGAGTCCGTTTCCGATGTCCAACCGGCGCAGAACTCCCTACCGACGCACGAACCCGCAGGTGAAGCCGCTCTCCAGGGAACGTGATGATCCAGGCGCCCGCCCGCGAGACATCCGCCAGCGCGCACACGCCGCACCGCCTCCAGGGCGTCGCCACCGGCCGGGCCGCACCCGCGGATTCGGGCGCGGCCGGGCTCCCACCGCCCCGATCCGACGCCCGCACACCGCAGTCACGCCACCACTGGAGGACGTCATGACACGACAACCCGCTGACCGGCCGTTCGGGCCGGGCACAGCAGGCCTGCCGCTCGTGGGCTGGCAGGACCGGACCCTGCCGGTGCTTCGCGCACTGGCGGACGCCGACCCCGTCGTGCACGCACTGGAGGTGACCGGGTCCGCCGCCCGGGGCGGCCCGCTCCTCGACGTCTGGTCCGACCTGGACGTCTCGCTGACCACCGACCGTGACCCGGGACCGGTCGCCGACCGGCTCGCCCTGACGGCGTCCGCCGCCCTGGGCCCCGTGTACGCGAGCAGCCGCTGCGCGCACGGGCAGGAGGCCGGAGTGTGCCTGGTCCTGACGGGCCTGCGCCGTATCGACCTCACGGTCCGCACCACGAACGCCACCGGCCCCCGGCGCGACCGACTGCGCCAGCTGCGCCGGCAGCACGGCCTGAGCATCCGCCAGCTGGCCGGGAGCAGGTTCTCCACGGCGTACATGTCCCGGATCGAGACGGGGCACCGCCAGCCCACCCCGAAGGTGGTCGCGTGGGTGACCACCCGGCTGGCCCTCGCCCCCGGCGACCTGGACGCGTTCCCCGAGGAACCCACCGACCTGGTCGAGGTGGCCCGACGGCTGGGAGTACCGTCCCGCTGGCGGCGCGGCTTCGCCGCTGCCGTGCTCGCCCTCGCCGAGGGGTGCAAGGCCGAACACACCGGCCGCTCCGGCCCCCGACCGTAACCCCGGTGCGGCCCGCATCCGGGCCGCACCCGCCAGTGCCTGGAAGGAACAAACGTGCGTTTTGCCAACCTGAACGCCTACAAGGTCCGCCCCGGAGAGGACGGTGCCAGGAGCCGGGCGCGTACGGCCGCGATCCGGGAGATGGCCCCTGACGTCCTGACCGTGCAGGAGATCCTCGTCGACACCACCGGCCCCGACCGGTGGGACGACGCCGCCGCGGAGATCATCCGCGCTCTGGCGGCCGACTGCGGCCTGGCCTGCACGCTCCCCGGCGGCCCCGCCGGCGCGGCGATGTGCCACAACGCCCACCGGCCCTGGTACACCGCGATCCTGTGGAACCCGGACACCGTGGCCCCCGTGCCGGGCGCCTTGCGCGCCGTCGGCGCCCCGGACTTCTGGCACGGCGTCACCACCCTGGCGCTCGACGTCGGCGCCACCGAGCCCCTGCTGGTGGCGAGCTACCACGGTGATCCGTTCCGGCCCGACGCCCGCTACAACGAGGCGCTGCGGCTCAAGGGCCTGTTCCGGCGCACCGGCGGGGTCGCGTCCGGCGTGCTGCTGGGCGACTTCAACAGCATCTGCGCCGCGTCCTCGCCCACCGGCGGCTACTACGACGCCGAGCCCTACGGCGGGCAGGACCACGACGACCTGGAGTACCAGTGCCTCCCGGACACGGTCGGCGGGACGAACCTGGCCGACCGCAGGCCCACGGCCGCCCTGCTGCGGCGCGGCTTCATGACCGACGCGGCCGCCCACCTCGGCGTGCCGTGGCAGCCCACGGTGGGCTACTGGCGCGACGGCCAGGGCGACCCCGACCCGTGGGGGCAGCGCCGGATCGACCTCGTCCTGGCGACCCGCCACGTCGCCCCGGCCCTGACCGGCTACGGTGTCCACGTCAGCGAGGCCAGCACCCTCGCCTCCGACCACCGCCCGGTCTGGATCGACCTCGACCCCGCGAAGATCACCACCAGGGAGGCGGCAGCATGAGGAAGTTCATGACCAGCCGCCGCCGCTGGGGCCGCGAGGGCGGCCCGGACGAGGACTGGGTGCGCCCGCACGTCCTGTGGCTGCCCCAGGACCAGCCCCGGGTGATCACCTACTTCGAGCGCCTGCGGGAGATCACCTCCCGCTACCCCGACATCGTCGCCCCCGTCGCGGCCGACGACCTCCACATGACCATCCAGTCCATCCGGGCGCACACCGCCGACGGCACCCGCGTGGACGCCGCCCTGATCGCCGACGCCGCCGACGCCGTCCGGCACGAACTCGCCGACCTGGACCCGTTCACCGTCGAGATCGGCCCGGCCCGCGCGGGAGGATCGGCCGCGCTCGCGGAGATCTGGCCGGAACACGGGCCGGACGCGCTCTACCGCCGGGTGCGCACCGCACTGACCGCGGCCGGACTCGAACTCCCCCCGGCCGAGGACCACTTCTGGTGCCACATGTCGGCCGGCTACGGCGTCCAGGACACCGACACCCCCCACCTCGCGGCCCTCTCCGACCGCCTGGCCTCCGACCTCGGCCGGGCCATCCGGCCGGGCATCCGCACCACCGCCACCATCGCGAGCGTGTGGCTGGTCTGGGAGCGCCAGCACCCCGACACCGCCCGCTACACCTTCGAACGCCTCCACGAGGTGCCTCTCGGCACGCCCTGACCCGCCCAACCGCACCCCACCCGCCGTGGCAGCCATCCACCCCCTACCCGAACGGAGAACCAATGCGGCAGTTCGTGCCGTCCTACCGAGGCGCGCCCTGGCCCGACGGCGCCTCCGTCCTGCACGTCTACGCCCGCCCCGACCGCAGCGAACCCGCCCTGGCCCGCCTGCTCGCCGCGTGCGCGCAGGCCATGGCCCCCTACCCGATCACCCCCCAGAACGAACTCCTGCACTGCACCATCGAGATGATCGCCGACACCACCAGCGACACGATCACCGAGCCCGACCGCGCCGCGCTGACCCGAGCCCTGACCCGCCACCTGCGCGACACCCCACCACTGCACCTCACCGCAGGCTCCCCGATCGCCAACAGCGCCGGAGCCCTGCTCGACCTCCACCCCGACGGCGACCTCCTCGCCCTGCGCGAACGGGTACGCCAAGCCATCCACGAGACACGAGGACCCGGCGCCCTCCTCCACCACGGCGGCCGACCCCACCTCTCCCTCGGCTACGCCTACGACACGGCCTCCTCCGACACCCTGCAATCCGCGCTGCGCCGGATCAGCCCCAGCCACGTCCCCCTGACCATCGACGCGGTCGAACTCCTCGACGTGACCTGGACCCGGCAGCCCCGGCCCGCAGGCCTGAGCGGCTGGACGATGTCCTGGACCCCGGTGGCGACGATCCCCCTGCCCAGCGGCGCCACCGAGCGCCACAACGCGTGAACGCGCCAGCCCCCGGTCCGCCCCGCGCCCTGGACCGGTCCGGCGCAACAGCGCAGCCTCCCGTGAGCGCGACGTGCGAAGTCCGCCCTGCCGGGCGCGGTCACGGTCTAGGGTGCTTCCGTGACCTGGAACTTCGCCACCAGCCGCATCGGCCACGACGGCGCCGGCACCCTGACCCTGGAGGTCTGCCACCACCGGGCGGACTACGGCAACACCTTCGGCGGGGTGTTCTGGCTGAACAGCCCCCCGACGTCTGACCTGGACGTGTTCTGCCCGGCCTGCACGGCCGACCGCGGCCTGAGCGTCAGCGGAACCTGGGGCGCACCCGCCCGCCTGGCGTGTGTGTGCGGGCACTCCTGGACACCCCGCCTGCCCGGCCTCACCCCCGAACAGGTCCTGCGGAACCTGGTGCGCCTGGCGCTCTCGCCACAGGGTCCCGCCATGCCGCTGTGGCGGATGCGCGCGGACCACGACACCGAACCCCCCAGCCCGCTCCATCAGGCCGTCCGCCCCTACCTGGCCGAGGCCGGGCACGCGCTCAACCGCCGCGAGTGGGCCTTCACCGAGCACGAGGGGCGGGCCGCCGCCGACATCCTGACCCGGGCCGGCCGCATGCCCCACCGGCGTACCGGCGAGCCCGGCGCCGAGGAAGCCGACGACGCAGCGCACCTGGCCTGGCTCCACGACAACCTCCACGTCCTCGAAGGCCATGCCCTCACAGCCCAGGGACGCCTGGGAACGCTCCTGTCGAACTGTGCCACGGCACTGCGTCCCGCCGCCGCGCTGACCATGGACGACCTGGAACCAGGCCCGACCTGGTCCAGCCTGCCACCGGTACTGGACGACGCCCTGCGGGCCCTGGGTGCCGTCCACGTCGTGCTGACGGCCGGCGCCACGGGAGACGTCGACTACTGACCGCCCTGCTCCCAGGGCAGGCCGCGCCACGCCGGCCCCTTCCAGTCGACCAGCCGGGACGCGGTGATCACCGCAGTGGTGCGGACCCCGTCCGGCGCGACCACCTCCAGGGCCCCGGCGAGCGGCAGCACAGCGTCCGGACGCACCCGCCCCCGGACCAGGCCGCCGGCCGGCTCGGCCAGACCCCACCGGCGCAGCGCCGCCCACGTGCTCCAGGCACACAGGGCGGGACCGGCCCATACGGACTGCCCCGGCTCCGTCTCCAGCTCGGCGAGCAGGGGCCGCCACCGGTCACGGCGGCGCTCCCCCCGCTCCAGGAACACCGCGCAGTGCCGGGGCGAGAGGACGCCGACGATGTCGTCGCACAGGTGCCTGTGCAGCAGGCGGCCCAGCGGAACCTCCGCGGGGACACCGTCCAGGCCCGGCAGCGCGACCAGCAGATGGCCGTAGGCGACGCCCTCATGCAGGGTGTCGGCCACCCCGGGCCCGGTGGCAGTCAGGCCGAACGAGACGACCGCGTCGTCCCAGCCGCCGTCCGGGCCGCCGCCCCCGTACGGCACGTCCCCGAAGGCCGGGTAGAGGGACAGGTGGACGACCGGGGCCGCCGACGGCCCGCGGTCGACCACCACCGCCGTGACCCACGGCGAGACCCGGCCGTTCAGCACGGTACTGCCAGCCAGAGCAGCCGGCACACCGCCGTCGGCGTCCTCCCGCAGCATCCGCGCGAGCGCCCGACGGCGCCCGTCCACCACCGGCACCGCCCCCACAGCCACATCCGCCCGGTGGCACGCCAGAACCCGCCCCACCAGCCCGCCCACCTCATCACTCCCCGCCGCCACCGCCACCTCGGCCAGCGACATCGTCAGCAACGGCGTGCCGTACGCGCCCGGCCGCCGGGGAAGCCCGTGCAACGTCGCCGCAAGGCGCTCCACCACCTCAGCGCGCCGCAGCACAACCCCGATCCGCTGCTCCGCCCACGCGGTCAGGAGCTCCGCCCACTCCCGGCACTGCTCCCGCCCGTCGTCGGCGGCCGGCAGCTGACCGAACAGCCCGTCGTCCGTCATACCCCTACCAGCTCCCTCGGCCGGGTCCGTCCATCGGCCCAGCGGGCCAGAGCACGCCCGCCGCCCCCTCACGGGCTGCCGCGACCACGCTAGCGCTCACGGGCCAACGGCCCGAAACCAACCGTGACACGCCCGGCACGGCCGCAGGCCCATGGACCCGTTGCCCACCCGGCCCGCCCGAGAGCGGTCAGAGCCGCCCGGCACGTTCAGCGCTGAAACGTGTACTCGACAGCGGTACGACGCATACGCAACGCCGCACCCGCGGCGCGGCGGGCACCGGCATAGGTGAGAGCCCAGCCGTCCCGATGGACGACGGACCCGTCAGCGTCGTGCGCCACCCTGATCCACAACCACCCGACCGGTACGCTGCGGCCCGCAGCGAGCGGGGGCACGAACGCCAGCACCGGCACCCCCTCCAACAGACCGCTCAAGGTCCTCACCCCATCCCGGGCATCCGAGACCGCGATCAGATCGCGCCGAGCCGACTCCCGCTGCTGCTGCCGAAACCCACGACCGAAGTGAACGGCGAACCAGACCACCGCCAAGACCCCGACAGCCGCCACCACGGCCCACACACCGTTCAATGCCCCACCCCCGGATCGTTCTGTTCGCCGGCAGTCTCTCACCGGACCGGCGGAGAATCACCGGAACCTGGAAGACACAGAGCAGCCGTCGAAGCCAACCGAAGGGCGGCGCCGAGCCCCCCAACGGGTCTATCAGGATTTCGGCTCAGTCCCGCAATCGGTGGTAGCGCTGTAAAGCAATCACTGGAGGAGGATGCAGGTAGCAGGGGGAATCCAGCTCGGCCGTGCATCTGCCTCATGATCCTCTTGGTCCATGTGTTGACGCCTTCGGTGCGGCCGTTGTGGAAGGGAAGGGTGAGTCCGGCGTTGACAGCGGGCCGGTCGATTTCGAGGCCGTTCGCGAAGGAGCGCAGGTGGGGCAGGTCGACAGCGCGAACCGACGTGATCCAGTCGGTGACCTTGACGTCGTTACCCTCCTCCGGTGTCGGAAGTTGCGCAAACTCTCTTGTCA